>NZ_JBVJNO010000002.1:324599-679521 GCF_055583645.1 Amycolatopsis sp. NPDC104587
TCCGCGCTCTCCCTTCCTTTCCGTGTTGGTGGTGGGTCCTCCGGCCCCCACCCCCCCCCCCCCCCCCCCCCGGGGTGGGGTCAGACGGCTTGCTGGGCGTTGTAGACGTTGATCGCCGCGTCGCCGAAGTGCGGGCTGCGCTCCTCGTCGGAGTTGTCGTCGGAGTGGTAGCTCACGTTGCCGACGAGGTAGCCCCAGCCGCGGGCGAGCTGCAGGTCGTCGAGCCAGGGCCGCCGCTCGCGCCGTGGCCCTGGTCGCAGTGGATGGCCTCCTGGTCGGGCTGGAACGGCCAGATCCCCGGGCGCCACGTCGTCCCGGTGCAGTAGCGCAGCTGCTGCCCGGTGATGCCGGGGCGGGCCGGGTGCGTGTCGAACGGGTAGCCGAACTCGTAGACGTTCCAGTCGTAACCCTGGCCGAACTTGTAGCCCTGCCAGCCGGTCGCGTTCGCGACGCTCACACCGTTGCCGTTCGGCCACAGCGAGATGGCCGCGAAGTCGTAGTCGCTGTCCTTGCCGTCGAAGTAGCCGTTCGGTGTGGACAACGACTTCCAGGTCCACCGGCCCAGCGGCTCGCCGGAGCCGGCGTAGTCCGGGACGAAGACGAAGTTGCTGTACCAGTGCTTCGCGCCGTCGGTGACGCAGTGCCCGGCGGTCCAGACCATGCTGCGGTTGGCGGAGCTGATCACGCTGGCGGTGCACTGGTGACCGCCGTCGGGCTCGTCGAAGTAGAGCTTGCCGACGGTCGACGCGGGCATCTGGCCGTGCGCGGTCCAGACCCCCGACTGGCTGAGCGAGGTGAGCGCGGGCGGGCCCTGCGGAGCGGACTTCGGTCCGGCCGCGCCCGGCGCGGAAGTCGCCGGCAGGACGTGGCTCTGCGGTTCGGCGCCGTGCCGCTCGGCGGGCACGTCGGCCGGCTTGGCGGCGCGCATCCGCTCGGGTGTCCACTGGCTCAGGACGTCCTTCGCGGGTGTGGTCGCCTGCTGGACGACTGCCGCGGATGCCTTGCCGGGCACCGCGTCGGCTGTCGTCGCGGCTTGCGCCGTGCCGTGGACCAGCATTCCCCCGAGCACTACGACGGCAAGGACCGCCCCTGCCGATCGGGTACGTCTCACTGGGCACCTCCAGGTTCCCCCGGGCGGTGGTCCCGCCCGGCAGCCAGCCTCCCGCCGCGCGCCGGGCGGCGACACTGGACCTTGGAGTTGCGCCGTTCAGGGGAGACCGGGGTGCTCCGGCCGGGAGCTGAGCAGGCCGGCGACCGAGCCCGCCTGCAGCCGCGACTCGACGCGCAGCTTGATCAAGACGTTGCTGACGTGGAACTTCACGGTGCGCTCGCTGATGCCCAGCCGGCGGGCGATGCCGCGGTTGGACAGGCCGTGGCCGAGCAGGACGAGGATTTCGTGTTCCCGCCGGCTGAGCCTCCCGACGCGTTCGAGGACCTGGCTCCGCCGGTGTTCGAGTGCCACGAAGTCGTCGTTCATGTCATCCCCCCAAGCCGGAAACCCGCACCGAGAAGAGGGGGCAGGAAGGGGCGCAGATACGCCTAGTCGTCCGGACCGCTCTGGTGGCGCATGTTTTCGTCGGCCTGCCGGATGCGGTCGGGCGTCCAGTGGCGGTCGACCTCGGCCGGGTCCTGGGGGTTGGTGTGCACCACCGGGGTTTCGGGACCGGGTTGCCTCGCGGCGGCGGCGGCGCTGAGCCCGGCCGCCGCGAGACCCGCGATCACGGCGAGCACGACGAACGCTTTTTTCCGGGACATGGGAACCACCCCTCCGCCGCCGCAAGAATACCAGCGGGAAAGGACGGGCAGACCGCGTCAGCCGGGCGAGCCCACCGCGCAGACCTTGATCGGCGCGGCATGCACCGGGTCGAGGGCGCCCGAGACCAGGTGCCAGACATTGAGGTCGTACGCCTCGCCGATGTGGCCGACCGGGTCGAACGGGCACGAGTCCTGGACGTAGATGTTGTGCACCCCCGGCTCGCGGATGAACGACGTCTCCGTCGGGGTCACCAGCTCGTCGTAGCGCGAGGTGATGATCGTGTAGCCGATGCCCGGCTGGGCGACCGGGCCGGTGTTGAGGGCGACGATCGCCGCGCCGCCGTCCAGCTCGTCGGCGAAGATCGGGAGGCCGATCGTCTTCACGATCGTGTCCCAGGTGCCCTTGCCGAGCACGGTGTAGGCCAGCGTCAGGAGCCCGGACGCGTTGGCGCCGTGGGTCGGCGGGGCGATCGCGACGACCTGGCCGATCTCGCTCTGGATGCCCTGCATCTTGGCCAGGTAGATCGACTGGAGACCGCCTTCGGAGTGCCCGACGACGTCGACCTTGGCCGCGCCGGTCGCCGCGCGGACCTTTTCGACGAAGTTCTTGATCTCCAGCGACGACTCCGCGACCGGCTTGAGGCCGCCGACGAACGGGAACTGCGGGTAGGCGCCGTAGGTCAGCGAGAACGTGCAGTACCCGCGCGCGGCGAGGTCGGCCTGCAGGAAGTTGAGGTCTTCGTAGTAGGTGGCGAAGGTGCCGTGGAGCAGCACGACCGGGTTCGGGTGGGCGGCGCTCGGGTGGCAGCCGAAGTTGTTGTTCCCGCCGCTGGGCGCGGCCTGGGCCGGGGCCGCCGCACCCAGGGCCAGCAGGCCCGCGATCCCGAGTCCGGCCAGCCATCGTTTTGTTCCCCGCGCCATTCCTCGCGCCATTGCGAAGTCCCTTCGTCTGGTTGCTATGCACAGCATGAACCACACAATCAAGGCTGTCTGCTGGCAGAACGCGCAGAAACTTGCCGTGGCCGTTTGTGCATGGTGACAATACCGGGCATGGAAACCGTCGACAGGTTGTTCCCTCGGACGGGTGAGATCGCCACCGCGATGATCACCCGGTGTGCCGCCGAGATCCCGGCGTACCGGCTGCTGCCGGAGAGCGTGCTGGCCGGCGACCTGGTCGCGAACGCGCGGGCGGTGTTCGAGCTGTTCTTGACCACGGTCGCCGAGGACCGGCGGCCGACCGAGGACGAGCTGGCGCTGCCGATCGTGTGGGGCGCCGAGCGGGCGCGGGACGGCCTGCCGCTGGAGGCCGTGCTGAAGATCTACCCGCTCGCCGCCGGCGTCGCGTGGGAGCAGGCCGACGGCGACCGCGCGGTGCTCGGCGCGCGGATGCTGGACTTCCTCGGCGAGGTGATGCCGCGGGTCGCGTCGGCGTACCTGCGCGAGCGCGACGCCCTCGACTGGGAGCGGCGGGAGGACCGCCAGAACCTCGCGGCCAGCCTGCTCGCCGGCCGCCCGGTGCGCCACCGCGAGCTCGCGCCGAGCTACGACGTCGTGGTGTTCCACCTGCCGCTGCGGCCGGCGCCCCCGGATTCCCGCGAGGCGACGGACCTCTTCCGCGCGATCCGGTCCGATTTGGACGGTCAGGCGGGTGTCCTGGTGACGTTCAAGGGGGACGGCGGTGTGCTGCTGGTGCCCCCGTCGTCTTCGGCATCCTCGGCAGACGAGGTGGCGGCGCGGGTGGACGTCCTCTGCGGCCGTCCGTGCGTCGCGGCGTCGGCCCGCGCGGGTGCGCTCGAAGACATTCCCGCGGCGCATTCCGAAGCCGTGGAGATCCTGGCGCTGGCGGAAAGCCTGCGCCGTCCGCCGCGGTTGTACCGGCTGGCCGACCTGGCGATCGAATACCAGCTGGCCCGGCCGAGCCCGGCGCGGGAAGCGCTTGCTGCGGTTCTTTCGCCGCTGGAGGACCATCCGCACCTGATCGACGCGTTGCGCGCATTCGTGACGTCGGGCTACAACCGCGGCGAAGCGGCGACGGCGTTGAACATCCACCGCAACACGTTGACCTACCGCCTCGGCCGCATCCAGCTGATCACGGGTTACGACGCAACCCGCCCGGCGGACGCCCGCCACCTGGCCGCGGCGATGACGGCTTACGACATCAGCCGCCAGAACGGGTGAATGTCACGGGATAACGTTCGCGTCGCGATTCCCCCGGATCAAGTGCGCTTTCCGCCGTCCACCCGATTCCTGGGGCGGACACGGAAGATGCCGATCGTGGCAGCCACCTGACCCGGACGAAATGAGCCAGCCCATGCGCATCCTCCGCGCGACCGCCGCCCTCTCCGCCGTTCTCGCGCTGGCCGCCTGTGGCCTGCCGCGCACCGTCGCCGGAAGTCCCGCTCAGGCGCCCGCCACCGCGACCGTCACCGCGGCGGCCACGCCCACCGTCACCGTCGCGCCGCCGCAGACCGTTGTCGTGCAGCCGCCGCAAACCGTTGTTGTCGCACCGAAAGCCGTTGCTTCGAACCAGTGGTACGCGCAGCCGAGCTGGATCGCCGCGCAGCCGTGGATCACCATCACCCCTTCGGCCGGGCAGACGCCGTGCCAGTGGCTCCACGCCCGCGGGTACTCCTACGCGCAGGCGTACGCCGCCTGGGCGCAGAACGGTTATCCGGCCGGCTGGTCCGCCACCAACGACGGTTACCCGTGCCAGAAGTCCTACGGCATGCAGCACTGACCGACCCACGCGCGGACGACGTCGTCGAGCACCTTCAGGGGCAGCTGACCGCCGCCGAGCACGACGCCGTGGAAGTCCTTGAGGGAGAACGCTTCCCCGAGCGTCTCCGACGCGAACCGGCGCAGGCGCAGGATTTCCAGGCGGCCGGTCATGTACGCCAGCGCCTGGCCCGGCGACTCGATGTACCGGTCCGTTTCGGACTGCACCTCGACCTCGCTCAACACTGTGTGGGCACGCAGGAACTCGACGCACTGCTCACGCGTCCACCGCAGCGCGTGCAAACCGGTGTCGACGACCAGGCGCGCCGCGCGCACCGAATCCTCGGCCACCATGCCGAGGCGCATCAGGTCGCTGGAGAAGAGAGCCATCTCGTCGGCGAGCCGTTCCGTGTAGAGCGCCCAGCCCTCGCTGTACGCGGTGATCATCGCGATGCGCCGCAGCCGCGGCAACCCGGTCAGCTCCTGCGTCAGCGACTCCGCGAAGTGGTGGCCCGGCACGGCTTCGTGGAACGCCACGGTCTCGGCGATGAACCGGTCGCGCGTGCGCACCTCGTGGGTGTTGGTGTAGTAGACGCCCGGGCGGGAGCCGTCGAGGGCGGGCGGCAGGTAGTACGCGGGCGCGGCGACCGGCGCTTCCGCCTCCGGGACCGCTCGCACGACACATTCGGCGGCCGGGACGCGGGGAAACCAGCCCGGCGCGGCGGCGGTCGCGCGGGCGACGGCCGAGCGCGCGGTCTCGAGCATCTCCTCGGCGTCGCGCCAGCGGAGGCTTTCGTCGGTCCGCAGCCGGCGGCGCACCTCGGCCGGGTCGGTCAGCCCGAAAACCCGGCTGCCGAGCTCGGTGTACTCGGCTTGGAGCCCGGCGAGGACGTCGAGGCCCAGCTGGTGGAGTTCCTGCGGGGTGTGGTCGGTGGTCGTGTGCATGCGCGCCAAAGCCGCGTAGTGCGCTTCGCCGCCTTCGAGCCAGCAGATCCCCGGCTCGTGGTCGGGTCGGCCGCGGCCGGCCAGCTCGGTCGCGACGAACTCGCGGTAGCGGGCCAGCGCCGGCCGCACCACGTCGGCGACCAGCCGGTCGCGGCGCTCGGCGCGGTCGCCGGTCAGCGGCAGGGCGAACGGCTTGTCCCGCGCCAGGAACCGGTCCAGGAACCCGATCGTCGTGTGCGCCATCCGCTCGACGTGCCGGTGCGAGCCGGCGCGCTGGCGCTGGGCCAGCGCGGCGTAGAACGCCGGGAACGCGGCCAGCCGGGCCAGGAAGTCTTCCTCCGCCTGCGCGCCGGACGTCGTGAGCTGCGGCAGGAAGGTCAGGAGGCTGGTCCCGGCCGCGAACATCGGGTCGGCCAGGGTGAACTCGACGTCCCGCGCGTCGAGCCGCGCCAGCACCGCCTCGGCCTGCTGGACGACCACGCCGAGCGTCACGCGGTCGGCGTCGGGCGAGACCCGCGCCCGCGCCAGGACATCGGCGGCGCGGGCGCGCAGCCGCGCCTGGCCGGCCTCGCTCGGGTCGCCCAGCTCGGCGTCGTGCCCGGGGATGCCGACGAAGGTCGCTTCGAGCGGGGACCAGGTGGCCAGGATGTCCACGAGCTCGTCCGCGAGCGCGGAAGCAGAAGTCATCCGGTCATTGTGTCGGCGCGCTCACCCTCGATCGAGGGGATTTCGCACCCCCGGAAACGAACCGGGCCGGGAGCTTCGCGCTCCCGGCCCGGCCGGCACCTAGGTCAAACTCGAACAAGGTCTCGCATCAGGATCCTTCGCCCCGTTGGGGACCCACCGCACGTTCGCGAACGACGCCTGGAACGCGGCGTCGGTGTAGACCAGGAACGGCGTGTTGATGTGCTCGAAGTCCAGCCCGTTGTTGAAGCAGGACAACGGGATCTTGACCGTCGTCTTCGGGCCGCCCGCCAGGTCGGTGAACAGCTTCGTCGCGTTCACCTCCGAGAAGCACGGGTAGACGCAGTGCATGCTGATCACCGTCCGGTTGACCGGCGCCTGCTGCACGATCGTGTCGAACTCCAGCGCCCCGTCCGCGTTCAGGTAGCTGCGCAGGTCGTTCGTGCCCGCCGTGTTCTGCATGTAGAGCTGAGCCGCTCCGGTACCCGTCCAGGTCGCCTTCAGGCCGTCGCCCTGCACGTTGACGTCCGTCGGGACGGTGTTGATCTCGGGGTGGTCGGCCGCGCCGTCCGGGCCGATCACGGTGCCGCCCCAGTTCGAAGCCGAGCCGATCTGGCTGGTGTACGGCGCGACGTCGGTCCGGTCGTAGATCGACAGGTCCTCGGTCGCCGTCCCGCCACCGCCGGTGGACCCGCAGGTCGCCGGGCCGGGGGTCTCGTCCAGCTGGCCGATCGTGACGCGCTGGCCCGTCTTCAGGCCGTAACCCAGCTTGAACAGCGGGTCGTAGTCCGGCGACCACGGGTTGAGCGGCGACTGGCACGCGCTCTTCGGCCACGAGTAGGACAGCTTGGCCGTGTACCCGCCGTTGACGTCCTTGCCCTTGACCATCAGGTCCGCGACGCCGCCGCCCTCGGAGCCGGGCAGCCAGGCCGCCACGAACGCGTCGGAGCGGTTGATCTCCTTGTTCATGTACAGCGGGCGGCCGCCGACGTAGACGGTGGCGACCGGGGTGCCCTTGCCGCTGACCTTGTCCAGCACGGCGAGGTCCTCGGGGTAGAGCTTCGACGCCTCGAGCGTCTTGCGGGTCAGGTCGCCGACACCCTCGGCGTACGGCGTCTCGCCGATGACCGCGATGACCGCGTCGTAACCCTTCGGGTCGGTGTTGCCGGTGGCGTCGAAGGTGACGTTGGCGTCCCCGAGGTCCTCCTTGAGCCCCGCGAGGATCGAGGTGGCGTTCGGGAAGTCGGCGTTCGTGTTGCCGGTGCCCTGCCAGCTCAGCGTCCAGCCGCCGGTCTGGTTCTGGATGCTGTCGGCGCTCTTGCCGACCACCAGGACCTTCGACTTCGGCTTGAGCGGCAGCACGTTGCCGTTGTTCTTCAGCAGCACCTGCGACTCGCGGGCGGCCGCGCGGGCCAGCTGGTGGTCGGTCAGCGCCTCGGCCGACTCGGCGAACGAGCGGTCCGACGGCGCCTGCGCCTCGAACAGCCCGTCACGCAGCTTGACGCGCAGGATGCGGGTCACGGCGTCGTCGATCCGGGCCATCGGGATCTGGCCGTTCTGGACCTGGGCGATCGTGTTGGTGATAAACGCCTTCCAGTCGGCGGGCACCATCACGATGTCGATGCCGGCGTTGATCGCCTGCGGGCAGGAGGAGTTGGTGCAGCCGGTGACCTGGCCGATGCCGTTCCAGTCGGACACGACGAGGCCGTCGAAGCCCATCTTGCCCTTGAGGATCTGGTTCAGCGCCTTGTCGCTGCCGTGCAGCTTGCCCTCGTTGATGCCGAGGTCGGTGTTGGTCCAGCTGTTGAACGACACCATCACGGTCTGGGTGCCGGCGGCGAGCGCGCCGTAGTAGCCCTGGCCGTGGATGTTGATCATGTCGGCTTCGGAGGAGGGGTTGACACCCTGGTCCTGGCCCTTGAGCGTGCCGCCGTCGCCGATGAAGTGCTTGGCGGTGCCAATGACACCGTCGCGGCCGATGCGCTTGGTGGCCTCGTCCTGGAGGCCGTCGATGGCCTCGTAGCCGTAGGCGCGGGTGATGCGCGGGTCCTCGGAGAAGCCTTCGTAGGTGCGGCCCCAGCGGTCGTCCTGGACGACGGCGAGGGTCGGCGAGAACGCCCAGTCCTGCCCGGTGGCGCGGATCTGCCGCGCGGTGGCGGCGGCGACGTCGCGGGCCAGGCACGGGTCGTGCGCCGCGCCGAGGCCGATGTTGTGCGGGAAGACGGTGGCGCCGTAGACGTTGTTGTTGCCGTGCACGGCGTCGATGCCCCAGATGACGGGGATCTTCGTGCGGCTCGACTTGGAGGCGTACCAGTAGGAGTCGGCGAGGTTCAGCCAGTCCTGCTGGGTGGCGTGCTTGTTGCCGCCCGGCCACGCGCCGCCGCCGTTGAGGACGGAGCCGATGGCGTACTGCTTCACCTCGGCGGGGGTGATCGAGGTGATCTCGGGCTGCGTCATCTGCCCGACCTTCTCCTCCAGGGTCATCCCGGAGACGATCTGGGCGATGCGCGCCTCGTCACCGGCCTTGCCCTTGAACCGGCTGTCGACCTTGGGCCAGTCCGCGAGGGTGGGCAGGCTCGGCTCGATCTTGGCGCAGCCGTACTTGTCCTTGGCGGGCTGCCCGATGACGGGCTGCTCCGCGGCTTGGGCCGCTTGGGGGATCGCCTGCGCGACTCCGCCCAGCAGGCTGAGGCTCATCAGGGTGACGAGCGAACTTCGGCGCGCACGGGACCACGCGCGGGATCTTCTGGCCATGGTCTGGTCCATTCTGCGATGAACGGCGGACCGGCCGATCCTCACCGGGCGAAGGGGACGGCGTCAATAGTTTCGGACGCTTGCGGGGCAAGTTAATTCTCGACATAAAATAAGAGTCGCCCGGTGGTTGGGCGCGTCTAGCGGGTGTGGTGCTTGCGGTCAAGGTGCTGCGGGGCAAAGGTCTTGCCCGGGATCACGGGTGCTGCAGCATCTCCGCGATCGCCTGCACCCGGACCAGCGTGATCCCGCCCCGCTGCTCGACGGCGAGCGGGTGCCCGGTCGGCTCCACCTCGACGAGCGGCCGCTCACCCGGCGGCCGTGTGTGCAGGTTGATCTTGAGGTTCAGGGTGCCGGGCTCGTAGCAGGGCAGCTCGGTCGTGAGCCACCCGAAGTACGGCTGTTCGCTCACCCGGTCCGGACGATCCCAGACTTCCTACGCGCGGAAGAAGTTGTCCTTGCTCACCGAAACCCAGACACCCCACTCGAAGTCGGTGTCGGCGTCGAGGACCGGCAGCACCAGGCGGCCGCGGAGAAAGAAGTGCTCACCGCCGATCACGCAGCGTTCGGGTTCGAGGACGCTGTCCGGAAGGCCGTCCTGCCAGGAAGCCGGCGCTGGAGCGCTGTAGGCGAAGGGGAGTTCGTCGTGTCTCTCGCCGCAGCAGGTGCAGGTGTACCCCAGGTCGGTCGTCATGGTGACAGAGTAGGAGGCACGAGCCGAGGGCTGCCCCGACCGGGCGAACTTCCGGTGCTCGGCCCGAAAACTGCGATCCTGGAACGATGGCGGATGGTTCAGGGGGAAACCGGCTGCTCTCGAACCGGACGATCGCCGTTTCGGCGGTTGTCCTGGTCCTCGTCGCTGCGGCGGCGTGCTGGGTGTTGCTTTCGCTCTACGGCCAGGGGACCGACGCCGACAAGGCGCGGCTGGAAAGCGTCAGGACAGTCGGCACGATCGTCCTCGGCGCGGGCGGGTTCATCGCCTTGCTGCTGGCCGCCCGACGGCAGCAGACGGCCGAGCAGGACGTGGCCACCAAGCGGAACGACCTCCTCCTGCGTGAGCAGGCCAACGAGGACGCGCGCCACGACGCCGCGGAGCGGAGGATCAGCGATCTCTACCTCAAAGCGGTGGAACAGCTGGGTGCGGAGAAGGCGCCAGTCCGGCTGGCCGGACTGTACGCCCTGGAGCGGCTCGCACAGGACAACCACGCTCACCGGCAGACCATCGTCAATGTGATCAGTGCGTACCTGCGGATGCCGTACGACCCGCCGGCCGAAGGCGCCGAGGAGCCCGGCCGGGCCTGCCTGGAGGAGCGCGAGGTGCGGGTCACCGCCCAGCAGATCCTCACCGACCATGTCGCTCCGGCAGGGGCCGACCGTGCCCGGTTCTGGGCCGACCTCGATCTGGACCTCGGCGGCGCCGTGCTGATCGACCTGAAGCTCCACGACTGCTCGTTGCGGAACGCGAACTTCGCGCGGGCCAGGTTTGTCGGGCAAGCTTCCCTGCTGGGCATCAAGTTCCACGGGAGCACGAGGTTCGACGACGCGGTGTTCGAGGGCGAGGCGTGGTTCGCGGAGGCGGAGTTCTCCGACAGCACCCGGTTCGACGGCGTCACGTTCCTCCGGGACGCGAGGTTCGACGAAGCCAGGTTCTTCGGAGCGACTGTGTTTCGCGACGCGCGGTTCCATGGCTTCGCGCGGTTCGAGAAGGCCGAGTTCGCGGGCAAGGCCATCTTCAGCAAGGCCACGTTCGCCGGCGGCTCGGACTTCTCCCGTGCGCGGTTCGCCGACGAGGCCTACCTGCCAGGGGTCGACTTCGGTCGTGACGCCCGGTTCGTGGAGGTCACCTTCGCCCGGGAAGGCTGGTTCATCAACGTCGAGTTCGGCGGTTACGCCGACTTCAAGGACGTGACGTTCAGTGAGGACGTCCGGTTCGTCGACTGCCTGCTGGACGGCGTTCCCTACAGCCCGCCGGAGTGGAGTCCGCGGCCACCGGACGACGACTTCGACTGAACGGCGTCAGCCGAGCACCGAGCCCGGCAGCTCCTCGAAGATCAGCCACGTCCGCGTCGACCGGACCCCCTCCAGTGCCTGCAGCCGCTCCAGGACCACGTCCCTCAGCGTTGTGTTGTCGGGTGTTCGCACCAGCAGCAGGATGTCGAAGTCGCCACCGACCAGCGCCACGTGGTCGACGTACGGGATCGCGTGGAGGTCCGTGGCCATCGTGCGCCAGGACGTCTGCTCCACCGTCACCATGATGTACGCCGACGTGCCCAGGCCTGCCCGGCGTGGGTTGATGCGGGCGCCGAAGCCCGTGATCACCCCTTCGGCCATCAGGCGCTCCAACCGCGCGTACGCGTTCGTGCGCGAGATGTGCAGCTTCTCCGCCAGCGCGCGCACCGCCAGGCGGCCGTCCGCGGACAGCTCCGCCAGCATCGCGCGGTCGACCTCGTCGAGGGCCGGGACCGTTCGTCCCGTGAGGCCGTCCAGCGGCTGGGAGGCGGAAGACGTTTGGTCCGGATAAGGGCCTATTGAAGGCCGTTTGTCGCTCATTTCCGCCAACCCTTGAACAGACGACCACAAAGAACCACCATTTCAGCATCATATGTCTGCGAGAGGTGGTGTGCGTCATGGCCGCGGAGACCCTGCTGCCGTCCGTGTCGCCGGTGCGGTTCGTCGCCGAGGACGGGACGCGCGTCGAGCAGCACGGCGAGTACGCCGAGCCCACGAAGGACCGGCTGAAGGCCGTCTACCGGCAGATGGTCCTGGGCCGCCGCTTCGACGTCCAGGCGACCGCCCTCACCAAGCAGGGCCGTCTCGCCGTCTACCCCTCCAGCGCCGGCCAGGAGGCCTGCCAGGTCGCCGCCGCGCTCGCGCTCCAGGACAACGACTGGCTCTTCCCGACCTACCGCGACTCCGTCGCCCTCATCGCGCGCGGCTTGAAGCCCGGCGAAGTCCTGACGCTCCTTCGCGGCGACGCGCACTGCGGCTACAACCCCGTCGAGACGCGCGTAGCGCCCCAGTGCACTCCGCTCGCGACGCAGACCCTGCACGCCGCCGGGCTGGCCCACGCGATGCAGCGACGCGGCGAAGACGCCGTCGCGCTCGCGCTCATCGGGGACGGCGCCACCAGCGAAGGCGACTTCCACGAGGCGCTCAACTTCGCCGCCGTCTTCAAGGCGCCCGTCGTGTTCTTCGTGCAGAACAATCGCTACGCCATCTCCGTCCCCTTCGAGAAGCAGAGCGCCGCGCCCGCGTTGGCGTACAAGGGAATCGGCTACGGCATGCGCTCGGAGCAGGTCGACGGCAACGACGCCGTCGCGGTGCTCGCCGTTCTCGACGACGCCGTGAAGCACGCCCGCGAAGGCCACGGCCCGGTCCTCGTCGAGGCCCACACCTACCGCATTGACGCCCACACCAACGCCGACGACGCCACCCGCTACCGCGACGCGGACGAAGTCGCGAAGTGGCGCGAAGCGGACCCGCTCAAGCGCCTCGAGACCTACCTCGGGGACGCCCTCACCGCGCACGAAATCGAGCTCTGCCACGCCGAAGCCGAAGAGTTCGCCGAGTCCGTCCGCGACACCCTGAACGCCGACGCCGAGCTCGACCCGATGTCGCTGTTCGACCACGTCTACGCCGAGCCGACCCGCCAGCTCGAACTCCAGCGGGCCGCACTGAAAGCCGAGCTGGAGGCCTGATGACGACCACGATGGCGCAGGCGCTCAACGCCGCCCTGCGGGACGCGCTCAAGGACGACGACCGGGTGCTCGTGTTCGGCGAGGACGTCGGCACGCTCGGCGGCGTCTTCCGGGTCACCGACGGCATCACCGCCGACTTCGGCGAGGACCGCTGCTTCGACACCCCGCTCGCCGAGTCCGGCATCGTCGGGTTCGCCGTCGGGATGGCGATGGGCGGCTTCCGCCCGGTCGTCGAGATGCAGTTCGACGCCTTCGCCTACCCCGCGTTCGAACAGATCACCTCGCACGTCGCGAAGCTGCGCAACCGCACGCGCGGCGCGCTCTCGCTGCCGATGGTCATCCGGATCCCCTACGCCGGCGGCATCGGCGGCGTCGAGCACCACTGCGACTCCAGCGAGGCCTACTACACGCACACGCCGGGCCTGCGCGTCGTCACGCCGGGCACCGCGCAGGACGCCTACGACCTGCTTCGCGACGCCATCGAGTCGCCGGACCCGGTCGTCTTCCTCGAGCCGAAGGTGCGCTACTGGTCCGGGGAAGAGGTCAGCTTCACGCGCAGCGGCCCGGGCATGGACAAGGCCGTCGTCCGCCGCGAAGGCAAGGACGTCACGCTCATCGCGTACGGCCCGATGGTCGCCACCGCCCTGGAAACCGCCGAAGCCGCGAAGGAAGAGGGCTGGGACGTCGAGGTGGTCGACCTGCGCTCGCTGTCGCCGTTCGACGACGAGACCGTGACGGCTTCCGTGCGCCGCGCCGGCCGCGCGGTGGTCGTCCACGAGGCCGCCGGCTTCGGCGGGTACGGCGCCGAGGTCGTCGCTCGCGTCACGGAGCAGTGCTTCCACCAGCTGCACGCGCCGGTGCTGCGCGTGACCGGGCTCGACATCCCGTACCCGGCGCCGAAGCTGGAGCGCCACGTGCTTCCGGACGTCGACCGGATCCTCGACACGATCGCGCGCCTGCAGTGGGCCGACACCCCGGTGGTGGCCGGTGCCTGACTTCCTGCTGCCGGACCTCGGCGAAGGCCTGACCGAGGCGGCCATCCTCAACTGGCACGTCACCGTCGGCGACACGGTCAAGATCGACCAGATCGTCGTCGAGGTCGAGACGGCGAAGGCCGCGGTCGAGGTGCCGGTGCCGTTCGCCGGCGTCGTGTCCGCGCTGCACGGCGAGCCGGGGCAGCTGCTCCCGGTCGGCGCGCCGCTGTTGTCCGTCGGCGGCTTCGCCGAACCGGGCGTAGCGACATCGAGTGGCAGCGGCAACGTCCTCATCGGCTACGGCACCGCGCCGACGACGCGCCGCAAGCGCGTCCGCCGCGCCGAGGCTCCCGCGCCGAAGGCCAAGGCGCCCGGCGTGATCTCGCCGTTCGTCCGGAAGCTGGCTTCGGACAACGGGATCGACCTCACGACGGTCACCCCGACCGGCCCGGGCGGGATCATCCGCCGGACCGACGTCGAAGCGCTCCTGAAGAAGCCGCAGGCGGAAGGGGAGCGCCGGATCCCGCTGACCGGCGTCCGCAAGGCCGTCGCGACCAAGCTCACGACGTCGCGGCGCGAGATCCCCGAAGCGACGGTGTGGGTGGACGTCGACGCGACCGAGCTGGTCGCCGCCCGCGCGGCCCTCAATGCCAAGACCGACCGGCCGGTGAGCCTGCTCGGGCTGATCGCGCGGTTCACCGTCGCGGGGCTCAAGAAGTTCCCGGAGCTGAACTCCCGCGTCGACGGCGACGAGATCGTCCTGCTGGACAAGATCCACCTCGGCTTCGCCGCGCAGACCGACCGCGGGCTGGTCGTCCCGGTCGTGCGCGACGCCGGCGAGCTGTCCACCCGTGACCTTTCGGCGGCGATCGGCGACCGCGCCCGCACCGCCCGCGACGGCAAGCTGCCGCCCGCGGACCTCACCGGCGGCACGTTCACCGTCAACAACTACGGCGTCTTCGGCGTCGACGGCTCGGCCGCGATCATCAACCACCCCGAGGCCGCGATCCTCGGCATCGGCCGGATCATCGACCGGCCGTGGGTGGTCGACGGCGCGCTGGTCGCCCGCAAGATCTGCGAGCTGACGCTGGCCTTCGACCACCGCGTCTGCGACGGCGGCACGGCGGGCGGGTTCCTCCGGTTCGTCGCGGACTGCGTCGAGTCGCCGGTCACGGCCCTGGGCGACCTCTAGCGACTCACCGCGCGCATTGGCCGGATGTGACGGCCGTGGCACTTAAAGTGTTCGCGTGACGACTCCAGCCCAGCACGACCGGGACCAGGCGGAAGCGCGCGTGGGCCGGCTCAAGCAGGACCTGCGCGACGGGCTGGTGACCCCGCCCGCCGACGTCGAGGTGATGGACGAGCTCGTCGCGACGGCCCACCGGCTGCTCGACGCCGAGCTGGCGTTCGACGAGGCGAAGCACCGGCTCGCCATCGCCGAGCTCGAGTCGCGGCACGCGGCGACGCAGCGCGCGGTGGTGTACTTCGCGGCCGCGCCGGTGCTGGTTCCGCTGGTCGCCGCGGCGCTGGTGCTGTTCGACGTGCTGTCGCCGGTTTGGCTGCTGGCGTTCGTCCCGCTGTTCGCGGCCGGGCTGTGGATCGGCTTCGGCCCGGTCCGGCGGGTCGGCGAAGTCATCCGCGAGCGGACGCGGGCCGCGTGGGCGGGCAGCATCACGGCCGTCGTGTTGGTGGCGGCGCTGGTGCCGTGGGCCGGGTCGGTCGTCTGCACGGTCTTGGCGGCGCTGGGCGTCGCGGCCACAGCCGCGTTGCTGTGGCGGGAAAGCCGGATCCCGTGAGCCACGGTTACGCGACCTACGGCGACGACCCCGGGTTCGAGCAGGAGTACGACGGCTACCCGGAGGCCGCGGACCCGACGCGCCGCGACCTCGACGAGCTGTTCGCGGCGGTCGACGGGCTGCGCGTCGCGGTCGAGGAGGCCGACGACCGCGACCGCGGGCTGCGGCAAGACGTCGCGGACCTGACCGACCGGCTCGAGCGCGGCGGCGGGCACCGGCAGGAGGACCGCATCGACGTGCTCGGCCGGCAGCTGGACCGGTTGCAGCAGCAAGTCCAGGCCCTGGAACGCGCGGTGCGGGTGTCCGACGGTGTGCCCCAGGTGAACCTCGACGACGTCGGCGCGGAGACCCGGGCGCTCGCGGCGGAGGCGGCGCGCTGGGACGACCTGCACAAGGAGCTCGTCACGAAGGAGCAGCGCGCCCGGCACGAGCAGGAGATCGCGCGGCTGGCTTCGGTGCACGAAGCGCAGGCCCGGTGTGACTCGGACCTGCTCGAGGTGATGCGGGTCCTGGCGTCGACGGACCGCGCTTCGCGGGCCCGAGGGGACGCGGAGTCGTCGTTGCGGGCGTTGTCGACCCGGCGCCGGACGCTGCTGGACGAGGAGATCCCGGCGGCGTCGGAGGCGGCGGACCAGGCGCGGCTGGCGTTGCGCGAGGCGGACGCGGTCGAGGCCCGGATCGTGCCCCAGCTGGAGCGCGCCGAGCGAGCGTGGCACGACCTGCAGGTGCGGCTGCGGACCCGGATCACGGACGCGCTCGGCTCGAACGCGCTGCTGCCGACGTGGTTCGGCCACGCACTGGGGGTAGCCCCACCGGCGGGGGCCGCGGGCGACACGTGGATCCGCACGGCGGCTTCGGTGCTGGCTTACCGCGTGACGTTCCGCATCGTGGACCCGGCGCTGCCCCTGGGCCCACCGGCCGGCGAGAACGCGGACACGACGGAACGGCGCTGGACCTGGCGCGCGAGGCTGGAAAGCGACTTGGACGAGCTGGCTCTCTAGCGAAATCCGCCCCGGCCGCCACCGGTGATGAACTACGTTTTGATCATGTCCTACCGCGACGCGACGGCCCACTACACCTCGCCCAAACGGCGTGATCCGGTCAAGACGATGCTGGAGGAACCGGTCACCCACCGGGTTCTGCGGGACGCCATCAGCCGGATCCGGCGCGAGCCCGGCCGGCCGCTGCGGGTGGTCGACGTCGGTTGTGGGACCGGGGACGGGCTCGCCCTGCTGACCGAGCCGCACGGCGCCCTCGCGCCGCTCACCGACGAGCACACTCTCGACTACCTCGGGGTCGACATCGATCCCGACATGGTCGAAACCGCTCGCGCGCTCCACGCAGGACGGCGGGCCATCTTCGCCGTCGCGGACATGCGGTCAGAACTGCCCGCGGGCGACTTCGACCTCTACCTCTCCTGCGGGGTGCCCTACTCGCACCTTCCCCACGAGGACGTCGTCGAGGTCCTCACCGGCCTCATGCGGCGGATCGTCGAGACCCGCGACAGCGCGGTGCTCGTCGTCGACGTCCTCGGCCGCTACTCGGTCGAGTGGACGCCGAAGTGGCCGGAGACCCGCTGGTCGTACAACATGAGCTTCTTCGAGGACGCGACCGAAACCCTTCACGACCGGATGAGCTTCTTCGACCGCGGGTCGCTCGACGCGGCGCTCGTCGAAGCCGCGATCCGGGCCGGGGCCCGGCTGAGCGGGACGACGTTCACCGACCGGTCGATCCTCGCGGGCCGGCACACCGCCACGCTGTCCTTCAACCCGGCGATCCCGCCCTACCGCACCCTCCTCAACGAGCTCGCCCGCGGCGCCACCGACGTCGACCCCGCCCGCCTGCGGTTCGAGCCGCCCGCCGGGCACGCGCCCCGGCCGGTCGAGCTGTTTTTCAACGCCTTCGCCGAGCGCTGGAACCGGATCCTCGCCGCGGCCGCCTTGCCGTCCGCCGAGCACGCGAAGGAGCTGGCGAGGTCGCTCTTCGCGTGGGAACAGCAAGCCCAGCAAGGGCTCGGGGTAGGGCACTCCCTGATGGCCACCGTGGTCGTCGAACGGCCCACCGTCACCTGAGCGCCGACTCCAGCTGCCGGTGCAGCTCGCCGAGCCGGGACTCGCCGGGTTCGCCGGGTGGGAAGCGGCTCAGGATGTCGCGTACCTCCGGTGGAGCGTGGTCGAGAGCCCAGCGGATCTCGGCCGCGGCGTCACCGCCGGCCAGTTCGTGCGCCAACGCCGTCTGCTGCGCGGGGCCGACGATGTGCTTCACCTGGTGCGGCGACTCCAGCGGGTGCAGGTAGGCCGCGCCCGCCGCGCCGACTGCCGCACGGGCTGCGGCGGCCGCCGCCGGGTCGGAAGTCGCGCCTGCCGCCTTCAGCGCCGCCCACGCGGCCGTGCGCAAGGCTTTCGTGCGGGGGCCGCCCGTAGCGAACTCCCGCGCCGCCGCGATCGCCGCCGCCGGGCGGGGGTCGTCCGGGATCAACGGCAGCGCCCGCGAAGCGCAGTCGGCGGCCCAGCCCGTCAACGCCCGCAGCTCGTCGAGAGTCAGCTCCATGTGGCTGAAGCGTATCTTTGAACCGCCGGTTGAGACTTCAGACGGCCGCCGGCACCCGAAGCGGACGTCGCAGGCGGTTGAACAGCTTCGAGTTGTTCAACGCGAACACCCCCACCGTCGCGCCGTCGCGGTGCCAGGTCGCCACGAAGGACGCGTCCGAAGGCCCGCCTTCGACGAACGTCAGCGTGTCGTCCGGGCGGGGGTGCCCGGCCAGCTGCAACCGTCCCGCGTACTGGTCCGACCAGACGTACCCGCTGGGGGTGTACGTCCGCGAGGTCTGCCCGGACAGGAGGTTCGCCACCGCGACCGGCGCCTGCTCGGACGCGTTCGTCCAGTGCTCGTGCCGCCGTCCCCCGTACCGCGCGACGTCGCCCACGGCGACCACCGAAGGCAGTTCCGTGACCAGGCCCGCGTCCACGCAGACTCCGTCGGAAACGGTCAGCCCGGACCCGGCCAGCCAGTCCGTCGCCGGGGTCATGCCGACGCCGGTCACGACCACGTCGGCCGGGACGAGCGACCCGTCGGCCAGGTGGACGCCCGCTTCGGACATGCCCGTCACCGACACCCCGCAGCGCAGCTCCGTGCCGTGCTCGGCGTGCAGCCGCGCGCAGACCGCCGCCAGGTCCGGGCCCAGCACCGGCGCGAGCGGCGCGGGCAGCGCTTCCAGGACGACCACGTCGAGGCCCAGCGACCGGCACGTCGAGGCCACCTCGGCGCCGATGAACCCGGCGCCGACGATCGCCACCCGGACCCCGGGCACCAGAGCCGCGCGCAACGCGAGAGCGTCGTCGATCGTCCGCAGCGTGTGGGCGGTTTCGAAGCCCGGCAAGGTGCGCGCCCGGCCGCCGGTGGCGATGACGACGCCGTCCGCGTGCACCGAGCCGCCGTCGGAGAGGCGGACCCGCCGGTCGGCCGGCTCCAGCGCCGTGGCCCGCGCGCCGAGCCGGAAGTCCAGCGCCAGCGACGCGAGATCGCCGGCGTCGAGCAGCTCCAGCGACGCGCGGGAAGCCGTCCCGGCCAGGAAGCCCTTGGACAGCGGAGGCCGGTCGTAGGGCAGGTGCGCCTCTTCGCCGACCAGCACGATCCCGCCGTCGTAGCCCTGCGCGCGCAGCTCCTGCGCGGCGCGGACACCGGCGAGCGACGCGCCGACGACCGCGATGCGCTTCACGCGGCGTCCTCGCGAGCCGTGCCCTCCACGTAGACGACACCTTCGTCGACGACGACCGCGTACGTGCGCACCGCTTCCTTCGCCGGCAGGCAGCTCGGCATGCCGGTGCGCAGGTCGAACAGCGCCGCGTGCAGCGGGCACTCGACGAAGCAGCCTTCGAGCCAGCCGTCGGCGAGCGAGGCGTCCTGGTGGGTGCACGTGTCGTCGATGGCGTACAGCTCCCCGTCGTCGGTGTGGAACACCGCGATGGCGGGCGACCCCGGGATCCGGACGGACTCACCCGGGGGCAGCTCGTCGACGGTGCATGCGCGAATCATGAGTCCTCCGAGACTGTTGCGCATAGGGGAACATCGACTGTGATCCGCAACAAAGTCTGAGTCCCGTGAAGCGCGTCGTCAAGGGGCTACGGCCGGGTAGTTTTCGTTACCCGCTGGCGGATATCCGGGCACGCCGAAGGCCCGTACCGAGGATGGCGGTACGGGCTGCGACGTCGGAGGCTAGTTCTCCCCGTGCCGGTAGAACGGCGTCTTGATCGGGGCCAGCGGGGTGTTGCCGAGGATGAGGTCGGCCGCCTTCTCGGCGGTCATCATCACCGGCGCGTAGATGTTGCCGTTGGGGATGTAGGGCATGACCGACGCGTCGACGACACGCAGGCCCTCGGTGCCGTGCACCCGCATGGTCTGCGGGTCGACGACGGACTTGTCGTCCACGCCCATCTTGGCCGTGCACGACGGGTGCAGCGCGGTCTCGGCGTCCTTGGCGACCCAGTCGAGGATCTCCTCGTCGGTCTCCACCGACGGTCCCGGCGAGATCTCCCCGCCGTTGTAGGTGTCCATCGCGGACTGGTTGAGGATCTTCCGCGCCACCCGCACGGCTTCGACCCACTCGCGCCGGTCGTTCTCCGTGGACAGGTAGTTGAACTTGATCGCCGGGTGCTGCCGCGGGTCGGTCGAGGTGAGTTTCACCGAGCCGCGCGTGTCGGCGTACATCGGGCCGACGTGCACCTGGTAGCCGTGCCCTTCCGTGGGCGCCGAACCGTCGTAGCGGATCGCCACCGGCAGGAAGTGGAACATCAGGTTCGGGTACTTCACCTCGTCGTTCGAGCGGACGAACCCGCCGCCCTCGAAGTGGTTCGTGGCGGCCGGGCCGTTCCGCAGGAACAGCCACTGCGCGCCGATGTAGGGCCGCTTCCACTTCGCCAGCGACGGCTGCATCGACACCGGTTCCTTGCAGGCGTACTGGATGTACACCTCCAGGTGGTCCTGCAGGTTCTCGCCGACCCCCGGCAGGTCCTTGACGACGTCGATGCCGAGCTTCTCCAGGTCCGCCGCGTTGCCGACGCCGGAGAGCTGCAGCAGCTGCGGGCTGTTGATCGCCCCGCCGCAGAGGATGATCTCCTTGCCGTAGACCTCACCCGGCACGCCCCGGCCCTCGGCGTACTCGACGCCGATCGCGCGGGTGCCGTCGAAGAGGATCTGCGACACGAACGCGTGCGTCTTCACCGTGAGGTTGGGGCGGTTCTCCACCGGGTGCAGGTAAGCGCCCGCCGCCGACAAGCGCCGTCCTTTTCGGACGTTGCGATCGAAGGCCGCGAAGCCTTCCTGCCGGTAGCCGTTGACGTCGTCGGTGCGCGGGTAGCCCGCCTGCTCGGCGGCGTCGAAGAAGGCCTGGAACAACGGGTTCGACGCCGGGCCGCGCTCGAGTTCGAGCGGCCCGTCGTGGCCGCGCCACTGCCCGTCGGGAGCGTCGGCGAGGCAGTTCTCCATCCGGTTGAAGTACGGCAGGCAATGGGCATAGTCCCAAGTGGACATTCCGGCGTCGCCGGCCCAGCGCTCGTAGTCCATCGGGTTGCCGCGCTGGAAGATCATGCCGTTGATGCTCGACGACCCGCCGAGCACCTTGCCGCGCGCGTGGTAGATGCGGCGGCGGTTCATGTGCGGCTCGGGCTCGCTGCGGTAGCCCCAGTCGTAGAACTTCGACCCGATCGGGAAGGTCAGCGCGGCCGGCATGTGGATGAAGACGTCCCACTTGTAGTCGGACCGGCCCGCTTCCAGGACCAGGACCTTGTTGTTCGGGTCGGCCGACAGCCGGTTCGCCAGCGCGCAGCCCGCCGAACCACCGCCGACGATGACGAAGTCGTAGTTTTCACTCATGCGTCCTCCTCAGCCGGGCAGTGAGTCCGGGGCGTTGTCCGGCATGTGCTCGGGGCTCGTGTGCGACGAGCCCCAGGTGCGGCGCCGGACGTAAAGCATGATCGCACCGATGATCACTATCAGCCCGGTGACGATCACCGCGCCCCACTGGAAGTACCAGTGATCGTCGCCGTAGACCTCGGCGCGCGGCCAGATCAGGTTGACCGTCATCGCCCCGCCGTAGAGCACCGCGACCAGGTTCACGAACGTGCCCCAGCGGCCGAGCTTGAAGTACGGGCCGTGGCCCGGGCGCGGCCACTGCCCGCGCAGGCGGCGCAGCAGCATCGGGCCGGTCACCATCAGGTAGGGGATGTAGAACAGGATGATCGCCGTCGAGGTCAGGATGAAGAACGCCCGCTGGTTGCCCAGGTTGATCAGCAGCACCACGACGGTGAGGCCGCCGGTGAGCAGCGCCGGCAGGATCGGCGTCTTCGAGCGCGGCGACACCTTCGCCATCGCCTTGCTGAACGGCAGCCGGCCGTCGCGGGCCATCGCCCACGCCATCCGGATCGCCGCGGTCTGCACGGCGAGGCAGCACACGGTGATCGCGATTGCCGAGCAGATCAGGAAAGCGTTGCCCAGTCCGGTGCCGAGTGTGCTCTTCAGCAGGTACGGCATGCCGGAGGTGCTCAGCTCTTCGGCGTTGATGTCGCCGACGGCCATCATGCCGACCAGCATCACCAGGCCGCCGACGATGAACGACGCCGTGATCGCCCGCAGGATCGCGCGCGGCGCGTGCTTGCGCGGCTGGGTGGTCTCCTCGGCGAGCGAGCCGGCGGTGTCGAAGCCGTAGAAGACGTACGCGCTCATCAGCGACGCCACCAGGAACGCCCCGAGGTACCCGAGCGAGTGACCGTCACCGGTGGCGTGCGTTTCGAAGACCACCTGCGGGCCGCGCTTGATGTGGATGGCCAGCGCGATGATCAGCAGGATGACCGCGGACAGCTCCACCGCGACGCCGAAGTTGTTGATCTTCGCCATCAGCTTGACGCCGATGACGTTCACGATCGTGGCGAACACGACCAGCACGAGGGCCAGGATGATGGCGTTCTGCGCGCCGCCCGGGGTCGACGTCAGGCCGGCGTCGGAGTCGCTGCCGACGATCTGGAACGCGGTCGAGACCTGCGGCAGGATGATCTGGTAGGCCACGGCGACCGCGCCGGCCGTGACGATCGCGCCGATGATCATGATCCAGCCCGCGAGCCACGACGTCGCGGGTTTCGCGATCTGTTTCGCCCACTGGTACACCGATCCGGCGAGCGGGAACTGGCCGGCGAGCTCGGCGAAGCACAGCGCGACGGCGAGCTGGCCCAGGAACACGAGCGGCCAGGTCCAGATGAACGCCGGCCCGCCCGAGCCGAAGCCGAAGAAGAACAGCTGGAACACACCGGTCATGATCGAGATGTAGGAGAACCCGGCGGCGAAGCTGGAGAACGAGCCGAGAGAGCGTTCGAGCTCCTGGCGGTAACCGAACTTCTCGAGGTCGGAGCTGTCGTCCGGGGCAGGCCCCCCGCCCGCCGGCTTTTCTTGCGTGGTCATGGCAGCGTCCTTAAGTGGTGGGGATCAGCCTTTGAACCAGTGCTGCGGAACGGGATCGATGTTCTGGTAGACGTGCTTGCTCTCCTGGTACTCCGCCAGCCCGGACGGTCCGAGCTCGCGGCCGATGCCGGACTTCCCGAACCCGCCCCACTCCGCCTGCGGCAGGTAGGGGTGGTAGTCGTTGATCCACACGGTGCCGTGGCGCAGGGCCCCGGCGACCCGCTGGGCGCGGGACGCGTCCGACGTCCACACGGCTCCGGCGAGCCCGTACTCGGTGTCGTTGGCCAGCGCGATCGCGTCGGCCTCTTCGGTGAAGCGTTCCACGGTGACGACCGGGCCGAAGACCTCTTCCCGGACGACCGCCATGTCTCCTCTGCAGTCGCTGAACACGGTCGGGCGGAGGAAGAAACCGTTTTTGTACTCCGGTCCTTCGGGGCGCTTGCCGCCCGCCCGGAGCGTGGCGCCCTCGGCGAGAGCGCTTTCGACGTACCCCTCGACCTTGGCGCGGTGCTGCGCCGAGACGAGCGGGCCCGTCTCGGTCGCGGGGTCGAGGCCGTCGCCGACCCGGATCCGGTCGGCGCGCGCGGCGAGGTCCGCCACGAACCGGTCATGGATTCCATCTTGGACGATCAGGCGGGCGCCCGCCGAGCAGACCTGTCCCGAATGGACGAACGCGGCCATCAGCGCGTAGTCGAGGGCGGTGTCGTAGTCGGCGTCGTCGAAGACCACGTTCGGGTTCTTGCCGCCGAGCTCGAGGGCGACCCGGCGGACACCCTTGGCGGCGGCCGTCATGATCTTCTCGCCGGTCGCGTAACCGCCGGTGAAGGAGACGAGGTCGACGGCCGGATGCTCGACCATCGCCGCGCCGACGTGGCCCGGCCCGAGCAGCAGGTTGACGACGCCCGGTGGGGTGCCGGCTTCTTCGAGCAGGGCGACGAGCTTGATCGTGGTCAGCGGCGTCACCTCGCTCGGCTTGAGCACGATCGTGTTGCCGGCGGCCAGCGCGGGGGCGACCTTCCAGGACATCTGGAGCAGCGGGTAGTTCCACGGCGCGATGAGCGCGCAGACCCCGACCGGCTCGTGCACGATCCGGCTCACGACGGACGCGCTGCCCGCGTCGACGAGGCGTCCGGCGTCCTTGTCGGCGAGGTCGGCGTAGTAGCGGAATACGTTCGTGACGTCGTCGATGTCGATGCGGCCTTCACCCAGCGTCTTGCCGGTGTCGAGGCTCTCGGTGCGGGCCAGCTCCTCGCGGTCGCGGACCAGCAGGGCGGCGACTTTGCGCAGGAGCTCACCGCGTTCGGTGGCGGTGGTCCGCCGCCACGGGCCGCCGTCGAAGGCCCGCCGCGCGGCGCCGACCGCGGCGTCGACCTCCTCGCGCCCGGCCTCGGCGACCTGCTCGATCACCTGGCCGGTGGCGGGGTTCAGCACGTCGGAGTGCGTGCCGGCGTCGGACCAGGCCCCGTCGATGTAAAGATCCTTCATGCGGCCCCTTCCGGATCGGTAGTGGCTGCTTCGTGTCAAGAGTGCGTACATTTGTACGCGATACGTGTACAGATGTCCACAAGGGGGCTCGATGGCGAAGAGCGAACCCGCCGCGGCGAGGCGCCGCGGCCCGAACGACCCCGAACGCCGCGCGCGCATCGCCAAGGCGGCGATCGAGGTGGTCGCGCAGCGGGGGATCGACGGGGTCACGCACCGGTCGGTCGCGGCGGCCGCGGGGGTGCCGCTCGGCTCGACGACCTACCACTTCGCGACGCTGGACGACCTCCTGGAGGTCGCGCTGGTCGAGGCCGCGGAGAAGAATGTCCACGCGCTGAAGGAGTGGGAGTCCGCCCTCCCGCCGGGCGCCGACTTCGCCGCGGCGCTCGCCGACCTCGTCATGGGGTACGTCAACGAGCAGTACCGCGACACGGTCGTCGAGTACGACCTGTACGTCGCGGCTTTGCACCGCCCCCGGCTCCGCAAGGCGAGCGCGGCCTGGGACGAGGCGCTGATCGCGTTCTTCGGCTCCCGCACCGACCCCCTGACCGGCCGTCTCCTGGCCGGCCTGTTCTGCGGCCTGCTGATGCAGGCGGCCCTCGCCGACCCCCGCCCGTCCCGCGAGGAGATCGAAACCCTCTTCCGCCGCGCCATCCACGGCCCCGCCAACCCGTAACTCGCGTGATCCGAGAGGCATCACTCGTGATTGAAGGGGCATCACGCGTGATTGGAGAGGCATCGCGCTGATGCCCGCTCAGTCACGCGTGATGCCCGCCCAATCACGCGTGATGCCCGTCCAGTCACGGGTGATGCCTGAAACCTGCCGGGGAGTCTTGGTGGGCGTTGAAAAACCTTTCTTGACAGCGTTGCCGGGTGGCAGTCACTCTGTTCCGGAGTGAGCAACAAGACGCGTTCTGCGCAACTCCCGTCCTGATCCGCGGAGAGGACCACGCCGGTGACCACTACCGATCTGCCGCCGAGCCTGCTCGCCACGCTGCCCGGCACCTACTACACCGACCCGGCGATCTTCGCGCTGGAGCAGGCGAAGATCTTCGAGGCGGACTGGTTCTGCGCCGTGCGCAGCGCGGACCTCGCCGGGCCCGGGGCGTTCGAGACCGTCCAGGTCGGGAAGGAGAGCGTGCTCGTCTCGCGGGGGCGGGACGGGAAGCTCAGCGCGTTCCTCAACGTCTGCCGCCACCGCGGCGCCCGGCTCTGCACCGAAGAGTCCGGCACCGTGAAGCGCGCCTTCCAGTGCCCGTACCACGCCTGGACCTACGGCCTCGACGGCAAGCTGGTCGCCGCGCCGAACCTCACCGGCATGCCGGACGTCGACCGCACGACGTTCGGCCTCACCCGCGTCCACCTGCGCGAATGGCTCGGCTACGCCTGGGTCTGCCTGGCCGACGAGCCGCCGCCGTTCGACGGCTCCGTCGTCGCCGCGGTCACCGAACGGCTCGGCGGCGCGGAGGCGATCGAGGCGTACGGCGTCGACGGCCTCGCGCTCGGCAAGCGCATCGAGTACGACGTGAAGGCGAACTGGAAACAGATCATCGAGAACTTCATGGAGTGCTACCACTGCGCGACGATCCACCCGGAGCTCACCGAGGTCCTCCCGGAGTTCGCCGACGGTTACGCCGCGCAGTACTACGTCGGTCACGGCGCGGCGTTCGGCGGGGACGTCCAGGGCTTCACCGTCGACGGCAGCGAGGGGGTCGACCGCCTCCCCGGCGTCACCGAAGACCAGGACCGCAAGTACTACGCCATCACCGTGCGCCCGCAGGTGTTCGTCAACCTGGTGCCGGACCACGTGATCCTCCACCGGATGTTCCCGCTGGCCCCGGACCGGACGCTGGTGCGTTGCGACTGGCTCTACCTGCCCGGCGTGGTCGAGTCCGGCCGCGACCTGACGCGCTCGGTCGAGCTGTTCCACCGCGTCAACCTGCAGGACTTCGAGGCGTGTGAACGTTGCCAGCTCGCCATGGACTCACGCTCCTACGCCGGCGGCGGGGTGCTCGTGCCCAGCGAGCACCACATCGGCGAGTTCCACGACTGGGTCCGCACCCGGCTGGGGTTCTAGGTCAACGCCCGGATGGCGGCCTCGAACCCGGTGACGTGCGCTTGTGTCAGCGCGGCCGCCTTCTCGGCGTCACCCTCGATGATCGCGGTGAGGAGGGGGACGTGCTCGTCGACGTGGCCGGCCATCCCGGACAGCCGCGGCACGAACACGCACCAGATCCGCGTCGCGAGGTTGTCGTACCGGATCAGCGTGTCCTCGAGGAACGGGTTGTGCACGCACCGGTAGATCGCCCGGTGCAGGGCGAGGTCGGTGCGCAGCAGCTCGGCGTTGTCCCCGCTCGGGACACCGGCGTCGAGCTGCGCGCGCAGCTCGGTGAGCGTCGCCCGGTCGGCCGCGGTCGCGCGCTCGGCCGCGGCAGCCGTCGCCATCGGCTCGAGCGTGCGCCGGACCTCGGAGATGTGGGCGAGGTCGGAGATGTTGACGTCGGTGGCGAACGTGCCCCGCCGCGGGTAGGCGACGACCAGCCGTTCGGACTCCAGCCGTTTCAGCGCTTCGCGGATAGGCGTGCGGCCCATGCCGAGCGTGGTGCCGAGCCACTCCTCGTTGATGGGCTCGCCCGGCCGGATGTCGAGCATGACCAGGCGGTCGCGGACGAAGACGTACGCCTGTTCGGCCAGCGACGGGGGATTGACCTGCGGGTGCATGCCGCTTAGCCTACATCGACGATTGATATATCAGAAGTCGACCACGGAAGGTTCGTGATGACCTCGACGATCGCCCCAGAGCTCGACCGCTCCCTAGCCGGCTACGACCCGGCCGTGGCGGAAGCGATCGGCGAGCGGCCGGCGCACGTCACGACCACCACTCCCAAGACCCTAGGGCCGTCCGCAGCGCGGAGGCACTGGCTGAGCGGCTCCTGTTCCCGCCGGAGGTCTCCGTGCTGACCGGTGGAACCGGCGTCCGCCTTGTGACCGCCTTGGCCGAGCAGTTCCCGCCCTACCCGCAGGAGACCCGATGACCCGCACACCCGGCGCGGACCTGCCCGAGCACCCGGACTTCCTCTGGGACAACCCCGAGCCCCAGCGCGCCTACGACGTGATCGTGGTCGGCGGCGGCGGGCACGGCCTCGCGACCGCGTACTACCTGGCCAAGGTGCACGGCATCACCAACGTCGCTGTGCTGGAGAAGGGCTGGCTCGCGGGCGGCAACATGGCCCGCAACACCACGATCATCCGCTCCAACTACCTCTGGGACGAGAGCTCCGGCATCTACGAGCACTCCCTCAAGCTGTGGGAAGGGCTCGAAGAGGACCTCGGCTACCCGATCCTGTTCAGCCAGCGCGGGGTGCTGAACCTCGCGCACAGCCTGCAGGACGTCCGCGACAGCGTCCGCCGCGTCGAGGCCAACAAGCTCAACGGCATCGACGCCGAATGGGTGGACGCCGACGGTGTCAAGGAGATCTGCCCGATCGTCAACACCTCGCCGGACGTCCGCTACCCCGTGCTCGGTGCGACCTTCCAGCCGCGCGCGGGTATCGCGAAGCACGACTACGTCGCTTGGGGATTCGCGCGGGCCGCGCACGAACTGGGGGTCGACCTCATCCAGAACTGCGAGGTCACCGGTATCTCCACGGTGGACGGCCGGGTCACCGCGGTGGAGACGTCGAGGGGCCGGATCGCCGCGGGCAAGGTCGCGCTGTGCGCCGCCGGGCACTCGTCGGTACTGGCCCGCATGGTCGGCCTGGACCTGCCGCTGGTCTCACACCCGTTGCAGGCCTTGGTGTCCGAGCTGCTGGAGCCGATCCACCCGACCGTCGTGATGTCGAACGCCGTGCACGTCTACGTTTCCCAGGCGCACAAGGGTGAACTCGTGATGGGCGCCGGGATCGACAGCTACAACGGCTACGGCCAGCGCGGCTCGTTCCACATCATCGAGCAGCAGATGGCCGCCGCGTTGGAGCTGTTCCCGGTGTTCGCGCGGGCGCACCTGCTGCGGACGTGGGCGGGCATCGTCGACGTCAGCCCGGACGCGTCGCCGATCATCGGCCTGACCCCGGTGGAGAACTTGTTCCTCAACTGTGGCTGGGGCACCGGCGGGTTCAAGGCCACGCCAGGTGTCGGTGACGTCTTCGCGGCCACCATCGCGCGGGGCAAGCCGCACGAGTACGCCGAACCGTTCACTTTGGACCGGTTCGCCACCGGTGCCCTCGTCGACGAACACGGCGCCGCCGCCGTCGCGCACTGAGTCGTTCAAAGCAGGAGTGTCCCCATGCAACTGATCCCTTGCCCCTGGTGCGGGCCGCGCGAAGAAGCCGAGTTCCACTACGGCGGCCAGGCCCACGTTGCCTACCCGTCAGATTCGGCCGCATTGTCCGATGAGGACTGGGCCAAGTTCGTCTTCTTCCGCGCCAACCCGAGCGGGCCGCTCGCCGAGCGCTGGAGCCACTCCGCGGGCTGCCGCCGGTGGTTCAACGCCGTGCGCGACACCCGCACCCACGACCTCCTGGCGGTCTACCGCCTCGACGAACCCAAGCCGGTGATCCCATGACCCGACTGTCCGGCGTCCCGCTCAAGTTCACCTTCGACGGCCGCGAGCTGACCGGTTTCCTCGGTGACACCCTGGCTTCCGCGTTGCTGGCCAACGGGATCCACCACGTCGCGACCAGCATCAAGTACGGCCGGCCGCGTGGCATCGTCGCGGCGGGGGTCGAGGACTCGAACGCGCTGGTGCAGATCGAAGCGCCGTTCCCGGAGCCGATGCTGAGCGCGACCACTGTCGAGCTGTACGACGGCCTGGAGGCTCGCGGCCTGCGCGGGCAGGGGCGGCTCGCGACCGAACCGGACCCGGCGCGGTACGACACCAAGCATGCCCACTGCGACGTCCTGGTCGTCGGCGCCGGTCCCGCCGGACGCGCTGCCGCGGCCGAGGCCGAGGGCCGCGTGCTGCTCGTGGACGACCAGCCCGGCGGTGAAGCTCCGGAGGGCGTCCGGTTCCTCTCGCGCACCACGGCGTTCGGCGTCTACGACGACGGGTTCGTGCTCGCTTTGGAGCACCGGGGCGAGCCCGCCGCGCCCGAACGGATCTCGCGGCAACGGGTGTGGCGGATCCGGGCCCGCAAGATCGTGCTGGCCACCGGCGCGCACGAACGGCCGATCGTGTTCCCGGACAACGACCGTCCGGGCATCATGCTCGCCGGTGCCGCGCGCACGTACCTGAACCGCTACGGCGTCCTGGCCGGGCGGCGGGTGGTCGTGTTCACCACCAACGACTCCGCGTACGAAGCCGCGTCCGACCTGGCCGCGGCCGGCGCCGAGATCGTGCGGATCGTCGACGCCCGCGAGGGCTACGGCGTCATCGGCACCGACGGCGGCACCCACATCACGGCCGCCCACGTCGCTCCGCTGGGAGAAACGCAGGGGGAGCGGGTCGAGTGCGACCTGCTGCTCGTGTCCGGCGGCTGGAACCCGGCCGTGCACCTCTACAGCCAGGCTCGCGGCACGCTGCGGTACGACGGCGGGCTCGGTGCGTACGTCCCCGACGGTGAGCTGCCGAACGTGAGCGTTGTGGGTGCCGCGGCGGGCGAAGGACTGCCGGAGACGAAGATTCTCTGGCAAGTGCCCGCACCCGAGTCCGAAGTGGACGCCCGGTTTGTCGACCAGCAGCGCGACGCCACCGTGTCGGACGTTCTGCGCGCGACCGGCGCCGGGCTTCGCTCGCTGGAGCACATCAAGCGCTACACCACCATCGGCACCGCGCACGACCAGGGCAAGACGTCCGGTCTCCTCGCCGCGGGCATCACCGCCGAAGCCCTCGGTGTCGACTTGGCGACCCAGCGCCCGACGACGTTCCGGCCGCCGTACACGCCCGTGTCGTTCGCCGCGCTGGCCGGGCGGAACCGCGGTGAGCTGCACGATCCCGTGCGGGTCACGATGATCCACCCGTGGCACGTCGAGCACGGCGCGGAGTTCGAGAACGTCGGCCAGTGGAAACGGCCGTGGTACTACCCGCGACCCGGCGAGTCGATGCACGACGCCGTCCAGCGCGAATGCCGGGCGGCCCGGACCGACGTCGCGCTGATGGACGGGTCCACTTTGGGCAAGATCGACGTCCAGGGTCCGGATGCCGGCGCGTTCCTCGACATGCTCTACACGAACATGATGAGCAACCTCAAGGTCGGCCGGATCCGCTACGGAGTGATGTGCGGCGTCGACGGCATGGTGATCGACGACGGCACGGTAATCCGCGTCGGCGAGGAGCGCTTTCTCGTCACCACCACAACCGGGAACGCGGCGATGGTGCTCGAGTGGATGGAGGAGTGGCTCCAGACGGAGTGGCCGCACCTGCGCGTCTTCGCGACGTCGGTCACCGAGCACTGGGCCACGATTCCGCTGGTCGGACCGCGTTCCCGGGAGGTCCTGGGCGCGCTCGCACCGGGTCTTGACGTGAGCAACGAGGCGTTCGGGTTCATGACCTGGCAGGACGCCGAGGTCGCCGGGCTGCAGGCGCGAGTCTGCCGGATCAGCTTCTCCGGCGAGCTGGCGTACGAGATCAACGTGCCTTCGTGGTACGGGCTCGCGCTCTGGGAGTCCATTGTGGAACAGGGCGCCACGCCCTACGGCACCGAGACCATGCACGTCCTGCGCGCCGAGAAGGGCTACCCGATCATCGGCCAGGACACCGACGGCACGGTCACCCCACAGGACCTCGGCATGTCCTGGGCGGTGTCGAAGAAGAAGGCCGACTTCCTCGGCAAGCGCTCGTTCGCCCGTGCCGAGAACAACCGCCCGGACCGCAAACACCTGGTTGGTCTGCTCCCCGTCGATCCGTCGGTGCTGCTGCCGGAAGGGGGCCAGGTCATCGAGTCCGAAACCGTGCCCGAACCACCGGTGCGGATGCTCGGGCACGTCACCTCCAGCTACGACAGCGCCGCGCTGGGCCGGACCTTCGCGCTGGCCCTGGTGCGCTCCGGCCGTGAGCGCGTCGGCGAGACGCTGTACGTCCCGGTCGGCGACCAGGTCGTGCCGGTGACCGTGACCGAATCCGTGCTCTTCGACAGGGAAGGAGCCCGCCGTGACGGTTGACGCGGTCGAAGAACCGTTCCGCACCCAGCTCACCGTCCGCCTCCGCGACGGGCACCGCCTGCTCGGCGTCGACCTGCCCGGGCCGTGCACGTTCACCAGCACCCACGGCGTCGACATCCTCTGGATGGGCCCCGACGAATACCTGGTGCTGGGCCCCGCACTTTCACGTGAAAGTGCGGAGCTGGAGGCTGCACTTTCACGTGAAAGTGCGGCCGTTGTGGACGTCTCGGCTCAGCGGAACGTTGTGCGGCTCACCGGGGCGCACGCCGCCGACGTGCTCGCGCACGGGTGCTCGATCGACCTGGAGATGTCCCCGCCAGGCACGTGCGTGCAGACGTTGTTCGCGCGCACCGGGATCGTGCTCATGGTTCGCGAAGACGGGTTCACAATCCTCGTGCGACAGTCCTTTTCGGACTACTTCAAAGCCTGGCTGGCCGACGCGAGTCTGGAGTACGTCTCGTGACCTTCACCTTGACGCTCAAGTGCCCCGAACGCTCGGGCATCGTGCACGCCGTGACGACGTTCCTCGTCGGGCAGGGCTGCGACATCGTCGAGCACCAGCAGTTCGACGACGACGTCCGCGGCTCGCTATTCCTCCGCACGTCGTTCACCGCACCCGAGACGACCACAGTGGACAGTCTGCGCCGCGACTTCGCCGTGGTGGCCGGGGGCTTCGGGATGGAGTTCGACCTCTCCGACGGGACGCCACCGCGGCTCCTGGTGATGGTGTCCAAGTTCGGGCACTGCCTCAACGACCTGCTCTTCCGCTGGCGCGCGGGCAGTCTCGGCGCGGACATCGCCGTGGTCGTCTCCAACCACGAAGACCTGCGGCCGATGTGCGAGGCGGCCGGGGTGCCGTTCGAGCACGTGCCGGTGACCCCGGAAACCAAACCCGAGGCCGAACAGCGGCTGCTCGACCTCGTCGGCGAATACCAGGCCGACCTGGTGGTGCTCGCTCGGTACATGCAGGTGCTGTCCAACGACCTGTGCCTCAAGCTCGAAGGCCGCGCGATCAACATCCACCACTCGTTCCTGCCCGGCTTCAAGGGCGCGAAGCCCTACCACCAGGCCTACGACCGCGGGGTCAAGTACGTCGGCGCGACCGCGCACTACGTCACGCCCGACCTCGACGAGGGCCCGATCATCGAGCAAGAGGTCGCGCGGGTCGACCACACCTACTCGCCGCGCGAGCTGGTGACCGTCGGGCGCGACGCCGAAGCCCTCGCCCTCTCCCGCGCGGTGCGCTGGCACTGCGAACGCCGCGTCCTGCTCAACGGCAACAGCACCGTCGTTTTCCGTTAGGAGTCCCGCCATGACCGCACCGAAAGTCGTGATCATCGGCGCCGGCATCGTCGGCGCGAACCTCGCCGACGAGCTGACCGCCCGCGGCTGGGCCGACGTCACCGTGCTCGACCAGGGCCCGCTGCCGCGCACCGGCGGGTCGACGTCGCACGCGCCCGGTCTGGTGTTCCAGACGAACGCGTCCAAGTCGATGACGGAGTTCGCGAAGTACACCGTCGCGAAGCTCCTGGAGCTGGACTGCTTCCTGCCGGTCGGCGGCATGGAGGTCGCGACCACCCCGGCGCGCTGGGAGGACCTCAAGCGCAAGCACGGCTGGGCGACGTCGTGGGGCGTGCCCGGCTCGATCATCGATGCCGGCGAGTGCGTCGACCGCTGGCCGCTGCTCGACGGCTCGCGGGTCTTCGGTGCGCTGCACACCCCGACGGACGGCCTGGCGCGGGCCGCGAAGGCCGTCGAGGTCCTCGCCGAACGGGCCACCGCGCGAGGGGCCCGGTTCGTCGGCTCGACGCGGGTGACCGACGTCCTGCAGGAAGGCGGGCGCGTCACCGGCGTCCGGACCGACCAGGGTGACTTCCCCGCGGACGTCGTGGTGTCGTGCGCCGGGTTCTGGGGGCGTGAGATCGGCGCGATGGTCGGCATGGACGTGCCGCTGCTGCCGCTGGCCCACCAGTACGTCAAGACCGGGCGGGTCGACGAACTGGTCGGGCGCAACACCGAAGCGGTCGAAGCGAGCCTGCCGATCCTGCGGCACCAGGACCAGGACCTGTACTTCCGCGAGCACGTCGACCGGATCGGCATCGGGTCCTACGCGCACCGGCCGATGCCGGTCGACGAGTCCACTTTGGACCCAGCGGTGACCGAGACCGCGATGCCGTCGATGCTGCCCTTCACCGAAGACGACTTCGCGCCGTCGTGGGAGGAGAGCAAGCTGCTGCTGCCCGCGCTGCGGCAGACCAAGGTCGAGGAGGGCTTCAACGGGATCTTCTCCTTCACCCCGGACGGCCAGTCGCTGGTCGGCGAGTCGGCCGACGTCCGCGGGTTCTGGCTGGCCGAGGCGATCTGGGTGACGCACTCGGCGGGCATCGCCAAGGCGGTCGCCGAGCTGCTCGTCGACGGGCACTCCGAAGTGGACGTGCACGACATCGACGTCCACCGCTTCGAGGAGGTCCAGCTCGCGCCGTCCTATGTGCACGAAACGGCGCAGCAGAACTTCGTCGAGGTCTACGACATCCTGCACCCGTTGCAGCCCAAGCTTTCCCCGCGCGACCTGCGCGTGACGCCGTTCCACGTGCGACAGCGGGAGCTGGGCGCGGTGTTCCTCGAGGCGGGCGGCTGGGAGCGGCCGCACTGGTTCGAGGCCAACGCGCCGCTGTTGAAGAAGCTGCCGCACGACGCGCTCCCGCCGGCGCGGGACGCGTGGTCGGCGCAGTTCCACTCGCCGATCGCGGCCGCCGAGGCCTGGCACACGCGCAACGGTGTCGCGATGTACGACATGACACCGCTGAAGCGCGTGGAGGTCAGCGGAACCGGGTCGCTGGCGTTCCTGCAGTCGCTGACCACGAACCAGCTGGAGAAGTCGGTCGGGTCGGTCACCTACACGCTGATGCTGGACGACGCGGGCGGCGTCCGCAGCGACGTCACCGTGGCCCGGCTCGGGCCGGAGCGGTTCCAGGTCGGGATCAACGGGAACATCGACGTCGACCACTTCGTGAAGCACGCACCGGCCGGGGTGCAGGTGTGGGACACCACCGGCGGCACGTGCTGCGTCGGCGTGTGGGGACCGCTGGCGCGCGACCTCGTCCAGCCGCTGAGCCGGGAAGACTTCTCCCACACGGGGTTGAAGTACTTCCGGGCGCGCGAGGCACGCATCGCCGGGGTTCCGGTCGTCGCGATGCGACTGTCCTATGTGGGCGAACTGGGCTGGGAGATCTACACCAGCGCGGACAACGGCCTGCGGCTGTGGGACGCGCTGTGGGCGGCCGGTCAGCCGCTCGGGGTGGTCGCGGCCGGACGCGCGGCGTTCAACAGCCTGCGCCTGGAGAAGGGCTACCGGTTGTGGGGCACCGACATGACCACCGAGCACGACCCGTACGAGGCCGGGATCGGCTTCGCGGTGCGTCCGGCCAAGGGGCCGTTCGCCGGCAGTGACGCGATCGCGGGACGCAGCGAGGAAGCCGCGTCACGGCGGCTCCGGTGCCTCACGGTCGACGACGGCCGCACGGTCGTGCTGGGCAAGGAACCGGTGTTCGTCGACGGTGTCGCGGCGGGGTACGTCACCAGCGCGGCCTACGGCTACACGATCGGCCGGCCGATCGCCTACGCCTGGCTCCCGGCGTCGGCGGACGTCGGCGGCAGTGTCGAAATCGAGTACTTCGGTCGCCGGGTCGCGGCCACCGTGGCCGCCGAGCCACTGGTCGACCCCGGCATGGAACGAATCCGGCGGTGAGTCGTGCGTGACCAGATCCTGAGTGACTTCCTGAAGGCCCTCGCGTCCGAGGCCTCCCCGGGTGGCGGGGCGACGGCGGCGTTGCACGTTGCCCAGGCCGCCGCCCTGGTCGGCAAGGCGTCGCCCGACGGGCGCGAGGCCGGGGCGCTGAGCATGCACGCGTTGCGGCTGGCGGAGAAGGAGGCGCACGCGGCGGCCATGCTCGCCCGGGCCCACCGGCTGCCGCCCGGCGAAGCGCGGGAGCTCGCGGTGACCGAGGCGCGCCGGCGCGCGTGCGGACCGGCGGCGGAGGTGATCACCGCCGCGGCCGCCGTGCTGGACCTGGCGGACCGGGTGCCGTCGGATCTCCTGTCGGCCATCGACCTGGCGGCGGTGGCGGAGGCGGCCCGGGCCGCGGCGACGACCGCTGGGATCAGCATCGAGATCCACTCCGACGCGGCCGCTCCGCCCGAGGTGGCGGCCGTGGGCGAGCACGCGGACCGCCTGACGGCTTTGGTCCGGCGGGGGGTGGTTCCGGCGTAACGTGGATCACGTCGGCATGCCGGAAGGTCGTCGCGGGTACATCCACAGCAACTCCATGGATCGACGCCAGGAAATTCTCAGGATCGCGGCGTTTCCTGGAGGGGCCGGAGGCTGGTCGAGGGCTGGAGCTGTGCATGAGTGAGTACGACCGAGGACCGCAGGGCGGCGGCGAGTACCCGTACGGCTACGGCCAGGGTGACCCGCGGGGCCACTACGGCCAGGGGTACCCGCAGCAGCCGTACGACCAGGGGTACCCCCAGCAGCCGTACGACCAGCACGGCCAGGCCCGTGACCAGTGGGGACGCCCGTACCCGCCGCAGTACACCCAGCCCCAGGGCTTCTACGGCCAGGCTCCCGGTTACGGCTACCCGCCGCCCGTTCCGCAGCCCCCGCGCCGGCGGCCGCTGCGCGCGCTGACCGTCGCCGTTGTCGCGGTCGCCCTCGCGGTGGTCGCCGGGCTCGGCATCGGGCACCTGATCTCGGTGAACAACCCCACGGCCGCCGGCAACCAGAACTTCGGCTTCTCCGGGCAGCCCACCGCGTCGGCCACCGTGCTCGACGTCGACGCCGTGTCCGCGAAGGTCAACCCGGCCATCGTCAACGTCAACACCGAGCTAGGGCTGCAGGGCGCGGCCGCGGCGGGCACCGGCATCGTGCTCACGCCGGACGGCGAGGTGCTCACGAACAACCACGTCGTCGCGGGCGCGACCAGCATCAAGGTCACCAGCATCGGCACCGGCGACACCTACAAGGCCGAGGTCGTCGGCTACGACCGCAGCGAGGACATCGCGATCCTGCAGCTCCAGGACGCCTCGGGGCTGCCGACCGCGTCGATCGGCGACTCGTCGACGGTCAAGGTCGGCGACCAGATCCTCGGCCTCGGCAACGCCGGCGGCAAGGGCGGCGACCCGGTCCCTGCGCCGGGCACGGTGAGCGCGCTCGACCAGTCGATCACCGCCTCCGACGAGTCCAGCGGGGCGTCCGAGCAGCTCACCGGGCTGATCCAGGTCCGCGCGAACATCGAGTCCGGCGACTCCGGCGGCCCGCTCGTCAACGCGAACGCGCAGGTGATCGGCGTCGACACCGCGGCGTCCACCGGCTACCAGCTCAACGGCCGCCGCAGCGGCGCGGGCGGCCAGGGCTTCGCGATCCCGATCAACCAGGCCGTCGACATCGCGCACAAGATCGTCGCGGGCACGGCCACCGACAAGATCCACATCGGCAAGACGGCGTTCATCGGCGTCTCGGTCGCCGACGGCCAGGGCCAGGGCGCCCAGGTGCGCGACGTCGTGGCGAGCGGCCCGGCGCAGGACGCGGGCCTGGCGGCCGGCGACGTGATCACGGCCATCAACGGCACGCCGGTCGACTCGGCGACCACGCTGACCACGGTGATGGACACCCACCACCCGGGTGACCAGCTGACGCTGACGGTGTCGAACGCCGCCGGCGCTCAGCGGCAGGTTTCGGTCAAGGCGATCGAAGGGCCCGTGGGCTGACGCAGCGGGACCCCGGCGTTCACGCATCGCCGGGGCCCCGCTGTCAGCCGGTCACTTCGCGGCGACGCACCCGCGGAAGGCGGACCAGGTGGCCGGCGTGACCACGAGGGTCCCGCCGTCGCGGTCCTTGGTGTCCCTGATGCCCACAACCGGGGCACCGAGGGCCACCTCCACACAAGTACTTTCGCCGCCACTGGACCAGCTGGACTTGCGCCACGCGGCGCCCGACAGCTCGTCGTAGCTCACTGTCATCCTCCTGCCGCCAGAGCGTCTATACGTTGCTCCAGCAGCGCGATCGTCTCACGCTCACCGGCGGCGTTGATGGCCAGGGAGTCGAACGTCAAGCGATAGACCTCGAGGACGGTCGCGCCGGACAGACAGTCCGTTCGCGTGAGATCTTCGATATTGACCCAGTGCGTGGCAGTGCCGCCGAGGTCGAGTGTCAGCAACGTGAAGGGGACGCCCAGAGCCGCATGCTCACCCGCGCTGAACGGAAAGATCTGCATCGTCACATTGTCAAGATCGGCGAGTTCTCGCAGGTGTCTGAGTTGTTCGAGCATTGCCTTCGGACCGCCGGCCATGATGTGGAGTGCGGCTTCGCCGAGCACGAGGTGAACCCGCGGTGGGCTTTCGCGGTGGAGCAGGCCACGCCGCCGCATCCGTGCTTCGACGACCTTCTCGACATCGGCCGCCGCGACCACGGGTGACCGTGAAATCAACCGGCGGGCGTATTCCTCCGTCTGGAACAGGCCGTGGATCAGCTCGCCCTGGAAGATCTCCAGCTTGGCCGCGTCCTGCTCGAGGCCGAGGAACGGCCTGGACCATTCCGGAACCTTGCCGTAGCTGCCGCGCTTGCGGGCCTGCTGGCCGATCTCGCGCAACTCGGCCGCGGTCGCTTCGTCGGCACCGAAGAGGTCCAGCAGCTTGTCGACTTCGGCCACCTTCAGGGTGGCCTGTCCGTTGTCCACCCGGCTCAGCTTCGAGAGGTCCCAGCTCATCTCGCGCGCGACCGTCTCGCGGTCCATGCCGGATGCGTCGCGCAGCGCCTTGAACTTGCGCCCCAGCGAGACGCGGTACGCCGCGGGCCCGGTTCCACTCATGGCGCGAAGGCTATCGCGCGCCCGAACTCGCCTCGCGTCCTGGTTGTGTAACTTGCATATGTAGGTTTACTGTGTGACTCACATCAACAACGTTCAGTGCGGGTAAGGACCGAAGATGAGCACTACAACGGCGGCAATGGACCGGATCGAGTACGCGGGCGCAAGCTGGTTCGCACGGCAGGACATCCAGTCCGGCGAAGTCCACTGGTTCTATGGGCCGCGGCTTCGCTCCGGCGCCGACAGGGCCTTTGCCTGGTGCGGAGTCCGGGAAAACCGCGCGCCGGTGTTCGCCGAGGCGGATCAAGCCGGCGCACCTCTCGGGAACGCCGCGCCCTGCACAACGTGCTCATGTCTTGCGCCGCTTCCGGCCGGGAGCGACCGGTGACCGCGCTCGACGAGCGATCCCGGACCTCCGCTCCGCGGCCGGTGTGCACCCGCTGGGAGTGGCATCTCTTCGAGGCGGACGGGTGGGCGCACCTGTACCCGGTCGCCGACCTGGCGGATCCGCGGCAGGAACTGCTGCGCCCGTGGTGCCTGTCGGGCGTGCCTTTCTCACTTGAACACGACCGGCCCAGCATCGATCGGCGCCGCCTGTCGACGCCCGGGCACGGCTGGACGTGCCCGGCGTGCGCGGCTCATGCCGCCATGAGTATTTCGTGGCCGGGAACGCCGCTTGCCGGGCAGTTCGCCGGCGACTTGTTCGAGGTGGCAACGCCGGTGAGCACGTTCGACGACCGAACGGAGCCCCAGCCATGACCGATGCGGCCCCTTTGCCGGCACTCATCGTCCTCGCGAGCGGACTCCGCGAGGCCCGCACCCGGCGCGGTATCAAACTGCGCCGGCTCGCCGACATGGTCGACCTCCACCCGGGTGTGCTGTCGGCCTTCGAGCTCGGCAGGCGTATCCCGCCGGACACCACGGTGGCGCACATCCTCGGCGTTCTGAGGTCCCCGAACAGCGTGCGCGACCAGCTCGTCGACCTTGCCCGGCGGGTTCATGAACGCGACTTCATCGACCACAGCGGGCGCGACGAAGATCTCCTGCACGCGACGTACGAACAGCGAGCGACGCATGTGACCGAGTGGTCGCCGTCGCTGATTCCCCAGGCGCTGCAAACCGTCGACTACGCCTATGCGTTGCGGGAGACCGGTCTGCTCAACCCCGACACCGCGGACATGCGCTCCCTTGCCCGAACGGTGCAGCAAATCACTTCGCCGGGCGAGCCGGGGCCGCGGCGCACGTTCTTGATCGGCGAAGCCGCTATGCGCGCCGAAGCCGGTTCGCCGGCCGTACTCCGCGACCAGCTCGACGCGGTGACAGCCATGACGCGGCATCCGCGCACGACCGTGCGCTTCGTTCCGACGACCGGTTGCCCGCCGGGCCTGGTCGAACCGTTCATTCTGTACGAAGACCGCGCCGGTGCCGTGGCGGTCGCGGTGCGGCATCACCAGGGCGCTGTGTTTCTCACGCACGACACGGCCTTGGCGACCTACCGGGACACCGCTCGATCGCTACTGCGCCGTGCAACAGGCAACGCGTGGGCTTGACAAGAACTCCCGGCCGGCGAGCCTTGCCTTCCGTTCAGGTGGCGCGCCGGCCGGGTTCCAGCTTCCCGCTCGCGGGGAGGCCGGCGCCCCCGGCGGTTCACGCAGCCGGGGGCGCTGTGCGTGACAAAGCGGCTAACGCAGCGTCTCGTTCAGCACTTCGCGGTGGGTCCGCTTCGCCTCGAGGTAGCGCTCGCGGCCGGCGTCGGTCAGGGTCACAAAGATCCCGCGGCGGTCGACGTCGCAGAGCGCGCGCTGGACCAGGCCTTCCTTCTCCAGGCGGGCCACCAGGCGTGAGGTCGCGCTCTGGCTGAGGTGGATCGCGCCGGTGAGGTCGGCCGAGCGGCACTGGAAGTCGCAGGTCGCGAGCCGTTCGAGGGCTTCGAACTCGTTCGCGCCGATGCCGTGGCGCTCCTGCAGGCGGCACTCGAGCGTGCCGAACACGGCCGAGTACCGCGCCAGAAGCTCGTGCCACTCCTGCACCAGGCCTTGCTCAGCGACGTCGCTCACGGCGACCAACTTAGCATGCGCGCACATCAGATGCAAAGACATTAAATGCTTAGACATTAGATGCGTATGCATGTACTGTCGCCGCCATGAGCTCTTCCGCTGCCTTGTCCACCACCTCGACCCGGTGGGACGCACGTCTCTGGGGTGTCCTGCTCACCGTGTCGATCGTCATCGGCCTCGACGCGCTCGACGTGTCGATGGTCGGGGTCGCCCTCCCGGCCATCCAGGCCGACCTCGGCCTGTCCACGAACGCGCTGCAATGGGTCGTCAGCGGGTACGTGCTGGGGTACGGCGGCCTGCTGCTGCTCGGCGGCCGCACCGCCGACCTGCTCGGCCGCCGCCGGGTGTTCCTGGTCGCCGTCGCCGTGTTCGCGCTGGCCTCGCTGCTCGGCGGCCTCGTCGACGACGGCGCGCTGCTGATCGCCAGCCGTTTCATCAAGGGACTGGCCGCCGCGTTCACGGCGCCGGCCGCCCTGTCCATCATCACCACGACGTTCCACGAAGGCCCGGCCCGCAACAAGGCGATCAGCATCTTCGCCGTGTTCGGCGCCAGCGGGTACTCCGCCGGGCTGGTGTTCTCCGGCCTGCTGACCGAGGTCGGCTGGCGCTGGACGTTCCTGCTGCCCGCGCCGATCGCGCTGGTCGCGTTCGTCGCGGCCTGGAAGCTGATTCCGTCCTACCGGCGCGAAGAAGGCCGCGGGTACGACTTCCCGGGCGCCATCACCGGCGCCGCCGGCTCGCTGCTGCTGGTGTTCGGCGTTGTCGAGGCGCCCGAGATCGGCTGGGCCGCGCCGCGCACGCTGATCACGTTCGCCGTCGCGCTCGCCCTGCTCGTGACGTTCGTGGTCATCGAGAAGCGCAGCGCCCACCCGTTGCTGCGGCTGGGCATCCTCAAGTCGGGGCCGCTGGCGAGGGCGAACCTCGGCGGCGCGCTGTTCTTCGGCGCGTACATCGGGTTCCAGTTCGTCGTGATGCTCTACCTGCAGCGGGTCCTCGGCTGGTCCGCGCTGCAGACCGCGCTCGGGTTCCTGCCGGCGGCGCTGATCGTGGCGTTCGGCTCGCCGCGCATCGAGCCGCTGATCGACCGGGTCGGCACCCCGCGCACGATCTTCGCGGGCGTCGTCGCCCACGTGCTGGGCTACGCGCTGTTCCTGCGCGTGGACGAGCACTCGGGTTACGCGGGGTACGTCCTGCCCAGCATGATCCTGCTCGGCATCGGCTTCACGCTGGCGTTCTCGTCCCTCAACATCCAGGGAACAGCCGGGATCCCGGACGACGAGCAGGGGCTGGCCGGTGGCCTGCTGAACACGTCGCTGCAGGTCGGCGGCGCGATCGGGCTCGCGGTGGTGACGGCGGTGCTGACCGCCAACGGCGGCCGTGAGGCCTCGCCGGCCGCGTTGCTGACCGGGCTGACCCCGGCGTTGAGCGTGGTCACCGGGATCGCGGTGCTGGGCCTGCTGATCGCGATCAGCGGCCTGGTGGCCCGCAAGCGCCCGGAACCGGTCGTCGAAGAGTCCGTCCCCGAGGATGACCTGCTGGCCCTCGCCGACTGACACCGAAAGCGGAAGAACCACCATCGCCGGGGGATGGTGGTTCTTCCGCGTTCAGGCCGGGACCGGAACGGCCCGGCGCGTGCCGCTGAAACGCAGGGCCGCCAACGCCGTCAGCGCGATTCCGGCCGCGGCCAGCAGAACCGCCGTGCGCAGACCGTCCACTACGGACGTTTCCGAGTTGGCCACCGCGACGAACACCGCCAGGCCCACCGAACCGCCGACCTGCCGCGCGGTCGAGGCGACGCCGGCCGCGATGCCCTGTTCCCGGGCGGGGATGCCCACCGCCGCGGCGCCGAACATCAGCGTGTACCCCGCGCCCTGGCCCAGTCCCAGCACGACCAGCGCCGGGACCAGCCCCAGGTACGACGCGTCCGCGGTCATCGACAGCCCGAGCGCCACCGCCCCGGCGCCGCCGACGACGAGGCTCACCACCAGCGTCGGCCGGGTGCCGTAGCGGGTGGGCAGCCGGCCCGCGGCCTGCGAACCCGCGGCGATCGCGACCATCGGGACGCCGAACGCGAGCCCGGTCGCCAGCGCGCCGTAGCCGTGCACACCCTGGAAGTACTGCGTCAGGAATTACAGCAGCGTGCCGAACGTGCCCATGTAGAGGAACGTCACGACCACGCCCGTGCCGAGGTTGCGCTCCCGCAGCAGCCGCAAAGGCAGCAGCGGGTCGAGGCCCCGGCGTTCGATCACGGCGAACGCGGCCAGGAGCGCCACGCCCGCCGCCGCGGCCACCAGGACCACGGCCGACGTCCAGCCCAGTTCCGGGCCTTCCACCAGCGCGAACACCAGCAGCGTCGTGCCGAGCGTCGCGGTCAGCGCGCCGCCGAGGTCGAACCGGCGGCCCGGCTCCCGGGCGGGATCCCCGGCCAGCAGCGGGAAAGCGAGCACGGCGGCCACCGCGGCCAGCGGGACGTTCACAAAGAACACCGCCGCCCAGCCGAACGCCTGCGTCAGCACCCCGCCCAGCAGGGAGCCGAGGATCATGCCGCTGCCGCCGGCGGTGCCCCAGACCGCGAACGCGCGGTTGCGCTCGCGGCCCGCCGCAAAACTGGTGCTGACCAGCGTCAGTGTCGCGGGGAACAACAGCGCCCCGCCGAGGCCCTGCCCGGCCCGGGCGCCAACGAGCAGGCCCGGGTCGGCGGCCAGCCCGCCGGCCAGCGACGAGCCGGCGTAGAGCGCGCAGCCCAGCGCGAACACCCGCCGCGGGCCGAACAGGTCGCAGGCCCGCCCGCCGAGCAGGAGGAACCCGCCGAACGCCACGGCGTACGCGCTCACCACCCACTGCAGGCTTTGCGCGGAGAAGCCGAGTTCGCGGCCGATGTCCGGTAGCGCCACGTACACGATGTTGTAGTCGAGGGAGATGATCAGCTGCGCGAACGCCAGCAGCGCCAGCACCGCGCCCGGGTGGCGGGTCACCGGGCCACCCGCTCGTCCGTGCCCGGCACCTTCGCCGTGGTGATGGCGATGCGGTTCCACGTGTTGATCGTGAAGATCAGCGCGAGCAGCTGGGCGAGCTCTTCCTCGCCGAACTGGCCGGCAGCGCGGGCGTAGACGTCGTCCGGGACACCGCCGGTGGAGATCAGCGTGACGGCTTCCGTGAGGGCCAGCGCGGCCTGCTCCTTCTCGCTGAAGAAGCTCGTGGCCTCGTGCCACACGGCCACCATGTGCAGCCGCTCCTCGCTCTCGCCGGCCTTGCGGGCGTCCGAGGTGTGCATGTGGAGGCAGTAGGCGCAGCGGTTGAGCTGCGACGCGCGGATCTGGACCAGCTCGACGAGCGCGGGGTCGAGCCCGGCGCGGGCGGCGGCGTCGAAGCCGATCAGGGCCTTGAAGGCCTTCGGGGCGGTCTTGGCGAAGTTCACTCGGTTCGTCATGACCAGAAATCTAGGGTCCGGTTGACCCCCGTATAGGGTGCATTTCCGTGGCAGAATCGTGGGTCAATTCCGGCGTCGACCTGCACCTCGAGCTGACCGGCTCCGGCGGCAGGCGGGCCGCGCTCATCACCGCGCTGCGGGACGCCGTCCGCACCGGACGGCTCGCCCCGGGCACCCGGCTCCCGCCGTACCGCGCCCTGGCCGTCGACCTCGGCGTGGCCCGCAACACCGTCGCCGACGCCTACGCCGAGCTGGTCGCCGAGGGCTGGCTCACCGCCGTCCAGGGCTCCGGCACACGGGTCGCCGAGCGGGCCGAGCCGTTGCCGCGGTCGCGGACGCCGAAGAAGGCGCCGGGACCGCCGAAGCCGCGGCACAACCTGCGGCAGGGCCAGCCGGACGCGACGACGTTCCCGCGGGCCGACTGGCTCTCCGCCGCGCGCCGGGCGCTGAACGCCGCCCCGCACGACGCCTTCGGCCCCGGTGACCCGCGCGGCCGTCCCGAACTGCGGGAGGCGCTGGCGGGGTACCTCGCGCGCGCCCGCGGGGTGCGGACGTCACCGGAGCGGATCGTCGTCTGCTCGGGCTTCGCGCACGCGTTGCGGCTGTTGTTCCCGGCGGTGCTGCCGGGGCCCCTCGCCGTCGAGTCGTACGGCCTGGCGTTCCACCGCTCGATCTTCGCCGCGGCCGGCGTCGAGACGCTTCCCCTGGCCCTGGACGAAAAAGGCGCGCGCGTCGAGGAACTGGCCGTCGCGAACGTGCTGCTGACCCCCGCGCACCAGTTCCCGACCGGCGGGCCGTTGCACCACGACCGCCGCACGGCGGTGGTCGGGCACGTCCACGCGTCCGGCGGGGTGCTCGTCGAGGACGACTACGACGGCGAGTTCCGGTACGACCGCAAGCCGGTCGGCGCGGTCCAGGGCCTCGACCCCGAGCACGTCGTCTACGCCGGTTCGGTCAGCAAGAGCCTGTCACCGGCGCTGCGGCTCGGGTGGCTGGTGCTGCCCGAGCACCTCGTCGACGCCGTGCTGGCGGTGAAAGGGGAGCGCGAGGCGTGGGCGGGGGTGCTCGACCAGCTCACGCTCGCCGAGTTCATCACCGCGGGCAGCTACGACAAGCACATCCGGCGCATGCGGCAGCGCTACCGGCGCCGCCGGGACGTCCTGGTCCAGGCGCTCGCCGAGCGGGCTCCGCACGTCGTGCCCACCGGCGTCGCCGCCGGGCTGCACGCCGTGCTGCGCCTGCCGCCGGGCACGGAGAAGTCCGCGGTCAAGGCCGCGGCGTGGCAGGGACTCGCGCTGGACGGCCTGGCCGCCTTCCGCCACCCGGCCGCCACGATGTCCACATCGGACGGACTGGTGGTCGGGTACGCGACGCCGTCCGAACCCGCCTACACCGCGGCCGTCGACGCCCTGTGCCGTGCCTTGCCGCCCGCCTGAGCCGATACCACCGAGCGCCCCAATGTGGCCTTCGGTGCGTTCAACGCACCGAAGGCCGCTTTGGGTGCGTTCAACGCAACCAATGTGGCCTTGGGGCGTTAGCCGACGATGTCGACTTCGAAGGGGTCGCCGGAGCTGTAGTTGATGTCGGCCCACACCGCGCCCGGCAGGTCGTAGCGGCGGTGGGACGTCAGCTTGTTGTTGTACCCCGGGGTCTGCGTCGGGTTGTGGCCGACACCCTGGCGGTCGTTGCCCCAGGCGAAGATGTCGCCGACCCACATCGGCTTCGAGAAGCCGTCGCCGCCGAGGCGGGGCCGGACGATGACGGCCGCGCCGGGGCTGCCGGACAGGAAGACCCGCACGGTGTTCTGCTCGGCGTTGGGCGGGGTGACGGTGATGCGCTCCATGATCTCCACTCCAGTCGAGGCGGATCCGATGCCGTCCACTCCGGGCCAGTAGTCGACGACCGACGAGACGTCGTAGCCCGGGGCGACGTTCCCGCGGTACTGCTTGGCCACCGCGCCGTCGGGGATGGCCGGATCGCCGTTGTAGTGGGCGATCCAGTAGTGCGGCTCGGCCACGCCGGCGGACGAGAACGCCGACCGCACCGCGGGCCAGGTCGACAGGCTGCAGTAGATGGTCGGGTCCGCGCCGGACGCGCGGCGCATCCGGACCCAGCCCGGCGCCTCGCCCGGTGTGGCGTCACCGGGTTCGACGTCGAGGACGTGGCCGTCGTTCGTGCCGGCCTTCTTGACGATGGTGACCTTGACGGCGCGGGGGAAGCGCGCCCAGTCCGAGGCCGACCAGGGTTCCAGTTTGATCTTGTCGATGTATCCCGCCACCATCTGGGCGTCGCCGGGGATGTTCGCGGCCGTGACCGCGTCGTACATCGTGCGCACGGGTTCGGTCTCCGTTCGGTGCCATTCGCCGCTTGCGGGCACGGCGAAATCGTCCTGCGATCCGCCATCGTGCTGTTACCCACGTGGGACGGGCGTCAAGCGGGAAACGTTACGCAGTTCCTGTCAATCACCAAAACGGCCGCACCGCGCAATTCCTTCACCACCGGCACACACACCCACGGTCACCTTTCGCCCGCGGTACTGGCTTCCCGCTCACCCGGCTGGCAAGCTGCCAGCACTTCACCGACGGAAGGCACGTGCATGGCGGCACCCCCGGCGCGGTCCCGGCGCTTCGACGCGCGGGTCGTCGTCCTGAGCGTGCTGCTCGTGCTCGCGCTGCTCGCCTGGGCCGGCGTCGACTACCTGCGGGACCGGCTCGCGTCCGGCGGCTGTGACACCACAACGCTGGTGCGCATCACGGCCGCGCCGGACATCGCGCCGGTGCTGACCACGCTCGCGCGGTCCACACCGGAGCGGGACTGCTACCGCGTCGAGGTCACGGCGAGCGCGTCGCCGGCCACCGCGGCGGCGCTGGAAGCCAACGGCGCGAACGGTCCCGACGTCTGGGTGCCCGAGTCGAGCACCTGGCTGCCGCAGGCCCGTGACGGCGGCGCGTGGAACCTGCCGGAGACCGGCCAGTCCGTGGCGAGCTCGCCGGTGGTGCTGGCGCTGACCGACGACGTCGCGAAGCAGGCCGGCTGGCCGGGAAAGGCACCGTCCTGGTCGGACGTCCTCGCGGGAGGCGCGGTCGGGCTGCCCGACCCGGGGCGCGACCCGGCCGGGATCGCCGCGCTGATCGGCCTGCAGCAGCTGACGAAGAACGCGCCCGACCCGGCCGCCGCGTTCACCGAGGAGATCCGCAAGCTTTCGGCCGTGAAGGCGCCCTACACCGCGTCGCCGGCGTCGGAACAATCCGTGCTGGTCCGCAAGCTCGTCGCCGCGTACCCGGCGGCGGGGGTGCCGAGCTTCGACTACCCGTACGTCGTGCTGCCGCGCGCGTCGGAAGCCTCCCGGTCGGCGGCCGAACGGTTCCTGCGGCTGCTGCTCGACCAGGCCGCCACGAAGACGTTCGGTGACGCCGGGTTCCGCACGCCGGCCGGGCAGCTGCTCGGCGACCGGCCGGCCGACACGCGCACGAACGCCGCGCCGCGCCCGGCCGGGCCACCCGCGCCCGAGGCGATGTACGGCGTGCTCCAGGCCTGGGCCGGGGCGAACCTCAGCGCGCGCGTCCAGGTCCTGCTCGACGTCTCCGGCTCGATGGCCGCCACCGTGCCCGGCACCGGCCGCAGCCGGATGGCGCTCACGCTGGAAGCCGCGACGCAGGGGCTCGGGCTGTTCAAGCCGACGACCGAGCTCGGGCTGTGGCTGTTCTCCACCCGGCTCGACGGCGACAAGGACTACAAGGAACTGCTGCCGATGCGCTCGATCGCCGACCAGCTCGCCAAGGGCGGCCTGGCGACGCTGCAGGCGGTCAAGCCCAAGCCCGGCGGCGCGACCGGGCTGTACGACTCGATCCTCGCCGCGTACCAGAACGCCCGGCAGAGCTGGCAGCTCGGCCGGATCAACGTGGTCGTCGTGCTCACCGACGGCCGCAACGAGGACAGCGACTCGATCGGGCTGCCCGGCCTGCTCGCCGAGCTCGGCCGGCTGCAGGACCCGCGGAAACCGTTGCCGGTCATCGGGATCGGCATCGGCCCGGACATCGACGCGGGTGAGCTCGAGCAGGTTTCGGCCGCGACCGGCGGCGAGTCCTTCACCACGCCCGACCCGCGCAAGATCTCCGACGTCTTCTACCAGGCGCTGAGCAAGCTCATGTGCCAGCCGCCCGCCTGCAAGAATTGAGGATGCCATGTCTTTTGGGGCCGAGCCCCAAGCCCCCCTGGACCCCCCAAAGCAGGGGGTGCTGGAGACCGAAAACCCCGCGGCACGGGCCCGCCGAAGACCGTCCGCGCTGGTGCTCGTGGCGTTCGTCGCGGGTGCGGTCCCGTTCGCCCTGCACGCGTGGGCCGCGCTGCACGGGAGTTTCGCCCAGGACGACTTCGTCGTCACCTACCGGGCCGCCGCGGCCGGGCCGTTCGACCTCGGGTTCCTCTTCCAGGACTACCACGGGCACCTGCAGCCGGGCGGGTTCTTCCTCGCCGCGGTCCTGACGGCCTGGGCGCCGCTGAACTTCGCCGTGCTGATGGTGCCGCTGCTGCTGATGCGGGCGCTCGCCGCGGTGTTCTTCTGGTGCTTGCTGGTGCGGTGCTTCGGCGCCCGGTGGGCGATCCTGGTGCCGTTCACCGTGTTCAGCGCCTCGACCCTGCTGCTGGTGCCGACGCTGTGGTGGTCGTTCGGAGTCCAGCTGGTGCCCGTGGTGCTCGCCGCCGCCGGCGCGCTGCACGCCCACGTCCGCTACCTCGCCGACGGCGGCCGGTGGTGGATCGGCGCCTTCGCCTGGACGCTCTTCGGGCTCGCGTTCTACGAGAAGGCCGCGGTGATCCCGGTGCTGCTGGCCGGGGTGACCGTCCTGCTCGGACAGTCCTTCCGGGAGCGCGCCCGCTACTGGCTCGGCCACGCCGGCCTGCTGGTGGCGTTCGTCGCCGTCTTCTTCGCCTTGACGTCGAGCCAGGTCGGCGCGGGCGCGTCGCCGCTGTCGGCCGGGACGGTCGCCGACCTGACCGGCCGGATGGTCGGGGACACGCTGCTGCCGGGCCTCGCGGGCGGGCCTTGGTCCGGCCCCGGCCCGGGCGCGACCTGGGCGCCGTCGCCGTTCGTGGTGGTGGTGCTGCTGATCGCGGTCGCGTTGGCCCTGGTGGTCGCGGGGGTGCGGGCCGGCGGGCGGCGCGCGGGAGGCGCGTGGCTGCTGTTCGGCGCGCTGTTCGCGGTCGACGTCGGGCTGCTCGCGCTGACCCGGATGAAGGAGGTCGGGCCGGCCGCGGGCGACGATCCCCGGTACGTCGCCGATCTGGTGCTGGCGGCCGCCCTTTGTGGAGGGTTCGCTTTCCTGCCCCGCGGCGAAGTTGCGCCGTCCGGCGGAAAGCGTGAACGGCCGATCGCGGTAGTGGTGTGCGTGCTTTTGCTCGCCGGCTCCGCCGTGGGGTTCCTGCGGCTCTCCCCGCCGTTGCGGTTCGAGCATTCGGGACAGTACGTCGCCCACGTGCGCGCGGCCGTCGCCGAGGACCCGGATCTGGTTTTCTACGACACTTTTGTGCCCTCCGAGGTGGTCCACGAGTGGTTCGGCGCGGACTCGCGCGCGTCCCGGGTGGTCGGCCTGCTGCCCGGCACGCACTTCGACCAGCCTACGAGCCGGATGCACCAGCTCGACGCGACCGGCACGCCGCACCGGATCACCGGCGTGGAACCGGTTTCCCGCGGGGTGGCGGGCCCGGTGCCGAACTGCGGAACGGCGGTCGGCGAGGCGACGGCGCGCGTCGCGCTGGACACCCCGGTGCTCGGCCGGTACCTGCTGAAGATCGATTACTACACTTCGGACGGTGGGGAAGGCCTGGTGGACCGGACCCCCGTCTGGTTCCAGGCCGGGCTGCACTCGCTCTACCTGCCGGTGGACGGCCTGTTCGACCACCTCGACCTGCGGCTGTCGAGTGCGGGCGCGCCGGTGTGCGTCGCGAAGGTGGAGGTCGGGAAACCCGTCGTGAGTGGTAATTAGGGTTAGAACCCGAATTGCCACTCACGACATCAGTAGGGGTCGTACGGGCTGTCGTGGCCGAACAACCGGGCCACCGGCCGCAACCGCAGGCGCAGCAGCACCTTGATGCCGACGTTGCGCACGAACCACGGCAGCTGCGCGAGCACCCGCAGCCGGTCCGCCGCGGACGGCGGCGAAAGCCGGAAGCGCGCCAGCGACGTCGCCCGGTCCACATAGGTGTAGCGCCGTCCGAAGAGGACTTTCGCGACCGTGCCGAGGGTGACGCCGATGGAGGAGAAACAGTCGTGGACCAGGATTTCCGCGCCCGGCGGCAGGTGCGCCGACCAGCGCAGGTCGTCGGTGTAGGTCCAGTAGTCGTGCTTGCCGTCGATGTAAAGCAGCTGTAAGGGCCGGTCCCAGTCAGGACGCAGTGCCGTGCTGTAACCGGCGACGAGCTCGACGACGTCGTCCAGCCCGGCCCGGCGGATGTTGCGCTCGAACAGTTGCCGCGTCGGCGATCCGCCGAAGAGCCGGCCGTCGACGAACGGGTCGACGGCGATCACCGTGGCGCCCACCGTGCGGGCGGCGGCGCCCAGCACGATCGTGGATCTGCCCTGGTGGCTGCCGATCTCCAGGACCACGTCACCCTTCTCCAGCCGGCACGCGGCGTGCCAGAGCGCTTCGCCCTGCGCGCGCGTCATCCAGCCCTTGACCGGCTCGGCCAGAGCCCAGGCGTCTTCGAACGAGATGGCGCACCTGCCAGGAGTTCGGGGGACTCGAGGAAAATCGTCGGCACATGGTAGCCAGGTTTCGGCCTAGTATCTACCGGATGGTAACCGCCACTCGCGAACGAGCCCGGGACGACGCCCCGCCCTCCGGCGGCGCCCGGAAGTTCTCGATGGGCGCGTTCCTCCGCCGCCCGAGCACGTGGATCGTGCTGGCGCTGACCACGTTGTCGTTCCTGCAGATGCCGGGGAAGACGACGTTCGACACGAAGCTCGACCTCGCCGTCGACCCGCTCGCGTTCCTCGGCCGCGCGCTGCACCTGTGGAACCCCGAGGCCACCGCCGGCGAGCTGCAGAACCAGGCGTACGGCTACCTGTTCCCGATGGGCCCGTTCTTCGCGCTGTGCCAGGCCGCGGGGATGCCCGCGTGGATCGCGCAACGGCTGTGGGGCGCGATCCTGCTGTCGGCCGCGTTCGGCGGGGCGCTGCTGCTCGCGCGCGCGATGAAGATCGGCACCGAGCGCACGCGGCTGATCGGCGCGCTCGGGTACGCGCTCGCGCCGCGGATGCTGACCGAAATCGGTGGTCTGTCCGCGGAAATGCTGCCCGCCGTCTTGCTGCCGTGGGTGCTGGTGCCGCTGGTGCGGGCGGGGCGGACCGGCTCGCCGCGACGCGCGGCCGGGCTGTCCGCCTTGGCCGTGCTGTGCATGGGCGGGGTCAACGGCGCCATGGTGGTGATGGCGCTCGTGCTGCCGGGACTCTGGCTGCTGACGCGGAAGTGGACCCGCGAGCACGTCCGGCTCGTCCTGTGGTGGACGGTGTTCGTCCTCGGCGCGACGCTGTGGTGGATCCTGCCGCTGCTGCTGCTCGGTGAGTACAGCCTGCCGTTCCTGGACTACATCGAGTCCGCGACGAACACCACCGCGCCGACGTCGCTGTTCGAGGTGCTGCGCGGGACCAACCAGTGGGTCGCCTACGTCGTGCAGGGCACGCCGTGGTGGCCGGGTGGCTGGTCGCTGATCGACAACCCGGTGCTGATGCTCGCGACCGGGCTGGTCGCGGGCGTCGGCCTGTTCGGCCTGACCCGGCGCGGGCTGCCCGAGCGGCGGTTCTTGGTGCTGGGTGTGCTCACCGGGCTGACCCTGCTGACCATCGGGTACGTCGGCACGCTCGACAGCCCGCTGGCCGAGCAGGTCCGGCACCTGCTCGACGGGCCGCTGGCCCCGCTGCGCAACGTCCACAAGTTCGAGCCGGTGCTGCGGCTGCCGCTGATGCTGGCGTTCGTGCACGGTATCTCGAGCCCGGCCCGGCTGAAGTCCGCGCGCCGGTTCCTGCGGCCCGTGCTCGGCCTGCTGCTGGTGCTGGTGATGGCCGCGCCGGCGTGGCTGCTGAACCTGCGGTCCGGCCCGGGCTGGGACGAGGTGCCCGCCTACTGGCACAACGCGATGGACTACGTCGCGAAGGCCGATCCGAACGCGCGGACGCTGATGCTGCCGGCCACCGGGTTCGGCGAGTACGACTGGGGCCGCACGGTCGACGAGCCCGCGCAGGCGATCGCGAAGAGCCCGTGGGCGGTCCGCAACCAGGTGCCGCTGGGGTCCGAAGGCAATACACGCCTGATGGACTCCGTGGACGCCGCGCTCGCCGACGGCCGCGGTGATCCCGGGCTCGCCGCGCTGCTCGCGCGGTCGGGCTACCGGTTCTTGTTGCTGCGCAACGACATCGACCGGGAACGGACCACGGCTCCGCCGATCGCCACGCTGCGCGCCGGGCTGGCCGGATCGCCGGGCATCGGCAAGGCGGCGGAGTTCGGGCCGCTGGAGGTCTACGAGGTGCGGCAGAAGGTGCCGCTCGCCACCGCGACGTCCACAAAGGACGTCCCGACGGTCAGTGGCGGGCCGGAGAACCTGCTGCCGCTGATCGACTCCGGTCAGCTCGACCCGGCGACGCCGACCGTGCTGACCGGCGACGGCGGCTCGCCCGGCGGGCCCCGGCTGGTGACCGACGGCCTGCGGCGCGCCGAGCGGAACGTCGGCGGGGTGCGGGACAACCTCAGCCAGACGCTGACCGCCGGCGAGGCCTACCGTCAGCAGCGCGCGGCCGGGGACGTGCTGCCGTTCCCGGGGCAGGAGCACCAGACCGTGGCCGCCTACCGGGGCATCCGCTCGGTGACGGCGTCGACGGCCGCGTCGTTCGCCGACGCCTTCGGCGGCTCGGACCCGGGGCACCAGCCGTTCGCCGCGATCGACGGCGACCCGCGCACGGCGTGGCACTCGTCGTCGTTCACCGGGCCGATCGGGCAGTGGCTCGAGGTGGAGCTGGACACCCCGCGGCTGGTGACCTCGGTGGACCTGCAGATGGTGGACGACATCCGGGTGGGCTGGCCGGCGACGCGCGTCCGGATCACGACCGACAACGGCTCGGTCGACCAGCAGGTCGTCCGCGGCGCCGGAGCGCACAGCTACTCCGTCGCCGCCGGGGTGACGCGCAAGGTGCGGATCACGTTGCTGTCGCTGGTGGTCGGGCGGCAGGACGGGAACGTCGGCATCGCGGAGCTGGCCATTCCCGGCACCCAGCCGCAGCGCGCGCTGGAGGTGCCCGCGGACCTGCCGGCCGGCCCGGCGCCAGGGTTCGCCTTCACGCGCGGCGCGTCACCGCGGTACGCGTGCCTGCCCGCCGACGGCGCGGTGCGGTGCGACGCCTCCGCCGCCCGCGACGGCGAGGAGCCCGACGGCATCCGGCGGCTCTTCAGCACCACGGCCGAGCAGACGTTCCTGGTCGGCGGCTCGGTGCTGCCCGCCGGGGGCGGGAAGAACCCGGTGCAGCTGCCCGGGGTTTCGGTCGCTTCGACGTCACAGCTCGGCGGCGACCCGGCGGCGGGCGGGTTCGCGGCCGTGGACGGCGACGCGGGCACGACGTGGCGGCCCGACATCACCGACCTGCGGCCGACGCTGACCCTCGGGTGGACCGGGCCGAAGCGGATTTCCGGTCTGCACATCGGGGTTTCGCCCTCGAGCGGGGCCCGGGTGCCGCGGCAGGTGCAGCTGATCGGCCGCACGGGCAACCGCACCGTGGAGCTCGACGCGAGCGGGTCCGCGAGCTTCGAGCCGCTGGACACCGACCAGCTGCAGATCGTGCTGCCCGGGGACGACGACGATCCCACGGCCCGCTCGGCGGTGGGGATCGGCAACCTCTCACTGTCCGGAACGGACGGTCTGCTGCCCGGGCCGGACCCGGCGTTCACGGTGCCGTGCGGGTCCGGGCCGAACGTCCACCTCGATGGGCTCGACTACCGGACGTCGGTGCAGGGCACGCTGGCCGACATCACTGCGCACCGGCCGCTTCAGCTGCGGATGTGCCGCGACTCCGAGGGCGGGATCGTGCTCCCGGCCGGCGGGCACGAGCTGCGGACGGACCGGTCGGAGTCGTTCGTGGTGCAGGACCTCTGGCTGCGTCCGGCGACTACCGCGGCGCCGGCCGTGCACCGCGCGGTCCAGGTGGGCAAGTGGGACGCGGCGTCGCGGTCGGTGACGGTGGCGCCCGGCGAAGAGGCCGTGCTGGCGGTGCCGGAGAACGCGAACGCGGGCTGGACGGCCACTTTGGACGGTCGCGAGCTGACCCGCACCCGGGTCGACGGCTGGCAGCAGGCGTGGATCGTCCCGGCCGGCGCGGGCGGGGTGGTGTCCCTGTCGTTCGGACCGGACTCTTCGTACCGGCTGGGGTTGCTGATCGGCGCGTTGGCGGTGCTTTTGCTGCTGGTGGGGGTGTTCTGGCCGGCCCGGCGGAAGGTTTTCGCGGTGGCTCCAGGCGGGTCGCTGGTGCCGGTGGTGCTGATCGGGCTGCTCGTGGCGCTGGGCGGGATGCTGCCGGTGGTGCTGCTGATCGGGTGCCTGCTGGCGCGGCAGTTCTCCGAGCGGGCGCCGCGGTACGTCGCCGTGGGCGGGGTGGTCGTGGCGGTGGTGGTGTCGGTGTTCGGGCGGGTGCTGGGGCACGGGCAGGAGTGGGCCTACGGGCCGGTGACGCAGGCGGCGTTGCTACTGGCTGCGGCCGCGATGGTGTCGACCTGTGTGGACTGGTTCACCCGCAAAGATGTCGTGAGTGGTAATTCGGGTTAGAACCCTAATTACCACTCACGACGGCCGCGGCAGACCGGCGCGCTCGCAGCTCAAGCGCCACCCCGGCCACCGCCAGCCCGCCGGCACAGCAGGCCGCCACCGTCACCACCTGCGCCGCCGACGCGTGCAGCCAAGCCGTGATCAGCAGTGCCTCCACGGCCACCGCCGCCCACATCAGCACCGTCACGCGGCGGTCGCCGTCGGCCAGGCGCGCGTACAACAGGATCTGCACCAGCGCGAGCATCGACCCGGCCAGCGCGAACGGCCACACCGGCATCGTGCTCCCGGCGTACTTCCCGCCGCCGATCAACGCCAGCAGCGACGGGCCCAGCACCACGGAAACCAGCAGCACCACCGAGTCCAGCGCCGCGCACACCGCCAGCGCCACCGGCAGCACCCGGCGACGGCCGGCCGACAGCGCGAACCGGGGGAGCACCAGCACGCCCACCGCCTGCGGCAGCCAGTACGCGATCTTCGTGACGATCGCCCCCAGCGCGTACTCGCCGGCCGAAGCCGCCGGAAGCGTGTGCCGCGCGAGGACCAGGTCGAGGTTCACCAGGAGCACCAGCGCCAGCATCGCCTGGGCCGTGTGCAGCACCTCGGCGCCGTGGCGGTCGGACCACCGGGGACGCGGGCGGCCGCAGACCTGCCAGCCCGCCGTGACCACCGCGAGCGAACCGATCGCCGTGCCGGCCAGCGCGCCCGTCGTCGACCCCGAAACCAGCAGTCCTACCAGGGAACCGCCGACCTTGCCCGCCCCCTCCAGCGCGATCAGGCCGGCCAGCGTCGCGAACCGGTGGCCGCCCTGCAGGAGCCCGTGGAACAGCCCGAGCAGCGTCAACGGCCCCAGCGAGGCCGTCAGCAGCAACGCCGGCGCCAGGGAGCCCAGGTGCAGCAGGAGCACCAGCAACGGGCTGAGCGTCAACGCCGCCGTCGCGACGATCGCGCTGGTCATCAGCCCCAGCGCGAACAGCGAGCCGGTGTGCTGCGGCGAGCGGGCGACGCGCAGCGCGACCACCGTCTGCAGGCCCATCGCCGGGACGACGCCGATCACCAGCACCGCCAGCAGCGAGCTCAGCTCCCCGAACGCGCCGGGCGCGAGGAGCCGCGCGGCCACCAGGCTCAGCACGTAACTGCCGGCGTTGTTGCCCGCGAGCGCGAGCGAGACGAGGATCGCCGCGACCCGGTTGCCCGTCCGCGTCGGCACTTCGGTGTCTACGCTCAACGGCGGGCTCCCGTTACCGGCGGGTAATGACCAGGCACCATAACCGTGCCCGCACCGGAAAGGAAGGGCAGTGGACACACCGAGCAGACGCTTCGCGCTCCCCGTGCTGTCCGCGGTGCTGGCGTTCGCCGTCTGCGCGCCCCTGCTCGGGCGCGGGTTCGTCCTGAGCTACGACATGGTATTCGCGCCGCGGCAGTATTTTGTGCCGGACGCCTTCGGGCTCGGCGCCGTGCTGCCGCGCTCGGTCCCCGCCGACGCCGTCGTCGCGCTCGTGACCACCGTGGTGCCCGGAGACGTCGTCCAGAAGATCGTCTTGCTGCCGGCCATCTTCTTCGCCGCCCAGGGCGCCGGCCGGCTCGTCCCGACCGAACACCTCGGCACCCGGCTCGTCGCCGCGACGGCGTACGCCTGGACGCCGTACGTCGCGGAGCGGTTGTTCATCGGGCACTGGCCGCTGCTGCTGACGTACGCGTGCCTGCCGTGGATCGTCCGGGCGGGACTGTCGGCACGTGACCACGAGCCGAACGCCCTGCCGAGGCTGGTGCTCGCCTGCGCCCCGGCCGTGCTGACACCGCCGGGCGGGGTGCTCGCGGCCGCCGTCGCGATCGTGGCGGCCGGCCCCCGCCGGATCCGGCAGACGGTCGCGCTCTCCCTGCTGCTCAACCTGCCGTGGCTGGTGCCGGCGTTCCTCAACACCGGCGGCACGTTCTCCGACCCGGCCGGCGTCGCGGCGTTCAGCGCCCGCGCGGAAAGCTGGGGCCCCGCGCTGCTCAGCGTGCTCGGCCTCGGGGGCATCTGGAACGCCGAAACGGTGCCGGGCAGCCGGAGCATGCCGCTGATCCCGGTGCTCGTTCTCGTGGTCGTCACCATCGCGGTCGCCGGGTTCCGCCCGCTCGCCGCGCGGTGGGGGACCCCGCCCGTCCGCGCCCTGGTCCTGCTCGGCGTCGCGGGGGTGCTCCTGGCGTCCCTGGCGACGTTGCCAGGTGGGACGACGCTGCTGGACTTCGCGACGCGGCACGTGCCCGGCGCGGGACTGCTGCGGGACGCCCAGAAGTGGGTGGCCTGGTGGGCGTTGCCGCTCTCGCTGGGGTTCGCGCTGGCCATCGAGGTCGCCGCGGCGAAGCTGCGGACCGCGGGCGGCCGCGCCGCGCTGGTGACCGCGGCGGTCGTCTTCCCGCTGCTCACCATGCCGGACCTGGCCTGGGGCGGCTGGGGACGGCTCGGCACCGCGCAGTACCCGCCCGACTGGCAGGCAGTGTCCGAAGTGCTCGGTGACCGGCCGGGTGACGTGCTGGCGCTGCCGCTCTCGGCGTTCCGCGGCTTCGCCTGGAACGACGGCCGCACGCAGCTCGACCCGGCGCCGCGCGTCCTGCCGAAACCGGTGCTGATGGACGACGCGCTGCAGGTCGGTCCCGAACGCATCGCCGGTGAGGACCCGAGGATCGGCGACGTCCGCGCGGCGACGTCGGCGCGGCAGCTCACCGACGCGGGCATCGGCTGGGTCCTCGTCGAACACGGGACACCCGGCGAGGTCGACACGCGGTTGCTCGACGGCGCGACGGAGGTGTGGTCGGGTGACTGGCTGACGCTGTACCGGACCCCGGGTGTGCCGGCGGTGAAGGAGATCGTGTGGGCGCCCGCCTTGGTGGCGAACGGAGTAGCGCTCGGGTTGCTGTGCGTCGCACTGTTGTGCCGCATGTTACCGATGCGTACATTGGGCCGCGGCAGGAGTTCCCCGCCGCGGAAGGAGTGACACGTGGGCACGGTCATCGGCGTGGTCGCCGCCGTCATCATCGGAGGCGGCCTGGCGACGGGGGCGGGCTTCGCACTCACCAAGGGCGCGGATCCGGACAGCACCGCGCAGGTGCAGGAAAAGCTCAACGCGCCGTTGAAGTACAACCCCGCCGACCACCCGGCCAAGCTCTACGGGAACCGCTGACGCGGTGCCCCGGCTCGCCTCCGACCACGCGCACCGCGTCGTCGGGCTCTACGGCGACCCCACCGTTTCCTGGAGCATCCTCCTCGAAGCGGAGCTCGGCACGGCCGTGCCCGACCCGGAGAAGCTCCGCTCGCGGCTGGCTGCCGCCGCTCAGCAGCACCCGCATCTCGGTGTGCTGCCCGAAATCGAGCTGACCACCTCGGCCGACCTGCCCGCCGTGCGCGAGCGGTTCGCTGTCGCGCCTTACGAACGCGCCGATCCGCTGGTTCGCGTCGCCGTCTGTGTGGACGAGCTGACGCTCCTGGTCGCGGCACACCACGGCGCGCTCGACGGTCTCGGCCTGCTGGCCCTGCTCGGCATCCTCCTCGACGTCCCGGTGTCCTCGGGCGCGACCGGGATCGGCGAACGCGTGGCGGGCAAGGCGTTCCTCGTCTCCGCCGTCCAGCGGCTCGCTGAAGCGCTTTTCACGCCGCCCGCGCGGATTGCTCCCGACCGGGCCGCTCCGGCCGCGGGAGACGTCTTCGCGGCCGCGTACGAGCAGCGGGTGCGCCTGGGCGCCGCGGGGTTCGTCGCCGCGGCGGCCCGCACGACCGAACGCTGGAACCAGGCCCACCGGAAGCGTGCCGACCGGATCGTGGCGGCGCTGGGCGCGTCGTGGCGGCCGGGCGCCGCACCGGAACCCGTGCACGACAGCGCGTTCTTCCGGCTGCGGCTGGGAAACCACCCGGCGGCGGGCGACGTGGCGACGGTGCTGCACGAACAGCCGCCGGAGCCCGACTTCCCGGCCCGCAGCAGCCGGCTGGCCCGGCTGGGCACGCGCCTGCTGGCGAGCCGGCTCGGCTCGACGTTCCTGATGTCGAACCTGGGCGTGGTGTCCACGGGGGACACCGTGCGCTCACTGGCGTTCTACCCGGCGGCCAGCGGCCGGTCCGGAGTGGCGTTCGGCGCGGCGACCACCGGCGGCACCACGACGGTGACGGTCCGCGCCCGCCGCAAGGACTTCGACGCGCTGGCGGCCGCGCGGCTGCTGGGTGAGTTCCGGGACGCGGTGCGGGAGCAGGCACCGCGGCACTGACGTGCGTGACTCATTCATGGCGCTGGGCGAGCTCCGGGACCCGGGCCGGGACCAGGACCCGCGGCCGCGGCGCCGGCCGCCCGGAGACGTCCTCCACCAGCGAGGCGAACTCGCCGACACTCGCGTCCCAGCTGAACCGGCCGGCCCGCTCGGCTCCGGCCAGGCCCATCTCCGCGCGCCGCAGGCCGTCGGCGAGGAGGCCGTCGACCCGGGCCGTGAAGTCGTCGAAGTCGTCCGCCAGCAGGCCGGTGCGGCCCTCCACAATGGATTCGGCGACCCCGCCCGCCGACCGGTAGGCGACCGACGGCACCCCGTGCGCCGCGGCCTCCATGATGACGATGCCCCAGCCCTCCTTGACCGACGGGCACAGGTGCAGCCACGACCGCGCGAGCACCTCGTGCTTGGCCTGCTCGTCGACCCAGCCGTGCAGGACCACGCGGTCGGTCACCCCGCGCGACGCCGCGTGCGCGCGCAGCACCTCGTCCCACGGCCCCTGGCCGACGACCTCGAGCCGCAGCTCCGGCCAGCGCCGGGCGAGCTGTGCGACGACGTCGATGGCGTGCTCGATCCGCTTGTGCGGCACCAGCCTGCTCACCGCGACGAGCGTCGGCGAAGCGTCCCGTTCGGACACGCACACCGGTGGCGCGTCGAGCCCGTTCGGCACCACGCTCACCCGCGCGCGCTCGACGCCCAGCCCGGCCAGCTCGGCCTTGGTGACCTCGGAAACCGTGACGTACCGGCACTTCCGGAACAGCCACGGCGCCAGCCGCGACTCGATCCACCAGCCGGCCCGGCCCAGCACCTCGCCGAGCGCGCTGATCCACTGTTCCTTGTGGACGTGGTGCACGAGCACCAGCACGGGACAGCCGGCGACCAGCCGGGCGAAGAACGGCATGCCGTTCTGGACGTCCACCACGAGGTCGGCGCGGGCCCGGCGGATCGCCCGCAGCGCGTGCGCGTAGACGCCGAACTTGTTGCCCCGCCGCCGGTAGCGGACGCCGTCACGCCACTCGCCGTCGGTCGCGCCCGGGTAGGCGGCACACTGGATCTCGACCCGGTACCCCGCTCTCGCGAGCCCTTCGGCCATCCGCTCGACGTACCGCTCGGACCCGCCACCTTCGGGGTGGCCGGTGTCGCGCCAGTTGACGAGGAGCACTCGAGGTCGTTCCATCGGGTTATCCAAACGTTAGCGACGATGCTAGGTTACCGGTGCGTACACAGTAGAGGAACGTATTCGGGAAAGCGACGGTTCAATGGTAGGCAATCGGATTTCCCCCGTGGCCGGGCAGCCGCACCGCGCGACGCTCCGCCGTTCCGTGACGCTGTTCCGCACGTTCCTCACCGAACAGTCCGACCCGGACGGCTTCTATTCCGCGCTGGCCGCCGATTCGGTGCGGCAACTGGCCGCGCACACTCCGCTGTCCGGCCGCACGGTCCTCGACGTCGGCGGCGGCCCCGGGTACTTTTCGGACGCCTTCCGCGCGGCGGGCGCGGTGTACCTCGGGCTCGACCCGGACGTCGGCGAGCTGTCCGCGCGGGGTGAGCCCGGCGAGAACATGATCCGCGCCAGCGGCACGGAACTGCCGGTGCGCACCGGATCCGTCGACGTCTGTTACTCGTCGAACGTGCTGGAGCACGTCGCCGAGCCGTGGGTGATGCTCGAGGAGATGTGCCGGGTGACCAAGCCCGGCGGCACGGTCTTCGCGTCGTTCACGCCGTGGTACTCCCCGTGGGGCGGCCACGAGACGGCGCCGTGGCACTTCCTCGGCGGCGACTACGCCCGGCAGCGTTATCTCCGGAAACTCGGGAAGCAGCCGAAGAACAAATTCGGGGAAAGCCTGTTCCCCGTTTCGGTGGGCGCCGCGCTTCGCTGGGCGAAGGCGACGCCGCTCGCCGACGTCGTCGCCGGGTATCCGCGTTACCACCCGAGCTGGGCGATGTGGATCGTGCGGATTCCCGGCCTCCGGGAAATCGCGTCCTGGAATCTGGTGCTGGTGTTGCGCCGGCGGTGAATCAGGTCTGGGCGAAGACCACCTGACGCCGTTTCCGCGGCGCCGGCGGTTCGGGGCGCCGGCGCCGGAACAGCACCACGAGCGAGGCGATGATCAGCACGCCGCCGCCGATGCCGAGCCAGAGCGGGCCGGTGCTGGACAGGAACTCCAGCTTGCCCTTGTTCGCGTCCACCTGGTCGACCATCTGCGCGATGGTCCTGCCGTTGTAGGCGAGCGTCCCGTCGAACACGATCGTCGCGGTGGTGAGGGTGCGCAGCTCCTGGTGCTGTTGCTGCTGCTGCTTGACCTCGATGCCGGTGACCGGCTCGACCCACATCGTGTTGACACCGCGGTAGTAGAGGTCGGCCTTGACCGTCGGCTCGGTGCGGCCGACGAGCGCGCCCGGCACGTCCTTGGTGGCGATCTTCGTGTCGGGGATGTCCTGGACGTACCGGTAGGTCTCGATCCCGTTCACCGTCTCGGTGCCGACGTACTTGGCGGTGACGGCCTTGCCGGTGTTGTCGTCGTAGACCGGGTAGTCCTTCTGCTCGGCGCCGAACGGGAACTTGAAGTTCAGGCCGGGCTGCGCCTTGTAGTCGTTGGTTTCGGGCGGCTTCTGCCCGTCCTTGTCGGCCTTGTCCTTCAGCTCCGTGACGAAGCTGCTGTTGGCGTCGCACGGCGGGTCGGACTCGCCGTGCGGCTCGTAGCCGGCACCGGTGCGCCGGTCGAAGCAGACCTGCCGCTTGCTGGCGGAGAGCACGGTGTTGTCGGCGTCGTCGGTGACCTGCACCGCGAGGAGCCAGACCGCGTAGTCGGTGTCCTGACGCATCTCCGGCGCGGCGAAGTTCGCCTGCACGTGCCCGGTCGCGGTCAGCTTCGCGTCTTCGCGGATGTTCGAGACCGGACCGGATCCGTTGTCGGTCACGGCGAGGACCTTGCTCGCGGTGCCTTCCAGCACCGACGTCGAGTCCTGGTCGAGCGGCACCTTGGCGAGCTCGGGGTACACGTAGGTCGGGAGGAGCACTGCCCCTGCGACCGCAAACACGCCCAGTGCCAGCAAGATCAGGCCGAAAGCACGTCGCAACGGTCCTCCTGGGTCGTCGTCGACACCACGCAAATTACCCGGCGGTAATCAGTGCCCGGATAGTGGCCCGCGCCACGCCGCGCGTCAAAGTGTGACCGGCGGTCACAGCCACCCGGTGCGACCGGAAGGTGGCATGTGCGCGGCCGTTCGGACCAAGCGACCAAACATGTTTGTTCCCGGGCACAACGGGCATGGGCCCACCATCGGACGATCCTCACTCCGCCGCGCCGGACCACCAAGGAGAACTCCTCTTTTGCCCCAGGACCCATCGATGGTCGCCATCGCGGCGACCGCGCACTGGCGGGCCCGGATCGTGGCGGCGGCCGCGAGTGCGGGGATCACCCTCACCGATCCGCTGGCCGGCGTGCCCGGCATCCGCATGCTCGCCTGCACTCCGGGCGACCTCGGCGTGCTCGTGCCCCGGCTCGTCCGTGACGAAGTGCCGTCACGAGCGGCGATCGGCGCGCATTCGGACTCGATCGCCGACCCGGAGCTGCGTGACGCCGTCGCCGACGTCGCGGCGCTGCTTTCGTTGCACGGCAACGTGGTGCTTGACCTGGACGCCGGCGGCCGCCGGCGGGCCCCGGCCCGGCCGGACGTGGTCGTCTCGGCCGGTGTGGACCGTCCCCAGTGGACGGAGCCGGCGGTGACGCTCCCGGTGGGCACGGCCCGCCGCGGGGGCCCGCTCACGGTGGCGCTCACCGCCGGTCCCGGCTTCGAAGGCCTGCTGCTCGACCTGGCCCGGCTGGTGGAGGCCGACGCTTAGCGCGGACGGAACTCGGCGTCTTCGAAGGTGGGTGCGTGGGTGAAGGACGCCTCTTGGACGGTGTGGTCCTCCGGGAGGATCGCTCCGTCGAAGGCGGCCTTGCCGGCGAACGAGCTCCGCACGAATACCGTGTCGTCCCTGAAGTCGGTGCCGAAGAACTGGGCCTCACCGGAGAAGGTGACGTCACCGAACCACGCGGTGCTTTCGAAGATGCGGTAGCCCAGGAGGCTGAACTCGACGAGGGTGGCCCCGGTGAGGTCCAGGTCGATGTGGGGCCAGAACGTGGGTTCCGGGTGTCTCGGGTCCGCGCCGGGTTGAGGTGCTGGGTGAGGATCCACTGGACGGTGCGCCGGACCCCGCGTTCTTACCGGGTCTGGTCGGTCTGCGCGGCGACGCCCGCCGGCACCGGGCGAAGGCCGAGCCTGTGGGTGGTGACGAGCGGCCGCCGCACACCGGTCTTCGTCGGGTTTGCCGCCGCCCGAGGTTGTCCTGTGCGACGCGTTCGAGCGCGTTCTGCGCCGCTCGTCACCAATCCGGCCGCGGTCACGGCGGAAACCGGCACGTCGGGCTGATCAGTCGCGAAACGTGCGCCGTCCGTTGAGGACCAGCGCGACCGCGCCGCCGGTGCCGGCGCCGACCGTCAGCCCCGTCTTGATCAGTTCGATCCGGTCCGCGGCGGCGATCACCGCGACCGGCACGACGATGACGACGATGCCCCACCACCACGTCCCGCCGCGCCGCCGCCACCCGCGGCCGGCGCTCTTGAGCAAGTTCACGCGGCCCAGTCTGGCCGACCGGCTCAGCCGACGACGGCGGTGGCCCGGATCTCGACCCGCATTCCCGGCGCGCCCAGCGCCGTCACCCCGAGCTGCGTCCAGATGGGCGCGCGGTCGCCCATGCGCTTGCGGAACTGCTCGACCATGACCCGGGTGTGGTCGTCGCCGATGGTGTCGGGGGCGGTCGGGACGTGGAAGGAGTCCACCGCGACGACGTCCGCCCAGCCGGCGCCCGCCGTGGCGAGCGTGCGCTCGACGTTGTCGAAGGCCCGCACGATCTCGTCCTCGAGGGACTCGGGGAAGACGGTGTCGTCGTCCCAGCCGCCCTGGCCCGAGATCTCGACGCGGTCGCCGATCCGGACCGCCTGGCTGTAGTGCAGGGCTTCGAGGTGCCGGGGGCCGTAGCCGGGGGTGACGAAGAACTGCGGCATGGTGTTCCCTTCGGTTGACTTCACGCTTGAAGTCAACCTAGCACGGTTTTACTTCAAGCGTGAAGTCATGGGGGTCCGGGTAGGGTGCCGCCATGGCGTCCACCGACGAGCCCCGATGGCTCAACCCGGCCGAAAAGGAAGCCTGGACGGGCCTGGTTTCGCTCGTCCTGCTGCTGCCGGGCCGTCTCGAAGCGCCGCTGCAGCAGGAAGCGGGCCTGACGCTCTTCGAGTACCTGACGCTCAGCCACGTCTCGGAAGCGCCGGAGCGCCGGCTGCGGATGAGCGAACTGGCTTACCTCGCCAACGGTTCGCTGTCCCGGCTGTCCAATGTGGTCAAGCGGTTCGAGCAGCGCGGCTGGGTGGCTCGTTCGCCGGACCCGGAGGACGGCCGGTACACGCTGGTCACCTTGACCGACGCCGGGTTCGCGGTGGTCGAGGCCGCCGCGCCGGCGCATGTCCGGAGTGTGTTGCAGGTGCTGGACCCGCTGACGGCCGCCGACCAGCAGGCGCTGGCCCGCATCGCCGCGAAGCTCCGGGTGCGACCGGTGGACCTGGCCTAGTCGTCCACCCACTCCAGCAGGTCGCCGGGCTGGCACTCCAGGACCCGGCACATCGCCTCCAGCGTGCTGAACCGGACCGCCTTCGCGCGGCCGTTCTTCAGCACCGCCACGTTGGCCGGGGTCAGCCCGACCTTCTCGGCGAACTCCCCGACACTCAGCTTGCGCTTGGCCAGCTCGACGTCGATGCGCACGACGATCGCCATCAGATGACCGCTTCCAGGTCGGTCCGCAGGCTGGTCGCCTGGCGCAGTAAGGCGCGCATGACGATCATCAGCAGGCCGAGCACCGTGATCCCCACGGTCACCAGGAACAGCAGCATCGGCATCCCCGGGTCGTCCGCGTTGAAGCCGACGAAGATCAGCATGCCGACGACCACCAGCCAGGCCGCGCCGACGGCCCAGACGATCACGTCGACCCACTTCAGGGACGCCGTGGTGAAGATGCGGTCCTTCTTGACCAGCGTCAGCAGCTTCCAGGTCGCGACGACCACGACCTCGACGCACAGCACCAGGAACACCGCGATGGCGGTCAACGGCCAGCGCAGCGGCGCGTCGTGCGGATTCTGCGCCGTCTGGTAGGCGATCCCGCCCGGCAGGGAGAGCGTCTGGAACACGAGCAGGACGCCGAACAGCACGACGAGGAAGGCCCGGAGCGCCGCAACAGCGCGTCTTTCGGTGAGCATGCGACGACTATCGCCGGTTATCTATCGAAAGTCAATCGGTAGTTGTCGATTTACGATGGCTCCGGCTCGAGCCGCACCGATTCGAGGGCGACGTACAGCTCGCCGATGTCCGCCGGGTCCGTCAGGTCGCGCTTGGTCAGGTCCTGGACGCGGCGGAGGCGGTAGCGAACCGTGTTGGGGTGCACGAACAGCCGGTCCGCGGCCTCCTTCGCCGAGCCGTGGCCGGCGAACCACGCGAGCAGCGTGTCGAGCAGGACCTTGCGTTCCGCGCCGGGCAGGGCGAGCACGCCGGACAGCGCGGAGCGCACGACCTCGCGGGCCATGCCCGGCGCGGCCGCGACCAGCGTCGTCACCGGGGAGTCGCCGAACACGACCACCCCCGGGGTGGCCGACGGCAGCGACCGGCGGGCGATCCGGGCGCGGTGCAGCGCGTCCGGGACCTCGGGGAACCCGGTGAACGGCCGGCTCATCCCGGCCGCCAGCGGCAGGGAACCCAGCACCTCGCGCAGCCGCCGGACGTCCTCGATCCGGTCGATCGCCACCAGCCCCGCCTCGCCGCCGGGCCGCCACGCCGAACGCCAGCGGCGCGCCCGCAGGAGCGCCTCGACGGAGTCCTGCTCGTCCGGCTCGATCCGTTCGGTGACCACGACGACGAACATCCCCGCGGTCGGCAGGCCCAGGTCGCGGGCCGCGGCCTCCATCTCGGCCTGGCCGGTGAGCCGGCCGCGCAGCAGGTCTTCCAGCCGTCGCACGTTCGCGTGCGACGGCTCGGCCGCGACCTCGTCGTACGCCGTGGTCAGCGCGTCCGAGTAGAGGTCGATCGCTTTCCAGACGTAGGAGTTGATCTCGATCGTCCGGGCCGGGTTGAGGAACCCGGGGCCGGCGAGCTCGAGCAGGGCCTCGTAGACGAAGGTGCCGCCGATCCGGAACGCGCGCAGCACCGCGGGCAGCGGGATGCCCTGGCGCGCCTGGACGAGCCCGGTCTTGCGGGCGGCGTCGAGGGCCAGGCCGCGGCCTTCGGCCAGCGCCGACAACGCGCGTTCGAGGTTGGCGCGGCAGACCTGCCGCAGCTCGTCGGGGGCGACGTCGTCAACCTGGCGGTAGAACTCGTCTTCCGTGCTGAGCAGCCGGGCGAGGCGGTCGGAGAACTCCGGGAGCCGGGCCAGCATCTCGCGCACGAGCTCGCGGTGTTCGCGAGGTACCGGCCCGGCCAGAGTGCCCATCCCTCACTTTAGCTCGGGTCCGGGGTCGGGGACATGCACGAACTTGAGCAAAATTCATGTCCAACGGGTGATCGTCGGTGTGAGGGGTTGCTCTGCCTTTCATTGCCAATCCGGTCACAGCTACGGCCGCATGGCTCTCGGGCCACGGTTGCCTGGCGCTCGAAGGGCGGCCTGCCTTTGGCCGGATCGGCAATGGCACGATCGACCCATCAAGGCTTGCGCGCGGTCAGGTAGACGTGCGGCTCGGGCGTGGCGCCGGGGTGGTCCGGGACGAACTCCGCGTGCTCCTCGCGCACGATCTCCAGGCCCGCCGCCCGCAGGCGCTCGGCCAGCGCGTCGGCCGCGAAGCTGCTCGCGCGCACGGGGTGTCCCATGAAGACGATGTCGACGCCGTCCACATCGGCCGGCACGGTCGCGAACACCAGCAGGCCGCCGGGCTTCAACCAGGTCGCGCACCGGCCGATCATCGTCTCCTGGTCGGGCCGGGGGAGCTGCAGCATCGAGAAGAACGCCGTGATCGCGTCCCAGGAACCGTCGTCGAAGCTCAGCTCACGCATGTCCCCGAGCTCGAAGCGCGCGGCGGGCACCTGCGCCCGCGCGAGCTCGACCATCTTCGGGGCGACGTCGTAGCCGGTCACCTCGTGGCCCGCGGCGGCCAGCCGCTCGGCGACCGGGCGGCCGGTGCCGGCGCCGAGGTCGAGCACCTTCGCGGCCGCGGGCAGCGTCTCGAGCAGGTCGGTGATCGTGTCCCGCTGCGCGGTCGCGGCGCGGAAAGCGGTTTCGTAGTCCTTGCCGAGCGCGTCGAAGACCTCGGCGGCGGTTTCGGGACGAGTCATGGGTTCACCCTGCCAGACGTCGGGTTGCGCAACTTCTGTATTGATACGTGCAAGTACCGAGTAAATTTGGGCAAAATCGGGGCAACACCTTGTGGGTTCGGGTGTGCGCGACCTACTCTTCCGCCGCACTCCCGAGAGAATCGAGGCCGCGATGTCGCTGCGCACGTTCGGAGCCACGCTCGTCGCGGTGGTCACCGCGCTCGTTTCGGTCGCGGCCCCCGCGACCGCCGCCGCGGACCGGCCCGTCGTGACGCGCGCGGCGCTCGACCCGGGCCTGGTCGCCGGGCGCGGCGCTCCCGTCGGCTTCTTCGAACAGGAAGCCGAGAACGCCCGCACGAACGGCGTCGTGATCGGCCCGGACCGCTCGGCCTACACGCTGCCCGCCGAGGCGTCCGGGCGGCGCGCGGTCCAGCTGAGCGCCGGGCAGCACGTCGAGTTCACGCTGCCCGCCGCGGCGAACGCGGTCACCGTCCGGTACAGCATCCCGGACGCGCCGGGCGGCGGTGGGATCACCGCGCCGCTCGACGTCACCGTGAACGGCGCGCACCGGCAGCGGATGACGCTGACCTCGCAGTACTCCTGGCTCTACAACCAGTACCCGTTCACCAACGACCCGGCCGCGGACCTGCTGCACCCCGACTGGTGGATCACGGAGTGCTCGTGTGTGCCCGCGGCCACCACCCCGGCGCCGGTGATCACGAAACCCTTCCGCCCCAGCCACTTCTACGACGAGCAGCGCCTGCTGCTCGGCAGGACCTACCGGGCGGGGGACAAGGTCGAGCTGACCGTCCCGGCCGGGACGGCCGCCGCGTGGACGGTTGTCGACCTGCTCGACTCCGAACTGGTCGCGCCGCCGCGCGTCGACCTCTTCGCCGCGAACGTGCTGCTCTTCGGAGCCGACCCGACCGGCCGGCGCGACTCGGCCGACGCGATCGACCGCGCGATCGCCTTCGCCCGCCGGGCGCACCTCAAGGTCTACCTGCCGCCGGGCACCTACCAGGTCAACCGGCACATCATCGTCGACGACGTCACGATCGAAGGCGCGGGCAGCTGGTACACGATCGTCCGGGGGCACGAGGTCAAGCTGGACAGCCCGGCGCCGGACGGCTCGGTCCACACCGGAGTCGGCTTCTACGGCAAGGACGCCGCGGTCGGCGGCAGCCACGACGTCCACCTCTCCGGCTTCGCGATCGTCGGCGACGTCCGGGAGCGCGTCGACACCGACCAGGTCAACGCCGTCGGCGGCGCGCTCAGCGACTCCACTGTGGACGGTCTGTACCTGCACCACACCAAGGTGGGCCTGTGGTTCGACGGCCCGATGAAGAACACGCGCGTCACCGGCAACGTCATCGCCGACCAGATCGCCGACGGGCTGAACTTCCACACCGGCGTCACGGATTCGGTGGTGGCGGGCAACTTCGTCCGCAACACCGGCGACGACGGCCTCGCGATGTGGTCGGAGAAGACCGAAAACGCACGGAACACGTTCAGCCGCAACACCGTCCAGACCCCGGTGCTGGCCAACGGGATCGCGATCTACGGCGGCACGGACACAACCGTGTCCGGCAACCTCGTCGCCGACCCGATCCGCGAAGGCAGCGCGATCCAGGCCGGCTCGCGCTTCGGCGCCGAGCCTTTCACCGGGAAGCTGCGGATCACGGACAACACCACCGTTCGGGCGGGCACCTTCGAGCTGAACTGGCGGATCGGGCTGGGCGCGCTCTGGTTCTACGCGCTGGAGCGGGACATCGCCGCCGACGTCGAGGTCACCGGTGACCACTTCCTCGACAACACCTACAACGCGATCATGCTCGTCAGCGACTTCCCCGTGAAGGACAAGTACTCGATCACCGGGCTGAAGTTCGCGGACCTGCGGGTCGACGGCGCCGGGACGTCGGTGCTGAGCGCCCGGTCGGCCGGCTCGGCGTCGTTCCGGAACGTCGACGCGCGCAACGTCGGCGCGGTCGGGGTCAACAACTGCGGGTCGTTCAACTTCCCACCGACCGGGTCGGAGTTCGCGCTGACCGACCTCGGCGGCAACGACGGCGGCTGGCTCGCGCCGTGGCTGCTGCCGAACACCATCACCTGCGACGACCGGCCGCCGGTCGTCGCGCCGCCCGCCCCCGCCACCTGGTGAGTGCCCGCCCGGGGTCGTGAGTGGTAATGAGGGTTCTAACCCCAATTACCACTCACGACCAGCCGCGGCAGGGTCAGGCCGCTAGGGTTTGAGCGTGGCGGAGTTGCGGAAGGTCTTTGCGGGGATCGGCAAGAGCAAGGCGTTCGCGGCGGTCGGGCGCGCGCTCGCGCCGGCCGACCGGGTGCTGCTGCGCGTCAGCGGCGGCCGGTTCGGCGTCGGCACGGCGGTCGGGCTGCGGACCATGCTGCTCACCACCGTCGGGCGTCGCAGCGGGGAGCCGCGGCAGGTGCCGCTGCTGTACGTCGAGCGCGCCGGCGGGTACGTCGTCATCGGCTCGAACTTCGGCGGTGAGGCGCACCCGGCGTGGTCGGGCAACCTGCTCGCCGAGCCGAAGGCCTCGATGACCATCGCCGGCCGCGCCGTCGAAGTCACCGCGCGGCTGCTGGCCGGCGACGAGCGCCAGGAGATGTGGGACGCGGTCGCCGCGTACTGGCCCGCGTACGACCAGTACGCCGTGCGGGCCGAGCACCGCGAGATCCGCGTCTTCCTGCTGGAGCCGGTCAGTCCATGAGGTCGGTGTGCCGGATCCGGTACACCTGCAGCCGCAGGTTGTAGTACTTGTCGGTCTCGCCGACCCACTGCATGCCGAGCCGCTTGGCGACGGCGATCGCGCGGGTGTTGTTCGGCCGGGCGACCGCGAACAGCTCGTCGGTGTCCTGCGTGAACGCCCACTGGATGAGCGCCTGCGCCGCCTCCGACGCGTAACCCTGGCCCCAGACACCGGGGCTGAGCTGCCAGCTCAGCTCGAGGTCCTCTTCGTACGGCGGCAGCAGCCGGATGCCGAGGCCGCCGATCACGGCGCCGTCCTCCTTGCGCTCCACGGCCCAGCGCCCGCGCGGCGGCCAGAGGTTGGGCTGCGCCTCCTGCCACGCGTTCAGCACGGCGCGCATGGCGCCGACGTCGCCCACCCGGTCCATGGCCGGGGTCAGCCAGTGCGTGACGTCTTCCGCGCCGTAGATCTCGAACGCGGCTTCGGCGTCGTCCACCGTCCAGTCCCGGATCACGAGCCGGTCGGTGCTGAGCGCAGTCTCCATATCAAGACGCTACGCCGGGAGGGTCCCGATTGTTCCCACGGCAAAGTGCTCAGAAGGTGAACACTTCACCCCTGATGATGTGGGCATGGAGGCTTTGGAAGGCGTCGCGGTGCTGAAGGTCACGTCGGTCGCCGAGTGGCGGGAGTGGCTGGCGTCGTGCGGCACGACGTCGTCGATCTGGCTGGTGATCCGGCGCAAGCACAGTGCCGCGCCCGGCGTGCTGGTCCACGAAGCGATGGAGCAGGCGCTGTGCTTCGGCTGGATCGACAGCAAGGCGCTCCGGCGCGACACGGAGAGCACGTACCTGTGCTTCACGCCGCGCAAGCCGAAGAGCACGTGGAGCCGCGTGAACCGCCTGCGCGTGGAGCGGCTGACGTCGGCGGGGCTGATGACCCCGGCGGGACAGGCGATGGTCGACCTCGCCCGGCGGACGGGGACCTGGGACGTGCTGGCGCCGGCTCAGGACGGAGTCGTGCCGGCGGATCTGGAGCGGGCTTTCGACGCGGTTGCGGCCGCGCACTTCGCGGCGTTCCCGCCGTCGTCGAAGCGGCTGATCCTGGAGTGGATCGCGAAGGCCAAGCGGCCGGAGACCTGGCAGCGCCGGATCGCGACGACGGTCGAGCTGGCCCGCGAGAACCGTCGCGCGGCCCACCCGAAGGCGGCCTGGCGGGGCCTAGAGTCGGGCCGTGGACGAGATGCGTGACCTCCTGGCCCGGGCCGCCGAGCTGGCCGCCGACCACCGCGAAAGCCTGCCGGAGCGGCCAGTCGCCCGGTCCGTCGATCCCGCCGCCCTGCGTGCCGGGTTCGGGGAGCTGCGTGACGACCCCACGCCGCCGTCCGCCGTGCTGGAGGAGCTCGCCCGGGCCGCCGGGCCCGGGCTGGTCGCCACCGCCGGGCCGCGGTTCTTCGGGTTCGTCATCGGCGGGTCCCTGCCCGCCGCCACCGCCGCCGACGTCCTCACCGCGGGCTGGGACCAGAACGCCTTCAACGCCGTCCTCTCGCCGGCCGCCGCGGCCGCCGAAGCCGCCGCCGGTGACTGGCTGAAGGACCTGCTCGGCATCCCCGCCACCGCGTCGGCCGGGTTCGTCACCGGCGGGCAGGCGGCCAACACCGCCGGGCTCGCCGCCGCGCGGCACCACGTGCTCGCCGCAGCGGGCTGGGACGTCGAGCGGGACGGGCTCACCGGCGCCCCGCGCGTCCGCGTCATCGCGAGTGAAGAGCGGCACGCCACCATCGACCGGTCCCTGCGGCTGCTGGGCTTCGGCACCCGGGCCGTCGAGCCGGTGGCCGCCGGGCCGCAGGGCGCGATCGACGTCGCCGACCTCGCGCGCGTCGTCGACGCCGGCGCCGGGCCGGCGATCGTCTGCGTCCAGGCGGGGAACGTGAACACCGGCGCGTGTGACGACCTCCGCGCCGCCCGCGAAGCCGCCAAGGATGCCTGGCTGCACGTCGACGGCGCTTTCGGGCTCTGGGCCGCGGCCAACCCGGCCACCGCGGGCCTCGTCGACGGGGCCGGGCTGGCCGATTCCTGGGCCTGTGACGGGCACAAGTGGCTGAACGTCCCGTACGACTGCGGGTTCGCCTTCTGCGCCCACCCGGACGCTCACGCCGCCGCCTTCGCCAACCGCGCGGCCTATCTCACCGGCGCCGGTGAGGTGTCCGGGATGGGGGACCTGACGCCCGAGTCGTCGCGCCGCGCCCGCGGGTTCACGGTCTGGGCCGCGCTGCGCGAACTGGGCCGCGACGGCGTCGCCGAGCTCGTCGACCGCTGCTGCCGCCTGGCCCGCCGCTTCGCGCGGACGCTCGCCGACGGCGGCGCGGAGATCGCGAACGACGTCGTGCTCAACCAGGTCCTGGTGTCCTTCGGCGACGACGCCCGGACCGACACGATCGTCGGGAACGTCCAGCGCGAAGGCACCTGCTGGCTCGGCGGCACGACCTGGCGCGGCCGCCGTCTCCTGCGGATTTCGGTGTCCAACTGGGCCACCACGGAGGAAGACGTCGACCGCTCGGCCGCGGCGATCCTCCGCCTGGCCGCTCAGTAGCCTTCGCGCACCGAAAGCGAGTCCGTCCGCCAGCCGATCTTCTTCTCCGCGCCGGTCGGCCAGCTCGACGAGAGCCGCCGCCGGACGCTGCCGAGCGCGCCGAGCCGCACGAGGTCCACCCGGGATCCCTGCGCCGCCAACGAGGTCACCTCGGCCGCGGTGAGCGGGACGTAGTCGAAGTACTGCGCGTCCTCGCCGCCGGACCAGTCGACGAACTCGGAGAAGATCGCGGCGAACGCCTGGCCGCATTCGGGACATTCGCGCAGGGAGATGCCGAAATGCGACTGTTCGACCAGGCGGTGGGTTTCGCGCAGGCGGGTCGTGCAGAACGCCAGCGCGGTCAGGGCGTCTTCGCCGGAGCAGCGGGCGCAGCCGAACTCGGTCATCGCGGGATCATCCCATGCGGTGAATCCGGACCCGGCTCCGGGGCCAGTGCGAAACCCTTTGACCGCAACGATTCACCCTGGTCCGCAGTGGTCTGGACCTGTTAGCCTCAGCGCGTCCGACCGGCCGGCTCGCCGAAGGAGAATTCCGTGCTCCGCTTCAGGAAAAGCATCGCCGCCGCCGTAGTGGCGTTGGCCGGCGCCTCGGTCGTCGCGCCGCCCGCCGAAGCGGGGCAGTCCCAGGGCAAGGTGATGGCCTACTTCGCCGACTGGGACGTCTACGCCCGCAACTACCACGTCAAGGACATCGAGACGTCCGGGTCGGCCGCGAAGCTGACCCACATCAACTACGCGTTCGGAAACGTGACGGGTGGCGGCTGCGCCGTCGGCGACCCGTGGGCCGACCACGACATGCCCTACGACGCCGCCATGAGCGTCAACGGCCAGGCCGACAGCGGCACCCTGCACGGCAGCTTCAACCAGATCCTCCAGCTGAAGAAGCTGCACCCGAAGCTCAAGGTGCTGTGGTCCTTCGGTGGCTGGACCTGGTCGAGCGGCTTCACCGAGGCGGCGAAGAACCCGGCCGCGTTCGCCGAGTCCTGCTACAACCTCGTCAACGACCCGCGCTGGGCGGGGGTCTTCGACGGCATCGACATCGACTGGGAGTACCCGAACGCCTGCGGCCTGACCTGCGACACCAGCGGGCCGAAGGCGTTCACGGCGCTGGTCAAGGCGCTGCGCGACAGGTTCGGGCACAAGCAGCTCGTCACCGCCGCGATCACCGCCGACGGCTCGAAGAACGGCAAGATCGACGCGAACGACTACGCCGGGGCGAGCCGCTACCTCGACTGGTACAACGTGATGACCTACGACTACTTCGTCTCCGGCGCCAGCCCGACCGGGCCGACCGCGCCGCACTCGCCGTTGCGGTCCTACCCGGGCATCCCGACCGCCGGGTTCTTCGCCGACGCGGCCATCCAGAAGCTGCGCCACCAGGGTGTTCCGTCGTCGAAGATGTTGCTGGGCCTCGGGTTCTACGGCCGCGGCTGGGACGGCGTCACGCAGAAGCAGCCGGGCGGCGCCGCGACCGGTCCGGTGACCGGGACGACGACCGGCGAGGACGGCGTCGAGAACTACAAGGTCCTCAAGACGACCTGCCCGGCCAACGGCAAGATCGCCGGTACGGCGTACGCGAAGTGCGGCTCGCAGTGGTGGAGCTACGACACCCCCGAGACCGCGTCGGCCAAGGCCGGCTACGCGAAGTCGCAGGGGCTCGGCGGGGTGTTCGCCTGGGAGCTGTCCGGGGACACCACCAACGCGGAGCTGCTGCGGGCCATCGCGGGCCGCTGCTGAACCCCTTAGCTGGAGGGCCCGGGCGCGAACCCGCCCGGGCCCTTCGTCCACTCAGGACCGGGCCGGGAAGCCGTGCCGCCGGGCGCCGAGGACCACGGCGAGCACCGGCAGCAGGAGCACCAGCAGCGTCCACGGGAAGGACGCCGGCCCGGCGGCGTCGAGCAGCACCCCGCCGGCCACCCCGCCCGCGGCCATCGCGGCGTTCCACAAGGTGACGAGCATGGCCTGCGCGTTGTCCGCCGCCTCGCCGCCGGCGTTCCCGGCCGCCGTCTGCAGCAGCGTCGGGACACCACCCCAGCCGAGGCCCCACAGCGCCACCGCGGCGAAGACGAGCGCCGGGCTGCCCGCGAACACCGCGAGCAGCGTCGCCGCCCCCGCGACGAGGATCGTGCTCAGCACCATCAGGGTGCGCAGCGCACGGTCGATCACCGCGCCGACGACGAAGATCCCGGCCATCGACGCGACGCCGAACACGAGCAGCACGGCGTCGACCGCGGTGATCCCGGCGTGGCCGAGGAACGCGGCGATGTAGGTGTAGAGCACCGTGTGGGCCAGCACGAACACCAGCGTCACGGCCAGCACCGGCAGCACGCCCGGCACGGTGAGCGTGCGCAGGACCGGCACGCGGCCGCCGGCCTGTCCAGGCTGGTCCGGGACCCGCGCGGCGATCCAGGCGAGCAGCACGACGGCGATCACCGACATGACGCCGAACGCCGAGCGCCAGCCGGCCAGGCCGCCGAGGAACGTCCCGGCCGGGATGCCGAGCGAGAGCGCGAGCGGGATGCCGGCCATCACGACCGCGATGGCCTTGCCCTGGTTTTCCGGCGACGCGAGCCGGCGCGCGTACCCGGCCAGCAGCGCCCAGACGACCCCCGCGGCCACCCCGGCGACGAACCGGGCCGCCATCGTCAGCGCGTAGTCGGGCGAGAGCGCCGTGACGGTGTTCGCGACGGCGAACCCGGCCACCCCGGTCAGCAGCAAACGCTTGCGGGGCCAGGTCGCGGTGGCCGCGGCGAGGGGGATCGCGGTGAGGGCGGTGCCGAGCGCGTAGATCGTCACGGCCTGGCCCGCGGCGGGCTCGCCGACGCCCAGGCTCGCGCTCATGCCGGGCAGCACGCCGGCGGGCAGCGCTTCGGTGAGCACGGTGACGAACGCGGCGGTGGTGAGGGCGAGAAGCGAGCTCTTCATGCCGTTATGCTCGAACCTTCACATACGTGTGAAGGTCTACGTGAGGTGGCGCACATGCGGATCGGCGAACTCTCGGAGCGCACCGGCACGGCCCGCCGGCTGCTCCGGTACTACGAGGAGCAGGGCCTGATCATCGCCGCCCGCGGCCCCAACGGCTACCGCGACTACGCCGAGCCGTCGGTCGACCGCGTCATCCAGGTGCGCGGGCTGCTCGACGCCGGGCTGCCCACCCGGATCATCAAACAGATCCTGCCGTGCCTCGACAAGCCCCGCGCGATCCACTTCCCGGACGCGACCCCGGAGATGATCGCGACCCTGGAGGCGGAACGCGACCGCATGACCCGGCGCGCGGAATGCCTGCTGCGCAACCGGGACGCGATTTCGGAGTACTTGGACGTCGTGCGGGCCGGTTAAGCGGTCTTCTCGGGGTCCGCGGGCGCGGTCTGGCCGACCCAGTGCAGGGTGTCGGCTTCGGGCCACCAGCCGGGCGGCTCCGGCCGGGGGCGGGTGCCCTCCTCGGCCCACCAGCGCGGCGGCGCGTCGTCTCCCATGCGATCGACGGTAGGAGCCCGGACGGCGCGGCGCACCGGTCGAGGGCGGCCAACGTCCGGTTCCGGCCGGGCGGACAGTGGCCGGAACCGGACACTGGCCGAAGCCGCCCCTGCCGGTGAGGTGCCGGGGGTCTTACTTTGGGGCCGGGGAGATCACGGCGCGGAAGGAAGAGGCATGGCCAAGCGCGTGCTGGCGAGCTTGCTCGCGGCAGCGGCGATGGTGACGGTGACAGCACCGGTGGCCGCGGCGGACGGCGGTCCCCCGGGGGTGCGGGGGCCGGGGGTGTGCATCTGGATCTGGACCCACGGGCCGCCGGAGTGCAAGAAGCTGGAGTAGCGCGAGGTTCGGAGAGGTGGGTCGAGGTCGCGGCCGCGGGTTTGCCTGGCGGCGATTTTCGCCGGTTCGGGCTGCGATCCCGCGCTCGGCCTCGGCCCGGCCTGCGAGCCGCGCTTCGGGCCGCGCCCCGCGGTGCAGCCGGGCGTCGGCGATCTGCTGCTGAATTCGCCGCCGCGACCGGGCCTCAGCCCAGCCAGCCCAGCCGGGTCGCGGCGAAGACCGCCGCCACCCGGTTGTCCGCCTGCAACGCCTCCAACAACCCCTGCACGTGCCTCCGGACCGTTCGCTCGCTCACGTCGAGGTGGCGGGCGATCGCTCCGTCCGTCATGCCCGTGGCCAGGAGGTCCAGGACCTTCTCCTGCGTCGGGGTCAGACCGTGGCGGGGTTGCGCCGCCGGGCCGTGGACCGCCACCGACTGGCTCCAGACCAGCTCGAACAGCATGCGCAGGGCCGCCACGATCGTCGGGCTGCGGACGAACACCGCGCCCTCCATGCCGCTCGGGTCCAGCGGCACCAGCGCGGAATGCCGGTCCGCGACCACCATCTTCATCGGCAGCTCCGGGGCCACCCGCATGGTCCAGCCCGCCGCGACACTCGCGTCGACGATCTCCTTCGCGCCATCGAACTCCAGGGCCGCGCGCTCGTAGACGTTGCGCAGGCGCACTCCGCGCTCCGTCACCGCTTCGGGCAGGCGCATCACGGTGCTCGCGTCCGGCTTCCGGCGGAAGTGGCGCGTGGTGAACGTCAGGAACTCCTCGCGCGCCGACAGGCACAGCTCCAGCGACAGCGAGCCGATCCGCCGCGGGTCGGTGAGCACCTCGACCGCCGAGTCGCCGCCCGAACCGTTCGCGGCCCGGTACACCGCCTGCAGCATGTCGAGCTGCTGACGCGCGGCGACGATCTGGCGCTGCTGCTCCAGCAGCCGCTGCTGGGCGCCCAGGATGGCGTGGTCGACCGCCCGGACCGGCTCCATCGGCGCGATCACCGGGTCTTCGCGGTAGTCGCGGCGCACGAACCCGCGGTCGAACAGCTCCCGCATCTCCGGGCTCTCGGCCCGCGGGTCGTCGAGCGGCACCGGCCCGGTGCGCACCATCGTGTCGTACAGCGCGCCGGCGCCGGCCGTCAGCAGCCCTTCCAGCATCCGTGTCCCTCCGCGGCGGGGGCGGGGCCCGGCCGGATCCGGACGCTGACCGCTCTGCCACCTACCCTCACGCGCCGGACGGGGGAAAGGATTAGGCCGCTCGCGGAAATCGGGGGACCGGACCCGTCGTGGGGGCGGGTCCGGTCACCTCACCAGCGCCGCGAAGGGTCGATCACGTGCACGGCCGCTTCCTCCGCAGACGCCGCTCCTCCGTCGATCCCCGCGTCGGACGCGTAGAGCTCTTCGTCGCTGTCTTCGCCGAAGCCTTCGTCGGTCGCGACCAGGCGGCCCGCGCGGACGTCGCCGACCTCGTCGTCGATCAGCTCGCCGTCGGTGTCGTCGCTGTCGCCGAGGCCGTCACCCTCCTCGTCCTCGACGTCCGGGACCTCGCGCGCCAGCCGGCCTTCCCAGCTCTCGCCTTCGGCGGCCTCGCGCGCGGTGGTGCCCCATTCTTCGGTGCCCCGCGGGCGTTCCGGCGGTGAATAACCCTCCGCCTGCTCGTCGCGGTCGTCCAAAGTGTCCTCGGGATCGAGGATGCCTTCGTCGGCGTGGTCTTCGATGTCGTCGTCCATGCGCCCATCCTCGCGCAACTCCTTGGCCGCGGCGGGCGCGGGTGATATCACCGTGCAGGCCGCCGCACGGGCGGTGTTCCGGTGAAAGGTGATTCCCCATGCCGATGAGACGCAGGGTGCTGGCCGCGGGGCTGGCCGGGGTGTTCGGCGCCGCGCTGTCCGGGCGGACGGCCCAGGCCGCGCAAGCGACGCCGCCGGTGCGGCTCGACCAGCTGAACCTGGTCAACCTGTCGCACGTCAACGACCCGGCCACGACCAACGTGTTCCCCGGCGACCCGGCCTTCGAGCTGGAAACCATCGCCACGATCCCCGACGACGGCTACTACCTGCAGTTCGTCCGCGAAGGCGAGCACACGGGGACGCACTGGGGCGCGCCCGGGCACTTCACCACCGGCGAGCCGCTCGCGGACGACATGGACCCGGCCGATCTATTCCGGCCCGCCGTCAAGATCGACGTGAGAGCGAAGGCCGCGCGCAACCCCGACTACGCCGTCACGGTCGACGACCTCAAGGCGTGGGAGCGGAGCCACGGCCGGATCCCCGACGAGGCCGTCGTGGTGCTCTGGACCGGCTGGGACGCCAAGTGGGGCACCCCGGCCTACCCGAACACCGGCGCCGACGGCGTGCTGCACCAGCCCGGCTTCTCGATCCCGGCGGTGAAGTGGCTGATCGACACCGGCCGGCTGGGCCGCCGCGGCGGCACCGGCACCGACACGTTCAGCCCGGACGTCGGCCTCGACGAGACCTACACCGTGTCGAAGCTCGTCTACCGGCGCCACCGGATCAGCCTGGAGATCCTGGCGAACCTGAAGGCGCTGCCGACGACGGGGGCGTGGGTGCTGGCGGGCGGTCCGATCAACCGCAAGGGCGCGGGCTCGACGGCGACGATCTTCGGCGTGCTGCCGCCGGGAGTGCGCGCGAGCTGAGCGCCCCAAGGCGGCCTTGGGTGCGTCAGACGCACCGAAGGCCACATTGGGCGCGGTCAGTTCGCCGGGATCGTCGTGAGCCGTAGCGCGGACAGCGGCGCCGGGCGGCCGAACCGGTACCCCTGGGCAGCGGGACACCCCGCCCGGACCACCAGTTCGGCCTGCTCGGCCGTCTCGATCCCCTCGGCGACCACGTCGAGGTCGAGGTCGGCGCACAGCCCGACCAGCGACCGGCAGAGCGCCGCGTCGCGCTCCGGCTGGACGCCGGTCGTCAGCGCGCGGTCCAGCTTGATCAGGTCGACCGGCAGCGCGTGCAGCACGGTCAGCGAGCTGTACCCGGCGCCGAAGTCGTCGAGCGCCACCCGGACGCCGAGGGCCTGCAGGCGGCGGATCGCGGCCGCGCCCGCGGCCAGGTCGGGCACCGGCACCGTCTCGGTGATCTCGACGACCAGCCGGGACGCGGGCAGCCCGTACCGGCCCAGGGCCGCCGCGACGCTCTCCTCCAGCGCGGCCGCGCCCAGCCGGCTCGCGCAGACGTTGACGTGCACGGTCAGGTCCAGCCCGGCCGCGGTGATCTCGCGGCAGGCCAGGTCGAGCACCAGCGCGTCCAGCTCGGCGCCGAGCCCGGCGCTTTCGGCCGCGCGGACGAACGTCTCGGGCGAGACCGACGTGCCGTCGCGCGTGGTCCAGCGGGCCAGCGCCTCCACGGCCACCGGGGTCTCGTCGGCCAGCCGGACGATCGGCTGGAACACCAGCCCGAAGCCCTCCGGGATGCCGCCGGAAGCCCGGCGCAGCGCCGCCGGGAAGTCGGGCGGGCCGTCCTGGGACGGGCGGTAGACGACCGTCGTGTCCTTGCCCAGCCGCTTGCCCGCGTACATCGACGTGTCCGCGCGGCCCAGCAGCACGTCCGACGTCACCAGCGGCTCGGCCGGGTCCGGCACCACCAGGCCCATGCTCGCGCGGACCGGGACGAGCGTGCCGTGCACGGCGAACGGCCGCCGCAGCGCGCCCTGGATCCGGTCGGCGACCGCCTGCGGCGCGTCCAGCTCACCTTCCAGCAGGATCGCGAACTCGTCGCCGCCCAGGCGCGCCACCGTGTCGGTCGCGCGCACGCAGCTCAGCAGCCGCTGGGCGACGGCGTGCAGCAGGACGTCGCCGCCCGCGTGCCCGAACCGGTCGTTGACCTCCTTGAAGTCGTCGAGGTCGACGAAGATCAGCACCAGCGGCCGGTCGACGACCTCGACCGCGCGGTCGAGCCGGTCGGCGAACAACGCGCGGTTGGCCAGCCCGGTCAGCGGGTCGTGGTAGGCCTGGTGGGTCAGCGCCTGCTGTCCTTCGTAGACGCGGCGCAGCAGCAACCGGTTGTCCAGCAAGGAAAGCAGCTGCCGGGCGAGCACGAGGAACACCACGAGCACGCCGACGAACACCTCGACGCCGTCCGGGCCCGCGCCGGCCAGCAGCTGCCCGGTGATCAGCAGCGCGACGGCGGTGACCGGGACGTACGGCAGTGCCAGCTGCCACCAGTCGACCCCGCCCGCCGTCGCGGCGTCCTCACGGCGCCGCGCGCCCGGCGTCACCAGCAGCGCGAACGCGATGAACAGCGGCCCGAGCACAAAACCGCCGTCCGACCACGGCTTCATGCTCTCCGCGCCGATGCTGACCAGGTAGGCGAACACACTGTCGGACGCGGCCAGCGCGACGATCCCGACCGCGGCCAGCAGCAGGTTCGCGCGGTAGGGGCGGTCGACCCGGTCGAACACGACCAGCAGCACCGCGACGACCACGATCACCAGGTCCGACAGCGGGTAGGAGATGGCGACGGCCCAGGTCGGCTTGTCCGGCGCGGTGGCCCGGACCAGCTGCCCGAGCGCCGCGGTCCAGGTGAGGATGAACAGCGAGCCGGTGACGATCAGGCCGTCGAGCACCACCGCGACGCCGAAGTGCGCGGTCCACTGCGCGGGCTGGAAGCGTTCGCGGTCCGGCCGGATCCGCGCCCGGGCCAGCACGAACAGGGCGGCGAGCGCGAACACCGGGAAGCTCAGGTACCCGACGTCGGCCAGCGACGGCGAGGGCAGCCCGCGCCCGTCGACCAGCTGATACCAGGACCAGATGCACTGGCCGAGCGACCAGCCGGCCATGCCGACCGCGACCAGGACCCGCCACCAGCGCTGGTGGCCGCGGACCCGGCGGGCCACCAGGAAGCCGCAGACGACCGCGCCGACGCCGGCGCTCAGCTGCATGGCGTCGTCGATCCACAGCGCGAACGTGTCGCCCCAGAACGCGAAGCCGTTCACCACGACCAGGGCCACCGTGACGAGGACGAGCAGGACCGCCACTGGGTACCGCCGCACTGTCATGGCACCTCACGTGGGTCACCCGCCGGTCGGACCGGCAAACAGTACACCGCGCGGGCGGTGGCGCCGGCTCACCGCACCGGTGGCCGGCACCCCGCGTCAGGCGATGTCACGGCGGTGCAGCAGCCAGCCGCCGAGCGCCCCGAACACGAGCACGTAGCCGGCCAGCACGGCCGTGGCCTGCCCCGATCCGACGATCTGCCCGACGCCGGGCGCGTTCGCCCCGAACGCGGCGGCCAGCGCCCCGGCGTTCGGGCCGGGCAGCGCCTTCTGCAGCTGCGCCACCCAGTCGAGCAACGGCGCGGCGATCGAGGCGAGCAGGTTCTGCACCGCCAGCAGCCACACCAGGCCGAGGCCGATGGGCAGCGCGACCGAGCGCAGGCCGATCGCCAGCAGCACGCCGAGCGTGCCCCACATGGTCGCGACGAGCCACCCGGCACCGAGGCCGCGCAGGATGTCGGTGACGGGCGGCCAGACCGGCGCCTGGCCTTCGAGGGACGCGACGAGCGCACTCGCACCGGCGGTCGCGGCGAACAGCGCGAGCACCACGGCCAGCGCCGCGGCGGCGACGGTGACCAGCTTCGCGCCGTAGACCGCGACGCGCGAGGGGTGCTGCACGAGGATCGTCTTCCAGGTGCCGTAGCCGTACTCGCTCCCGGCGACCAGCACACCGAAGATCAGCGCGAGGGCGCCGACGAAGATCGGCAACCCGCCCAGCGCGCTGCCGACGAAGGCGTCGGGCAGCATCGCCGCCAGGCCGCGGTTCGAGCCCGGCGGCCCGGACGTCGCGCCGCTCAGGCCGGCGTAGGGGATGGCGTAACCGAAGGTCAGCGACAGCACAACTGCGACGGCCAGCAGCAGCCAGCTCGCCGGGCGGCGGGCCTGCTTGGTCAGCTCGGCTCGGATGTCACGCAACATCGGGGGTCCCTCCGGTCAGGGCGAGGAAGGTCTGTTCCAGGTCGGGTTCGTGCCAGCGCAGCTCGGTGACGGTGAGCCCGGCGCCGACCAGTTCCGCGTTGACCCGCCCGGCTTCGCCCGGGTCGACGTCGAGCTCGAGGGCGTTGCCGTCGACCCGGACGTCGCCGTACAGCCGGCGCAGGTGGTCGCGGGCCAGGTCGATCGGGTCGGCGACCACGCGCAGCGCGCCGCCGGCGCGCAGGTCCTCGACCGTCGTCTCGGAGACGAGGCGGCCGTGGTCGAGCACGCCGACGCGGTCGCAGATCTGCTCGACCTCGGCCAGCAGGTGGCTCGAGAGCAGCACCGTGCAGCCGTCCGCGGCGAGCTTGCGCAGGGTCACGCGCATGTCGGCCATGCCGGCCGGGTCGAGGCCGTTGGTCGGCTCGTCGAGCACCACCAGCTCGGGGTCCTTCAGCAGGGCCGCGGCCAGGCCGAGGCGCTGCTTCATGCCGAGCGAGTACGTCGCGTACCGGTCCTTCGCGCGGTCGGTGAGCGTGACGACGTCGAGGACTTCGTCGACGCGGCCGCGGCTCACCGCGGCGTGGTCGGCGAGGATCCGCAGGTTCGCCCGGCCGGAGAGGTACGGGTAGAAGGCGGGGCCTTCGATCAGCGCGCCCACGCGGGCGAGGCTGCCGGGGCCCGGTTCGGCGCCGAAGAGCCGGACGCGGCCGGACGTCGGCCGGATCAGGCCGAGCAGCATCCGCAGGGTCGTCGTCTTGCCCGCGCCGTTGGGGCCGAGGAAGCCGTAGACCTCACCGGCGCGCACCGACAGGTTCAGGTCCTCGACGGCGGCGGCGGGTCCGTAGCGCTTGGTCAGTGCGGTTGTCCGAACGGGCTCGGTCATGGTTCTCCTTCCGGAGGCGGCCCCACGGCTTGAAGACCGAGAGGACGCCGGCGAACAGCAACAGGCTCGGAGCGACGATCACGGGGTAGAGCAGGCCCTCGACGTCCTGGCCGGATCCGGCGGCCGCGGTGATGCCGGGCCGCAGCGCGACGAGGATCAGCACCGCCATCAGGACGTTGACCGCGAGCTTCGCGGCGACCCACCAGTAGCGGACGAGGCCGTACTTCGACCCGAGGGCGAGCACGGCGCCGGTGGCGAGCGCGAGCAGCGCGGCGACCAGCATCGGCCACACGGCGAACAGCTCCAGGGCCTTCAGGCTCGTCACGCGGACGGCGGCGTCGTCGGTGACCAGCGCGGTGCAGACCAGGATCCCGAGCACCGCGTCGATCCCGATCCACGCGCCGGTCGACACGATGTGCGCCACCAGCCACCACTTCCGGGACCGGTTCTTCAGCGTCATGGCGTCTCCTTTCCGACGCCTTACATCGTCTGGGTCCGGGCGCCTCCGGTCGTCCGGCTGCGGACGGCTCTTGCGGCTACGCCGGAGCGCGTACGCGGGTACGTTCGGTGTGGTGATCGTCCGCATCCGGGGGTACGCGCTGCCGCACGGCGAGTTCGTCGACCTCTACGCCGACGGGGACCGCTGGACGACCGACCCGGTCCCCGGCGCGTCGCTGGTCGGCGAGGGCTGGCTGCTCCCGGGCCTGGTCGACGCGCACACCCACCCCGGCGCGGTCGAGGTCGGGCAGCCGATGGACGCGGACCTGCTGCGGGAGCAGCTGCACCAGCACGTCGACGCCGGGGTCACGCTGATCCGCTCGCCGGGCCTGCCGGGCGAGCCGCCGCCGTGGTTCGGCGAAGACCCGGACGTGCCGCGGGCGCGGCACGCGGGCCCGTGGCTGGCCCAGCACGGCCAGTTCTTCGACGGCTGGGGCCGCCGCGCGGACCACGACGAGCTGCCGGCGCTGGCCGCCGCGCAGGCCGCCCGGACCGGCTGGGCGAAGCTGATCGCGGACTGGCGGATCGGCGACTCCGCGGTGCCGGTGGACGTGCTGCGGGCGGTGGTGCGCGAGGTGCACGCGGCCGGCGGGCGCGTGGCGGTGCACAGCCAGCACCCGGAGGGCGGCGCGGCGGCGGTCGCGGCGGGGGTCGACTCGCTGGAGCACGGCATGTGCCTCGACCCGGACCTGCTGGCGCGCATGGCCGCCCAGGGCACGGCGCTGACCCCGACGTTGTCGACGCTGGTCGCGGGCCTGCCGAACGCGCAGAAGGCGCCCGACAGCCCGAAGCGGACGTGGTTCCTGCGCGGCGCGGGGGCGCACGGCGCGCTGACGGCGGCCGCGGCGGAAGCCGGTGTGCGGGTGCTGGCGGGCACGGACTCCCTGCCCCACGGCGGGATCCACGCCGAGATCCGGGCCATGGCGGCCGCCGGGATGCGCCCGGAAGCGGCGCTGGCGGCGGCGTCGTGGAGCGCGCGCGAATACCTGGGCCTGCGCGGTCTGGAGCCCGGCGCCCCGGCCGACGCGGTGGTGTACGACCGGGACCCGCGGGCCGACCTGGACCAGCTCGCCGACCCGGTCGCGGTGGTGCTGCGGGGCCGTTGTGTGCGGAGCCGCGCTTGACCGCTGTCACAGTCGGCCGCTTCCGTTCGTCAAAGCCGCATGAGCACCTCATCCGCGCTGAGCGAGCGGCCGCAGCTGGTCGGCGTCGCCTACCGGCTCCTGGGATCGCTGAGTGACGCCGAAGACGTCGTCCAGGAGGCCTACGGGCGCTGGTTCGCGCTGTCCGAGCCGCAGCGCGCGGCGATCCGTTCACCCGGCGCGTGGCTCACGACCGTGGCCGGCCGCATCTGCCTGGAAGTGCTCGGCTCGGCGCGCGTCCGGCGGGAGCGCTACGTGGGCGAATGGCTGCCCGAGCCGCTGCCGGACGCCGGCCCGGCGGACCCGGCCGACCGTGTCACGCTCGACGAGTCGGTCACCATGGCGTTCCTCGTCGTGCTGGAGGCGATGACGCCGGCCGAACGGGTGGCGTTCGTCCTGCACGACGTGTTCGGCTATCCCTTCGGCGAGGTCTCCGGCGTCCTCGGCCGCAGCCCGGCCGCGTGCCGGCAGCTGGCGTCGTCGGCGCGCCGCCGGGTCCGCGCCGCCCGGGAGCCGGAGCCGTCCCCGGCCCGGAGCGCGGCGATCGTCCGGGACTTCAAGCTGGCGTGGGAGGCGAAGGACATCGAGGGGCTCGTGCGGCTGCTCGACCCGCAGGCGACCGTGACTGCCGACGGCGGCGGCCTGGTGAGCGCCGTGCTGCACCCGGTCACCGGCGCCGAGCTGATCGCGCGCCGCTCGGTCGAGATCGGCGCGCGGATCCTGGCGTCGACCGTCCTCCGGGAGCGGACGGTCAACGGCCGCCCGGGCCTGGTGATGGAGCGCGACGGCGCCGTCGTCACGGTGATGGCGTTCGAGTTCGCCGGCGAGCGGATCAAGCGGATCTGGGCGGTCCGGAACCCCGAGAAGCTCCGGCCGTGGTCGGTCAAGTGCTCGATAGAATGAAATTCGGCAACCACGAAGTGACGGGCGGTGCAGGTGACGGAGGCCAAGGAGCGGACCCGGGACCGGATCTCCCGCCGCCAGGTCGACAAGTTCGAGCAGCGGCGCGCGCAGCTGGCCGAGTCGGCTCTGCAGACGCTCGCCGAGCTCGGGTACGCGCGCACCAGCCTGCGTGAGATCGCGCAGAACGCGGACTTCTCGCACGGCGTGCTGCACTATTACTTCGCCGACAAGGTCGACCTGCTGACCCACTGCGTGCGGCAGTTCGAGGAAGTGTGCGTCACCCGGTACGACGAGATCGTCGCCCGCGCGCGGACCGCGGAGGAGCTGGAGCGGGACTTCGCGGCGGCGATGGCCGCGACGCTGCGCGCGGACGCCAAGATGCACCGGCTCTGGTACGACCTGCGCAACCAGAGCCTGTTCGAAGAGTCGTTCCGCGCCGACGTGCTCGAGATCGACCGGCGCCGCGAGGAGATGATCTGGCACGTCGTCTCGCGGTACGCGGACCTGGCGTCCGCGGCGGTGGACGTGCCGCCGCCGGTGGCGTACGCGCTGCTCGACGGCCTGTTCCAGCAGGCCCTGCTCCGGCACCTGGCCGGCGCGGAGACGGCGGCGGGGGAGCTCGACCGGGCGGTGCCGTCCGTGCTGGCCCGCCTGGTGGCCGGCTAGCTGCCCAGGCGCTCGTGCTGGGTCTGCGGCGGACGGCGCCGCGCCGATCAGGAAGAGCTGCGGCGCCCCGAGATCAGCGAGCGCCGCCGACGATCACCCGGCCGTGGTGACGGCTCCCGGGCGAGCGTCACCACGGCCCGGCGGTCAGCCGAGGAAACCGGCCAGCAGGGCCAGGACCAGCCCGATCGCGTGGGTCTGCATCGCTACCGCACCTCCTTCGCGGGCTCGGTGTGCGCGACGACCACGGGCGTGTCCGGCACGGGCGGTGCGGTGTCCCCGTGCTGCCCCAGCGCGACGCCGGCCACCAGGGCCACCGCCGTCAGCCAGAAAGCCAGCCGCAGGAGCTGCGAAAACGAACAGATGACCTTCATTTCGACTCCTTCGACAGGAGCGCACGAGGGCAGCGCGGGGCCACCCGGGAACACCCCGTGGTCTTGTGGGTTTTTCGCCGCGTAATCGATGCGGCCCACTCAGAATGCGGCCGCCGGTAACCGCGCGGCAAGGCGTTTCCCGTTTCCCGCCGAGGTGGGACGGGAAACCGCGGGATAACGATCCGTTTGCCGTGCCATGATCGACTGGACAGGGGCGGCGAGGCTGACGAATATTGATCCCCGTGCGTGGAACGGCGAGGGGAGGAACGGTGGACTTCAGCCCGGCGGACGTGGTCGGAGAGCTGAAGGTCCTGCGCAAAGGGAGGGGAATTTTCACCACACCGCTCGCGGATCGCGTCGGGCCCGCATTGCGCACCGTGTGCGGCATTCTGGAAGATGACGACACGGTGGAGATGCGGCGTAAGCTGTCGGGTCGTTTGCGCCCGCTCGTCGAGTCCTTGCCGGACGACCTGAAGATCGCCCTGCTCGCCGCGTTCGCGCTGGACGAGCGGGCGCGCAAGCCGTTCTACCAGGAACGGGTGCACTGGGCGGCGGTCACGATCGACCGCGACGACCGCACGGTGCGGCGGCGGATCGACGAGGGAATCGAGCAGGTCGCGGCAATGGCGGTCGCGGCGGGCGCGCCGGAAGCCCGGCCGCGCTATCCGAGCCGGAGTTGGCACACCGAAGAACTGCGCGTCTCACTGGCGCTGGATCAGCCGGTGGCGGAGGCGTTCGAATTCCGCCGGGTCGTCGCCGACGCCGACGAAATCGCCGAACTGGACCTGGCGTTGACGCTGACCGCGCCCGGCGAATCCGTCGAATCGGCGCGCGCTTCGGAACTCGAGGTCGATGTGTTCCACGGCGGTGTGCTGGCCGGTCGCGTGATGGAGTCGAGTGACCGCGTCGGGTTGTCGTTGCGCCTGCCGGAACCGTTGCGCCGTGGTGAAAGGCACGAGATCGGGCTGCGATTCCGTGCGCCGATGACGGAACCGCACTACGTGTGCGTGCCGCGCCATCCCTGCGATCTGTTCGACCTGCACGTCCGCTTCGGCGACCGCGTGCCGGACCGGATCGTCCGGCTGGAGAAGGCGTTCCAGGTCGACACGCGCGACCGGTCACCCCGCGGGACGGCCTTGGAGACGGACGGTTCGGGCGAAGTCCACGTCCGCTTCCGGCACCTGGCGCCGGGGTTCGCGTACGGGATCAGGTGGCAGGCCGGCTGAGCTGACCTTCGAGGGTCAGCACCGAGTCGACCACCGCCAGCGGCAACCGCACGACCCGTTGCGCGGCCCGGGCTTTGCCCCGAAGAGCCCCGACGGCATCCCGGGCGGCGTCGTCGACGAGGGCGGTGGCGCGTTCGCGGGGTCCCTTGCCGCTGAGGGCGAGCGCGAGCCCCAGGTCGAGGCGGCTCTCGACGGTTTCGGGGTGGCTCCGGCCGAGAAGCCGGATCTGCGCGCGGACGACGTCCTCGAGGAGGTCGGCCTGGCGGTCGAAGTCCCGCAGCCGGGCGTGGGCCAAGGCCATGGCGTGGCGGATCCGGTGGTTCAACGGGTGGTCGTCACCGAGGGCTCGCAGGGTGATCCGTTCGGTCTCGGCCAGGGCTTCGAGGTCCGGGTGGGCTCGGGCGCGGGCGGTCAGGGTCAGGGGGTGCTCGGGGCCGTGTCGGTCGATGTAGGTCTTGAGGAGTTCGGTGGGGCTCCGGCCGTTGGCCAGGTCCAGTGCGAGGGTTGAGTCGGCCTGGAGCAGCTGGGCTTCGGTGTGCTGGGGGTGTCGTTCGGGGAGCCGCAGTTCGAGTTCGGCGGCGACGTCGTGTGCCTTTTGGGGGTCTCCGGCGAGGAGGAGGCACTTGGCGCGCTCGAGGTCTCGTTCGGCGGTGGGAGCTGCGGCTTCGAGGAGTCTGAGGGCTTCTTGGACGTGGCCGCGGAGTCTTTGGGCGCGTGCTGCTGGGGTTCCTTCGGCGTGCGCGGTGTGCCAGAACGTCCGGTCGGCTTCGGCGTAGTCGCCTTGGCAGTCGAGGGCCTGCGCGGCGACCATCGCCGCGGCGTGTCGTCCGGGCCCGTCGAGGGCGAGGGCTTCCCGCGCGTGCTCGACGGCTTCCGCGTGGAGGCCACAGGCGATTTCGACGCGGGCTGCGGCGGTGAGGTCGGCCGCAGTGGCTTCACCGGTGGCGAGGATCGCGGCGTGGATTTCGCCCGCGGTGGCGGGGTCGCCGTGGGCTTCGAAGGCGGTGGCGACGGGGCGGAGCAGGCGGACTCGGTGAGCGGGTGAGTGCTCGGCGACCACGCGGGAGTGGGCGAGGAGACCGGCGTCGAGGACGGCTTGGGGTGCTTCGCCGAGGAAGGAGCCGAACTCACCCTGGGCAACCTCGACGGCGAGGGCTTGCAGCCACAGCTCCCCGTCGGCAGGTGGAAGGCCGCGGCGGGTCGGGGCGGCGGGCTCCCCTGCGGCCGGCGCCGGTTCGCTTGCGACCCGGGTGCTCGTTCCTTGGCTCGCGGGTTCCTCGGCGCTGGGCCACGGTTCGCGGCCGGTCGGCCTAGCGGACTCCTCAGCAGCCGGCAGTTCGCTCGCAACCTGTCCGCTCGACCCTTCGATCGCGAACTCCGCAGCGGCCGGCGGCGGTTCACTCACGACCCTCACTGCTCGGCTCGCAGTCTCCAGCTCTCCGGCGGTCCACGTCGCAAACCCGTGCCCCACCAGCTCCTCCACCGCCGCGTCGAACTCCTCCTCGCCCGGCGACCCCAACGCCACCCGAGCAACCTCCGGCGGCACCGGCGCCGGCGCGAGCACCCCGCCGAGCCGAAGCAAGTCGCGCGCCAACCCGCCCAACCCCCGGACCACCACCCGGATCGCTTCCGGCGCCGAATCCAGCACACCGTGCCCCGCGTCGGCCGCCGCTCGGATCGTCATCGGGTGGCCGTCGCCACCGCGCACCGTCCGGCGCTCCGCCTCGTCCGCACCCGGGCGGATCGACGTGAACAGCCGTAACCCCTCCTCCGGCGTGAGGCCGGGCAGGTCCACCGTCTCCGCGGCCCACAGCGACGGCGGGAACCGGCTCGTGACCAGCGTGCGCACCGAACCGGCCGGGACCAGGAGCCGGTCGAGGACCGCCGGGGGGAGCGCGGCCGGAAGATCGTCGACCAGCACCAGGACCCGCTCCACGACTCGGTCGGCGATTGCCGCGCGCAAGCGGTCGAGGTCCAGGCCGGACGCTGCCACGCCCAAGCCGACCGCCGCCCGGGCCAAGGCCAGGTGGAAGCCGGGCAGGAAGTCGTCCGGGGCGAGGTGGCCGAACGGGCCCGTCCGGAGCACCGGGCCGGGGAAGAGGGCCGCGTACTGCTCGGCCAGCGTCGTCTTGCCGATGCCGGGCAGGCCACCGACCACGACCAGCCGTCGCGCGTCCAGTGCGGTGTGGACTTCCCGCAGCTCCGCAAAACGGCCGATCGAACCCGGACCACGGGTGGCCGCTTTGCGGCGGACCCGCTCGACGAAGTCCGGCCCGGAATTCGCGCAATGGGTAAGGAGCACCCGGGCCCCGGCCAACGCCTCGACGCGTTCGCGCGTGATCATGTCGAATTCGTCGATACGGCCGTCGCGGAACACGCGCAGCCCGCCCGCCCGGAGTTCCTTTTCGACCCGGTCGGCCGCCTCTCCGGTGGCGCGGAGGAACACGTCGAACCGGTCCGCCGTGGTGCTCAATGGGTGATCATGAGTTCGGTCCCTGGTGATCGGCTGCCGTCACGCGCGGTGGATCGGCGCGCGGCGGGATTTCGCTACCGATTTCCGCCGAGTGGCGCGGAACTGTCCACTATTTGACCCGTGTGCGCCGGGTGACCGGCGGGGAGCCCGAACGGTTAACGGACAATTGCTGGACAAGAAGTACGCTCTTGCAACGTTGCTGGTCAGCGCCTCGATTACTCCGTATGTCGGATCGCGGATCGTCCAAGGACCATTGTGGTCCATTGTGGACGGCGGGTCCGGTGGACGGAGCGAGGAGGGAACCGTGGACACCACGACCTTGGAGACGCCGGCCCCGGTCGAGGGCTATGTCGTACTGGAGGAACTGCCGCGCCCGGACGGCAAGCTGACCAAGGAGCAGCTCGACCCGGTCGTCGCGGCGGCGCGGACCGGCGACCCGGACGCCGTCCAGGCGCTGCTGCGGCTCATCAAGCCGACGGTCGTGCGCTACTGCCGCGCCCGGATCGGCGGCCGGGACCTGTCGTACCTCTCCGCCGACGACGTCGCGCAGGAGGTGTGCCTGGCGGTGCTGAAGGTGCTGCCGAACTACCAGGACCGCGGCGGCTCGTTCCTCTACCTCGTGCGCGCGATCGCGGCGAACAAGGTCGCGGACGCGTTCCGCTCGGTCGCGCGTGACCGGTCGAAGCCGGTGTCGGAGCTGCCGGACCGGCCGCTGGGCGGCAACGAGCCGGAAGCGCACGTCCTGGAGCAGGACCTCGGCGTCCGCCTCGGCCGCCTGGTGGCGCTGCTGCCACCGCTGCACCGGGAGATCCTGTCGCTGCGCATCGTGGCCGGCCTGTCGGCGAACGAGGTGGCGGACGCACTGGGCATCTCGGCGGGCAACGTCCGCATCACCCAGTACCGCGCCCTGACCAAGCTCCGCGGCATGATCGGCGACGGCGAGCTCTGAGCGGGCCGCACGGCGTTAAGCTGGCCGTGTGGGAACCAGCGAAGCCGGGCTGTCTGGTCTCGCGAACCTGCCTTCGCCGCTTGCGGAGCTTCGTGACGAGCGGATCGAGCGCCGCGGTGTCCACTTGCAGCTCAAGCGGGACGACCTGATCAGCCCGGAGATCCCGGGCAACAAGTGGCGCAAGCTCCGCCACAACCTCGAAGCGGCCCGGGAAGAGGGCTTCACCAGGCTCTTGACCTTCGGCGGCGCGTTCTCGAACCACCTCCGGGCGACGGCCGCCGCGGGCCACCACCTGGGGTTCGAGACGGTCGGCGTCATCCGCGGCGAGGAGCACGAGCCGCTCAACGCATCCCTCGCCTACGCGGCCGAACGAGGGATGGCACTGACCTACCTGGACCGTGCGGCTTATCGGCGCAAGACGGAGCCTGCCGTGCTCGCGGAGCTGGTCCGCCGGTTCGGTCCCTGCTACGTCCTTCCCGAAGGGGGTAGCAACGGTCTCGCCGTGCGGGGGGCCGCCGAGCTGGTCGAGGAGATCACGACGGACTTCGACGTCATCTGCTGTGCCACCGGAACGGGCGGCACGCTCGCCGGTATCGCCGGTGGCCTGACCGGTCCCCGGCGCGCGATCGGGTTCGCCGTCCTCAAGGGCGGAGGGTTCTTGGCCGGCGAAGTCCGACGGCTTCAGCAGGACGCGTACGGGAAGGCCACCACGAACTGGACGATCGACCTCGACTTCCATTTCGGTGGTTATGCCAAGCGCAGCCCCGCGCTCGACCGGTTCATCGCCGACTTCGACGACCGGCACGGTGTCACGCTCGATCGGGTGTACGAGGGCAAGATGCTTTACGGGCTCTTCGAACACATCGAGGTCGGAGCCTTCGCGCCGGGCACTCGGATCGTCGCGGTGCTGAGCTAGCCGCTGTTTCACGCGTCCTGAGGGTCACTCCAGCCATTCGGTGATGAAGTGGTCGCTTTCGTGGATGTGCACGGCCTCGTAGACGCCGGGGCCGAGCACGGCGAACTTGTGCGGCGTCCCGGCCGGGACGACCAGGACGTCGCCCGCGGTGCCGTCGCGGTGGGTGTCGCCGATCGTGAAACGGGCGCTGCCTCGGATGATCACGAACGTTTCCGTGTACGGGTGGCGGTGCAGGCGCGGTCCGGAGCCGACGACGTCGCTGCTTTCGCGGATGACCGAGATCCCGGACCCGACGTCGCGCCCTTCGAAGTTGTCGCTCACTTCGCCAGGCTAGCCCGAAACGACCTTTCGCAGCTGGCCGAGCGCCCGGTGCTGGGCGACGCGGACCGCGCCCGGGGTCGACCCGACCGCCGCCGCCGTCTCCTCCGCGGACAGGCCGACCACCACCCGGAGGACGACGATCTCCCGTTGTTTGTCCGGCAGCACCTGCAGCAGCTTCGCCATCCGTTCGCCCAGCTCGCGCCGGAGCGCGTGGTTCTCCGGGTCCACGGCCGGGTCGACCTCGTCGGGCAGTTCGGCCACCGGCTCGTCCCGCTGGCGCGCGGCGGCCTTGCGGGCGGCCGCGACCTGGTGGCGGGCGATGCCGCAGACGAAGTTCGGGAACGGCCGGTCCGGCGGCCGGCCGGGCAGGGCCTCGAGCAGCGCGACGCACACGTCCTGCGCGACGTCGTCGGCCGCGTTCGCGCCGAGGCGGGCGCGGCAGTAGCGCACCACCAGTGGCCGCGCCGCGGCGAGCAGGCGGGTTTGCCGGGTGGTCATGACTTCCTCCCCACAGCGGACATCCGCGAGGGGGGCTACCCACTTTCGGCCCGGACCCACCCGGTCCGGGCGGATTCCCGGCTATTTCCGGTGCGGGCCCGCCCGGAACGTCGATTCGGAGGTCAACTCGGCCGGAGCCGGCGTCGGACAGGTGGCCACCGGAATGTGGGGAAAAGCGGCTCAGTGCTCCGGTGACCGGAACGCGTCCAGCACGCGACGCTCCCTTTTGGTCGGTCGGCCCGCGCCGCGGTCGCGCCGGGCGACCGGCACCACCGCCTCCGGGGACGGCTTCGGGGTCCGGTCGACGAAGCACGTCGCCGCGTCCGCCGCGCCGACGCGTTTCTGGATCACCCGTACCACGTCAAGGATTCTGGTCGTTCCGCCGACGCGCACGCGCACCTCGTCACCCGGCACCACCGTCGTCGCGGGCTTCGCCGGCTTGTTGTTCACGCGCACGTGTCCGCCCCGGCACGCCGCCGCGGCGTCCGGTCGCGTCTTCATCTGCCGGACCGCCCACAGCCAGCGGTCCACTCGGGTCGACTCCACAGTCGTCCATCATGGCCCATTCAGCGGAATCCCCGCACAACCCACGGATGTTACTTGCGGGTATATGTCGACTTGTCTGCACCACTGAGTTATAACCTGTTCTAATATACCTCAACGGTGAGGACTATCACATGCGTGACGAACCCGTGTGGAGAACAGCTTCTGACGCAGTTTCCCGCCGTCTCTTCATTGCTGGAACCGGTTCTATATTGGCGGCCGCGGCAGTGGGGGGCCGTGCGGCCGCCTCTCCGTCCCCCGCCATCGCCGACGCGGCGCGCGTGCCCGCCCTCGTGATCGGCTCGGGGTACGGCGGCCAGGTCACCGCGCTGCGGCTCGCCCAGGCCGGCATCGACGTCCAGCTGGTCGAGATGGGCATGGCCTGGGACACCCCGGGCGCCGACGGCAAGATCTTCGCCAACACGACCACGCCGGACCAGCGCTCGTTCTGGTTGCGCACCAGGACGAAGCAGCCGCTGTCCAACTTCCTCGGGTTCCCCATCGACAAGGACATCCCGAAGTACACCGGCATCCTCGACGCCGAGGAGTTCAGCGGCATCACCGTGTACCAAGGCCGGGGCGTCGGCGGCGGCTCGCTCGTCAACGGCGGCATGGCCGTCACGCCGAAGCGGGAGAACTTCGGCGCGATCCTCCCGACCGTCAACGCCGACGAGATGTACAACACCTACTACCCGCGCGCCAACGCCGGGCTCGGGGTCGGGCTCATCGACCCGGCCTGGTTCGACACCGCCGAGTGTTACCAGTACGCGCGGGTCGGCCGGAAACAGGCACAGCGGTCCGGGTTCCCGTTCGTGTTCGTCCCGGACGTCTACGACTGGAACTACATGAAGCAGGAACAGGCCAACACCGTGCCTCGGTCGGCGCTGGCCGGGGAAATCCTGTACGGCAACAACTACGGCAAGAAGTCGCTGCAGAAGACCTACCTGCCGCAGATCCAGGCGACCGGGCGCGTCACCATCTCGCCGCTGCACCGCGTGGCTTCCGTGGCACCCGCGTCCGGCGGCGGGTACACGGTGACGATCGAGCAGCTGAACACCACCGGCGCCGTGACGGCGACCAAGGTCGTGACGGCGGACAAGGTGTTCTTCGCCGCCGGCAGTGTCGGCACGAGCAAGCTGCTGGTGAAGCTGAAGGCGACCGGCGCGCTGCCGAACCTCAACGGCGAGGTCGGCAAGAACTGGGGTGACAACGGCAACGTGATGTGCGGGCGCGCCAACCACATCTGGGACCCGACCGGCAGCCTCCAGTCGTCGATTCCCTGCGGGGGCATCGACAACTGGGCCGCGGGCGGCGCGTTCGCGGAGGTCGCGCCGCTGCCGACCGGGATCGAGACGTGGGCGTCGTTCTACCTGTCCATCACGAAGAACCCGAACCGCGCGCAGTTCTCGTGGAACCCGGCGACGCAGAAGGTGGACCTGAACTGGCAGACGGCGTGGAAGCAGCCGTCGATCGACATGGCGAAGTCCATCTTCGACAAGATCAACTCGAAGGAGGGGACGATCTACCGGACCGACCTCTTCGGCGTCTACAAGATCTGGGGTGACCACCTGACGTACCACCCGCTCGGCGGCGCGGTGCTGGGCAAGGCGACCGACAACTACGGCCGGCTCACCGGGTACCAGGGCCTGTACGCGATCGACGGGTCCCTGATCCCGGGCAACACGAGCGTCAACCCGTTCGTCACCATCACGGCGCTGGCCGAGCGGAACATCGAGAAGATCATCGCCACGGACTTCTAGCGATGTCGTGAGTGGTAATTCGGGTTCTAACCCGAATTACCACTCACGAGCGGTGGGACGGCAGCACGCAGACGACGTCGAGGCCGAGGACGTGGTTCAGCCGTCCGAACGCGAGCCACGAGCCCAGGCACATGCTCAGCTCGACGATCTGCTGCTGGCTGTAGGCCGACGACATCCGCTTCCAGAACTCGTCGTCCAGGTTGTGGTGGTCGGTCGCGTAGCGCTCGGCGTACTCGGCCGCCAGGCGCGTGCGCTCGTCGAAGAGCTCCGTGGTGCGCCAGTCGGAAACGGCGTCGGCGAACTCCTCTTCGACCTTGACGCCGTCGCGTTCGGTGCGCCAGTCGAGGCAGAAGACGCAGCCGTTGACCTGCGCGATCCGCAGCCGCGCGGCCTCGAACTCCCGCAGCCCCAACGTGGTGTGCTCGTAGACCGCGAGGGAGAACTGCGCGGCGGCGATCCCGATGCCGGGCACCATCTCGCCCCACACGTACCCGATCGGGTCCTTGCCCTCGGGGATGTCGATGTTCACGAGCGCCTCCTTCCGAGCTTGCCGGCTGCCGGGCGCAGCGGGACGTCGAGTGCGTCGTAGAGACCGGGTTCCGCGGCGGTGAGCCAGTCGATCGCGCCGACGAGGCGGCCGACGGCGGTGGCGTTGCCGCCCGCGGACCGGTTTTCGCCTTCGTCGGAAGCTTCGATGCTGACCTCGATGCGCGGCCGGCCTTCGATGATCACGCGGTGGGCGCCGTCGCCGCTCGGCGGGGTCGGCCAGTCCGGCGCGCACGACGGGTGGATGCGGGTGACGTGCTCGATGACGATCCGCGGCTCGCCGTCGACGATGCCCTGCACCGCGAACCGGACCGCGCCCTGGGTGCCCTTTTCGAACTCGCCCATGGTCCGCGTGGAGACGGTTTCCTCGAGCGGACGTCGTTGCAGCGTCTCGCGCAGTTCGGACACCTCGACGCCGAGGCCGCGCGCGATCAGCCGGACCTGCCCGCCCCAGACCATCGACGGCACGCCGGTCATCAGCATCGGCGGGTCGTAGTCCATCGGCTGGCCCATGCCGACCAGGTACCGGACGGAGTCGGGCTGCTCGTAGGTCGAGTAGTCGAAGATCTCCTGGCAGCGGATGACGTCGACGTCGGTGCCCAGGCCGCTGATCAGCAGCGGCAGCACGTCGTTGCCCCAGCCGGGGTCGACGCCGGAGACGAACAGCGAGCCGCCGCCGTCCTTGACCGCGGCCAGCACCGGGTCCCGCAGCTCCGGCGGCGCGTTGCGCTGGTCGTAGAGCGGGTAGAGCGCCGGCGTGACGACCACCGCGCCCGCCCGGACCGCGCGCACGATGTCGGCGAGCGCGTCGTCGAACCGGATGTCGCCCGAAGCGGCGTACACGATCGCGCCGGGGCTCGCCGCGAGCACGGATTCGACGTCGTCGGTGGCGGTGACCCCGAGCGGGCCGACGCCGGCGAGCTCACCCGCGTCCTTGCCGACCTTGCCGGGGTTGTGCACGAGGACTGCGGTCAGCTTCAGCGCGGGATGGGCCTCGACGGCCCGGACTGCGGCACGGCCGACGTTGCCCGTGCCCCACACCACTGTGGCGATCATCTGCCCGAGTTTTCGCCGGTTCGCCGGAGTCCGGGAAGCGAATCGTTCCGGCCAGCGGACCGCGCGGACGCGGGTAGCATGCAGTGCGTCCGAACGTCGTATCGGAGGCCCGCTGAGATGACCATCGACCCGAAACCCCGCAGCCGCACGGTGACCGACGGGATCGAGGCCGCGCCCGCCCGCGGCATGCTCCGCGCCGTCGGGATGGGGGACGGCGACTGGCGCAAGCCGATCATCGGCGTCGCCAGCTCGTGGAACGAGATCACGCCGTGCAACCTGTCCCTGGACCGGCTGGCGCAGGCGTCCAAGGAGGGCGTGCACGCGGCCGGGGGCTACCCGCTGCAGTTCGGCACGATCTCGGTGTCCGACGGCATCTCCATGGGCCACGACGGCATGCACTTCTCGCTGGTTTCGCGCGAGGTCATCGCCGACTCGGTCGAGACGGTCATGCAGGCCGAGCGGCTCGACGGCTCGATCCTGCTGGCCGGCTGCGACAAGTCGCTGCCGGGGATGCTGATGGCCGCGGCTCGCCTGGACCTGGCGTCGGTGTTCCTCTACGCGGGCACGATCGCCCCCGGCTGGGTGAAGCTCACCGACGGCTCGGAGAAGGACGTCACGCTGATCGACGCCTTCGAGGCGGTCGGCGCGTGCCGGGCGGGGCGGCTCGGGACCGCCGACCTGGACCGCATCGAACGGGCCATCTGCCCTGGTGAGGGCGCCTGTGGCGGCATGTACACGGCGAACACGATGGCCTCGGCGGCCGAAGCGATGGGGATGAGCATGCCGGGGTCGGCCGCACCGCCGTCCGCGGACCGCCGCCGCGACCACTACGCGCACCTGTCCGGGGAAGCCGTGGTCGGGCTGCTCGAAAAGGGCATCACCGCCCGCGACATCCTGACGCGCGAAGCGTTCGAGAACGCGATCACCGTCGTGATGGCCCTCGGCGGCTCGACGAACGCCGTGCTGCACCTGCTGGCCATCGCGCACGAGGCGAAGGTCGAGCTGACGCTGGACGACTTCAACCGTGTCGGCGACCGCGTGCCGCACCTGGGCGACCTGAAGCCGTTCGGCAAGTACGTCATGAACGACATCGACCGCCACGGTGGCATCCCGGTGCTCATGAAGGCGCTGCTCGACGAAGGCCTGATCCACGGCGACGCGCTCACCGTCACCGGCCGCACCGTGGCCGAGAACCTCGCCGAGCTGGACCCGGACCCGATCGACGGGGAGGTTCTGCGCACCTTCGCGAACCCGCTGCACCCGACCGGCGGCATCACCATCCTGCGCGGCTCGCTCGCGCCCGAAGGCGCCGTCGTCAAGTCCGCCGGGTTCGACAGCGAGAACTTCGAAGGCCCGGCGCGCGTGTTCGAGCGCGAGCAGGAGGCGATGGCCGCGCTGACCGAAGGCCGGATCGAGGCGGGTGACGTCGTGGTCATCCGCTACGAAGGCCCCAAGGGCGGGCCGGGCATGCGCGAGATGCTCGCGATCACCGCGGCGATCAAGGGCGCCGGGCTCGGGAAGGACGTCCTCCTGCTGACCGACGGCCGGTTCTCCGGCGGCACCACCGGCCTGTGCATCGGCCACGTCGCGCCCGAAGCCGTCGACGCCGGCCCGATCGCGTTCGTCCGCACCGGCGACCGGATCGCCGTCGACATCAAGGGCCGCAGCATCGACCTGCTGGTCGACGCGGCCGAGCTGGCGCGGCGCCGGGAGGGCTGGGAGCCGCTGCCCAACAAGTTCCCGGAAGGGGTGCTCGGCAAGTACGCCAAGCTGGTCCGGTCGTCGTCCTACGGCGCCGTCACGAGCTGAGCGAGGGCGCGCTTGTCGACCTTGCCGACCTCGGTGAGCGGCAGCGCGTCGGTGAAGGTGACGCTCGCCGGGACGTAGTGCTCCTGGCCGAACTCGGCTCGGGCGTGCGCTTTCAGCTCGTCTTCGGTGACCTTTCCGGCGACGACGACGGCGTGGAGCCGGTCGCCCCGGCCGAAGACGGCCGCGCTCGTCACGGCCGGGTGCGCCGCCAGCGCGTGCTCGACGACGGTCGTGGGCACCTTCGAGCCGTGCTCGCCGACCACGACGACGTCGTCCGCGCGGTCGAGCAGGTAGAGGTAGCCGTCGGCGTCGAAGCGGCCGAGGTCGCCGGTGCGCAGCCAGCCGTCGCCGATCGGCTCGGCGCCCAGGTAACCATCCATCATGGACAGTCCGCGGACCAGGACCTCACCGTTGTCGATGCGGGCTTCCATCCCGGGGACGATCCGGCCGACCGAGCCGAGGAGCTCGGGGCGCGCGACGAGCTCGGCGGCGGAGATACTGGCGATCATCGGGGCTTCGGTGAGGCCGTAGCCCTGGCCGACGACCGGGCCGAAGACGTCGAGGGCCTGGGCGAGCCGGTGCGGCGGCAGCGGCGCGGCGCCCAGCGAGAGCGAACGAACGCTGCTGAGGTCGGTCGATCCCCGTGCCGGGTGGTCGAGGACGGCGGCTAGCCGCGGCGGCGTCAGCGAGAGCGTGTCGATGCGGTGCTCCTGGATCGCGTCGAGGACCGCGCCCGCGTCGAACCCGTCGTGGAGGACCACGGTGTCGCGCCGCAGGATGGCGCCGAGCACGGTGGCGTTGCCGGTCATGTGCGTCATCGGCGCGACGAGGAGCGTGCGCCCGGGACCGCCGGGATCCGGCGCGAAGATGTGCGCCATGCCGTCGTAGATGCCGCTGTGGCGGATGAGCTTCGGGGTGCCGGTGGTGCCACCGGTGGGGAAGAGGAGGCCGACTTTCCCGGGCAGGTCCAGGGGTTCGGGTTCGCCGTCGAGGTCATCGAGGGTTTTTGCGTCGGCGCCGGGCCAGTCGTGCGGGCGGTCGGTGACGACCGTGGCGCCCGCCGCGGCGGCGAGCCGGTCGCGGGCCGGCGCCGAAGCAGGGACGAGCACGACGGTTGCGCCGCGGATCAGCGCCGCGAGCTGCACCAGGACCGTCTCGGGCCGGTTGCGCAGGTCGATGGCGACTTTTGCGGCGTTGCCCAGGCCGCCGTGCAGGCGTCGCAGCCGGTCGCGGGCCTGGTGGTAGGTCGTGACGCCGCCGAAGTGGAACAGCGGCCGGTCGCCGCCGTCTTCGAGCGCGGCGAGGACCTTCGTCAGGAAGAAGCTCACCCGCCGGACGGTACTCAGTCCTGGTAGGAGAGCTTCGCGAGTTCCTCGTCGAAGTCGAACCAGTCGCTCTCGCTCCCGCCCGGGATGCTCTCGTAGGTGCGGTCGAGGAAGGCCGCGATCTCCTTCGCCGGCGCTTCGAGCACCGCGGCGCCGTCGGGCGAGTTCAGCTCCACCACGACCAGCGCGGGGTCGCCGGCCGGGCCGACGCGGACGTCACCGTCGCCGCAGCGGGCGAGCAGGCCGTCGGCGAGCAGGTCGCGGCCGAACAGCCACCGGACGGCACTCGGGCCGGCGTGCAGCACGACGGCGACCGCGTACGGGTCACGGGTGTCGTACTCCAGCTCCGCCGGCACCGGCCGCGGCGCCGCCCCGAAGGTCCGCAGGGCGAAGTCGATGCTGGCGCTGGTCACGCTGTGCGGGTCGGCCATGGGGACAACCTTTGCTACTCGTCGGTTAACTTCGTCGGGTTCCAGAGATAACCCATGGTGAGTTCAACGCCCAGCGTTCCGAAAAACTTTCACGCTTCAGAGTGATCAAGAAGTGCCGGAAGTCACCGGCGCTGGGAAAAAAGGGCAACCGGGTGACACACGGTGACTGCCTTCGGTCACGGCGGGTGGGTGCCGAGCCAGACATTCGGAGCTGCGGGCCCGGCGGACAGGTCTGAGCGCCGGAGTTGCCCCGTCCGAGTGGGACACGCCTCCTCGTGGGCTCCCGGACCAGTCCGCGCCGCCGACCGGCCGCGAACCCCTCGTACCGGCCGGAGGGCCGGTGGGTGAGGTGGAGGTTGCCGGGCATGGGTGAGCGAGGGCGGCTACGGCTGCAGACGGACGACAGCCCGTCGTCCGTCCCGACCGCCGAAGAGCTGCTACGGCGCGTGGCGGCCGGGGACGAACCGGCGTTCGCGTCGCTGTACGACCTCGTTGCCGGTCCGGTGCTGGGGCTGGTGACGCGCGTGCTGCGCAACCACGCCCAGGCCGAGGAAGTGGCTCAGGAGGTTCTGGTGGAGGTGTGGCGCAAGGCCACGAGGTACGTCCCGGAACGCGGCAGCGCGCTGTCGTGGGTGCTGACGATCGCGCACCGCCGGGCCGTCGACCGCGTGCGCTCGCACCAGGCCGGGCTCGACCGGGAGGAGCGGGCCGGCCGGATGGACGTCCAGCGGCCCTTCGACGAGGTCACCGAGTCCACCCTGGCCACGCTCGACCAGGAGCGGGTGCGCCAGTGCCTGTCCCAGCTGACCGAGCTGCAGCGCGAGTCGATCGTGCTCGCCTACTACAACGGCTACACCTACCCGGAGGTCGCCGAGGTGCTGAAAGTGGCGCCCGGCACCGTGAAGACGAGGATCCGAGACGGCCTGATCCGGCTGCGCGACTGCTTGGGGGTGGATCGATGACCGCCGAGGCGCACACGCTGACCGGCGCCTACGCGCTGGACGCCGTGTCCGATGTGGAGCGTGCCGGGTTCGAACGGCACCTCGAGGAGTGCGACGCTTGCCGGCAGGAGGTGGCCGAGCTGCGGGCGACCGGAGCCCGGCTGGGTGCGGCCGCGGCGGTCGACCCGCCGTCGTCGCTGCGGGCGGCGGTGCTCGCCGAGGTGGCGGCCACCCGTCAGCTGCCACCCCAGGTGCCGAAGCTGCCGGTGGCGCGGAAGCTCGGCCGCGCCAAGACCGGGGGGCTGCGGATCGCGCTCGTCGGCGCCGCCGCGGCGGCCGTCGTGGCGGTCGCGGTCGGGGTCACGAACGTGGCGACCGCCCCGCCGCAGCCGGTCGACTCGGTGCTGGCCGCCTCGGACGCTTCGGCGATCCAGGGCGTCGGCAAGGGGTCCACGACGCTGGTCGTTTCGCGCAGCCGCAACCAGGCCGTGCTGCTCGCCTCCGGTCTGCCGGTCCTCGACGCGGGCCACGCCTACCAGGTGTGGTTCCTCGGCAAGGACGGCGCGCGGTCGGCCGGGCTGATGCAGCCGGAGACCCCGGACCGGATGCGGCCGATGCTGGCCGGGCTGCCGGCGGGGGTCGACCGGATCGGCATCACGGTCGAGCCCGCGGGTGGTTCCGGCGGCCCGACCACGCCGTTGGTCAGCACGATTGCGCTCGCCTGACGTCGGGAAAGTGCCGCAAGCGCTTTCCTGACGTGCGTGACCCTCATCACCCGATCGAGTGCCAATCCGTTTCTCCCGCAGTGTCGAATGCCTCACAAGAAACAGTTCGATGAACTGTCCAAGCCGCTTATTGGAGTGATTTTCGTGACCAAGCTTCGTGTCGCCGGAATTGGCCTCGCCGCTGTCGCCGCCCTGTCGCTGACCGCGTGCAGCGGCAGCGACACCGCTTCCTCGGGCAGCTCCAGCGCCCCCGCGCCGTCCTCGTCGGCGGCCGCCCCGTCGTCCAGCGCCGACTCGGGCGCCTCCAACGGCATGACCACCAACGCCGACGTCTTCGGCCCGGCCTGCTCGCAGCTGCCGCAGGGTTCCGCGCCGGGTTCGCTGGACTCGATGGGCCCGCAGCCGGTCGCTTCGGCGGCGTCGACGAACCCGCTGCTGACCAAGCTGGTCGCCGCGGTGAAGGCCACCAACCTGGTGGACACGCTCAACAGCGCGCCGTCGATCACGGTGTTCGCGCCGGCCGACCCGGCGTTCGCCGCGCTGGGTGACGCGAAGTTCGCCGAGCTGGCGGGCAAGCCGGCCGAGCTGTCGCCGATCCTGCAGTACCACGTCGTCGGCAAGCGTTACGACGCCAAGGGTCTCGAGGGCGCTGGCACGCTGGAGTCGCTGAACACCGCCGGTGGTCCGCTGAAGATCGAGGGCTCGGGCGAGAACATGACCGTCAACGGCGCGAAGATCCTGTGTGGCAACATCCCCACCAAGAACGCCACGGTCTTCGTGATCGACAAGGTGCTCACCCCGGGCACCAACAAGTAAGTCAGGATTCGCGGCCCAGTTCCGGGCCGAGCCGTTCCGCGATGTCGGTGAGGATCTGCACGTAATCTTCGTGGTCGAAGGTGAACGGCAGGGCGAAAGCCACCTCATCGACTTCGCGGAATCCGGCGTTTCCGTGCAGTTTTTCGGCGATTTCCGCCGACGTCCCGACGAAGTCGGGGGAGAACAGCATCCGCGCCGGGCCTTGCGGCTCTTTTGTCCGCGGGAGTCGTTTCTCCGCATAAGCCTGGTACTTCACGCGCTGCTCCGGGGTCGCGCTGTCGGTCGGCACGACGACCAGGCCCTGGGAGACCCGCGCCGCCTCGCCGTCCGGGTGGGCGGCGCGGAACGCCTGGATGTGCGAGCGCTGGATCTCGGCGAAGTCCGTGCTCTCGCCTTCGGCCTTGACCACGCTGCTGGTCAGGAAGTTCATGCTGTGCTTGCCGGCCCACTCGGCCGAGCGCAGGCTCGCCCCGCCGTACCAGAGGCGCCGGCCGAGGCCGGGCGACTGCGGCTGCACCCGGTCGGAGAAGACTTCGAAACCCTGGGTGCCGCTGAAGCCGGTCGCCGGCTCACCGCGCACGAAGTCCAGCAGCCGCCGGACGCGGTCGTAGCCGAAGTCCTCGGCGTCGGCGGTGTCCGGGTAGAGCGCGCGCTTGACCTCGTCGTAGCGCATCGGCGGGCCGACGCTGATCCCCGGGTTGAGCCGCCCGCCGGAGAGCAGGTCGACGGTCGCGAGGTCCTCGGCGAGCCGCAGCGGGTTTTCCCAGCCGAGCGGGATGACGGCGGTCCCCAGGTCGATCCGGCGGGTCCGCTGCGACGCGGCGGCGAGCACGGCAACGGGCGACGAGATGCCGTACTGCAGGTGCCGGTGCCGCACCCAGGCGCTGTCGAACCCGAGCCGTTCCCCGAGCTCGATGATCTCCAGGGTCGACTCGTGCCCCCGCCGCGGGTCGGCCGCGTCGAAGAGGCCGATGGTCAGGAAGCCGAGCTTCCGCAGAGGTCGGGACACGGGATCGATTCTGCCTGCGGTGGGCGGGGTGGCCGCGGGTGTTCCACCAGGTGAACTACGCCGGGTCTCTCAGGCGGTCCAAACCGTCGAGAATGATGTCCAAGCCGAACTCGAACTCCGTCTGGTCGTCGCACCAGCCCAACGTCGAGTCCGGGTCGTCGTGGGCGATCTCCGTCAGCATGCCCACCAGGTTCGGCAGCTGGGCCGCCATTTCCGCCGGCACATCCGTCGACTCTCCCGCCGCCGGGTCGAACAGCTCCTGGCTGAACCCCAGCGCCCGGCTGCCGAGTGCGTGCAGGGCGTGGTGGACCAGGTCGTGGGAAAACCCGCCCTCGCGCATCAGGCCGACCAGCGCGTCGTAGTACCTCAGCACCGTCAGGCTCGTCGACGACCGCGTTTCGAACAGCTCCGGCGCCCAGCGGTGGCGGAGGAACACCTCGCGCGCGGTGAGGATCCGGCGGCGCACCGCCTGCTTCCAGTCAGCGGCGGGCTCGAGCCGCCCGACACTCTCGTTGATCTCCTGCGCGACGACCTCGACGATCCCGTCGAGCACGTCTTCCTTAGTCCGTGCTCGTCGGCGAGCGCGACCGCCGCGCGACATGAAAGCCCTGGTCCTGCGCGCGTACGGCACCCTGACCTTCGAAGACGTCCCCGATCCGGTGCCCGCCGCGGGGGAGGTGCTCGTCCGGGTGCGCGCCACCTCCGTCAACCCGTACGACTGGCACCACCTGAGAGGCGAGCCGTACATCGCGCGGGTGATGCCCCGCGGGTTCGGCCTGCGCCGGCCGAAGCTCGGCATCCTCGGCTGCGACCTGGCCGGACGGGTCGAGACGGCGGGCAAGATCTTCCGCCCCGGCGACGACGTCTACGCCCTTCTCCCCGGCGGCGGGCACGCCGAGTACGTCTGCGTGCGCGAGGACCTGCTGGCGCCGATGCCGGGGAACTTCACCCACGCGCAGGCCGGGGTCATGCCGGCGGCCGCCGTCACCGCGATGCTCGCGCTGCGCGGGGTCGAAGCGGGACAGCGGGCGCTGGTCAACGGCGCTTCCGGCGGGGTCGGCACCTTCGCCGTCCAGCTGGCCAAGGCGCTCGGGGCGCAGGTCGACGCCGTGTGCGGCGCGGCCGGCGACCTCGTCCGCTCGCTCGGCGCCGACCACGTCGTCGACTACCGCGAAGCGGACTTCACGCGCAGCGGGCGGTGCTACGACGTCGTGCTGGACATCGCGGGTGGCCACTCGCTCGCGGCGTGCCGGCGGATCCTGGCTCGGGACGGGGTGTTCGTCGCCGTCGGCGGCCCGGCCGGCCGGTGGCTGGAGCCGGCCGGGCACACGTTCGCGGCGCTGGCCGCCGCTCCCTTCGTCCGGCGGAAGGCCGTGCTGGCGGACGTGGTGGCCTGCCGGGACAAGAAGGCGATTCTGGCCGAGCTCACCGCGCTGGCGGAACGCGGCGCGGTCACGCCGGTCGTCGACCGGAGTTATCCGTTCGGCGACCTCCTCGCGGCGTTCGCGTACCAGGAAGCCGGGCACGCCAAGGGAAAAGTCGCCGTCACGCTGTGACCCCGGGAGGCACGCGCGGGCGCCTCCCGGGGCGGGCTCAGCCGTTGTGCGGGCAGTTGCCCCGGTAGTCCGAAATGGACAGGCTCGTGCTCGGGATCGGGCACAGGAACTGTTCGTACCGCGTGTCGTTGTCGATGAACCGCTTGAGCCACGACAGCGTGTACTTGGCGATCGTCGTGTTCGCCGAGTTCGGCGCGAAGTGGCTGGCGCCGCGCAGTTCCAGGTACGCTTTGTCCAAAGAGGACGGAAGGCTCGTGTAGAACGGGATCGAGTGTGACGCCACCGGCGCCACGGTGTCGGACTGCGCGCCCACGACGAGCGTCGGCACGCGCAGCGACGACCAGTTCTTCGTCAGGTTCCAGCCGGTCAGCGGGATCGCGGCCTGCAGGGACGGCCGCGAGCGCGCCGCCTCCAGCGTGCCGCCGCCGCCCATCGAGTGCCCGACGACGCCGAGCCGGCTGCTGTCGATCCGCGACCGCACCGAGCTCTGCTGCGTCAGGTAGTCGAGCGAGGCCAGCAGCTGGCGGCCCCGGCTGTCGGGCTGGTCGCTGGTGGTCAGCGTGTCGATGGTGAACACCACGAAGCCCTGCGACGCCAGCCTCGGGCCCAGCCAGGAGATGCTGGACTGCGTGGCCGTGAAGCCGGGCGCGATGGAGAGCGCGCCGAACGTGCCGGCGGTGGTCGAGGTCGGGTAGTAGATCGTGCCGCCGCCGAAGCCGGAGACGGCCAGGCGCGACACGGTGGTGGTGCTCGTCGCGAAGGAGCCCCGGCTGGCTTCGACGCTGGAGGTGGTCGGGGCCGGGCCCCGTTCGTAGGGGTTCGCCGCGGCCGGGGCCGGTGAAGCGACCCCGGTCGTGAGCGCGAGGGCGGTCAAGACCACACCGGCGGCCTTGGCGCGCCACCCCCGGCGGCGGGAAACGCTCTCACCCAGGCCAGACGGCGTCGGCGGGCTGGTGAGTACGGACATGGTTCGCTCTCTTTCCCCGGGCAGGCGAAAGCGCGCCCGGACAGGACGGGCAGACCGATGGAACCGTTGCGCGGCAACAGAAGAGCGTGCCGCAAGCGGGGTGCGGGGTAACCGCTTTCCCGTCGCCCTATGAAACACTTAGGCGAAATGTTCCACAACGGCCGAACGGGTGAGGAGTTGGCCGACTGGGCGCTGGTTCCCCATCCGGCCAGAAGTAGGCCGACCATCGAGCGGCAGGTAACCGTCGCCACAAAAGCCTTTCGGCCGTGACTGTGGTCGGATGGGGAACGATGGGCACAGTCAGTGAACGACGGCGGGCTCCAGCGCGCCCTGGACCAGCGTGTCGAGCAGCGTGGTCGCGACGGCGAGGTCGACGGTCCGCGCGGCCAGGACGTCGGAGTACAGGAACGACTCGCCGAGCCGGACGACGGCGAACGCCAGGTCCGGCAGGCCGACCAGCGGGGTCAGCCCGGCCGCCTCGGCGTCGGCGCGGAAGAGGTCGACGTGCGCGTCGACCAGGGCCGGCTGGACCGCGCCGCGCGGATCGGTGAGCACGCGCAGCGCCACCGTCGACTCCGCCTCGATCAGCTTCCGCATGCCTTCGTTGCCGGCGACTTCGCGGCGGTACTCCTCCATGACCCACAGGGACCGCAGCCGGCCTTCGGGGGTTCGCGCCGCGTCGCCGTGTTCGGCCCGCCAGTGGTCGAGGGCGCGCTGCCAGGTCCGGTCGGACAGCAGCCGCAGCCCGGCGCCCATCAGGTCGTCGCGGTTGCCGACCCGGCGGAAGAACGTCGTGCGCGAGATCCCCAGGTCGGCGGCCATCCGGCCGAGGTCGAGGCGGGTCCCGGCGAACAGCAGCCGCGCCGCGTGCCGGACGATGTCGTCGGTCGAGACGGTCACCGGCCCACCCTAGTCCGGGCCGGTTACCTTGAAGTGCGTGCCACCACCGGGGTTACCGTGGTGGGGTGCGCGTAGACATCTGGTCCGATCTCGTCTGTCCCTGGTGCTATCTCGGCAAACGCCGCTTCGAGCGGGCGGTGGCCGAGCTCGGTGTCGACGTCGAGGTGGTGCACCACTCGTTCCAGCTCGACCCGTCGTTCCCGCGCGGGGAGTCCCGGCCGACGCGGGAGATCCTTTCCGAGAAGTACGGGCGGACGCTCGAAGAAGCCGACGAGATGGAGGCGCAGATGGAACAGCGCGCCGCCGCCGACGGCCTCGAGTACCACCTCGACGGTGTCCACATGGGCAACACCGTCGACGGCCACCGGCTGGTGCACCTGGCCGCCGACCGCGGGCTGGCCGACGCCGTCGTCGACCGGTTCTACCGCGCGCACTTCACCGAGCGGCGCTCGCTGTTCGACCGTGACTCGCTCGTCGAGCTGGCGGCCGAAGCGGGCCTCGACGCCGAGGAAGCGCGTGCGGTGCTCGAGTCGGACACCTACGAAGCCGAGGTGGCGGCGGACGGGGAGCAGGCGCGGGCGCTCGGCGCCACCGGGGTGCCGTTCTTCGTGTTCGACAGCCGGTTCGGTGTCGCCGGCGCCCAGTCGCCCGAGGTGTTCACCCAGGTGCTGCGGCGCGCGCTGGAGCCCGCGGCGGGCTGAGCGTCAGCGACGGCGGCGGCTGCGCGAGAACCGCGAGCGGTCGGTGGCCACCCCGGCCAGGTGCAGGGCGACGCACAGCAGGCCGGCGGTGGTCAGCGTCCCGGTGGTGATGACCGGGCCGAGCCCGAACCCGGCGAGCTCCATGATCAGGGCCAGTCCGAAGAGCACGGCGGCGAGGATGGCGAGCACGATGGCCTCGTTTCTGCTGCGGTAGGGCCGAATGGTCCACACCACTGCGACATTCGCGATACCGGGGGATCCGGCTCGGTGGCCAGTAATGCCCCGGCTTCCGGACGGTCAAACGAGATTCTCGGGCGGGGGCGGCGCCGTGCTGGAGCGGACCACCAGCTCGGTCGGGACGCTCACCGGCTCACCGGCCTCCGCGCCCGTCTCGATCTCGGCCAGCAGCGCCGAAACCGCGTGCCGGCCCACCGCCTCGAACGACTGGCGGATCGTCGTGAGCGGCGGCCAGAAGTGCGCCGACTCCGCCATGTCGTCGAACCCGACGACGCTCACCTCGCCCGGCACCGACCGGCCCGCCTCGTGCAGCGCGCGCAGCAACCCCAGCGCCATCTGGTCGTTCGCGACGAACACCGCCGTCACCGCCGGGTCGGTCGCCAGGGTCAACCCCGCCTGGTACCCCGATGACGGCGACCAGTCGCCGGTCAGCACGTCCGGCACCACGCGGCCCGCACGCTCCAAAGTGGTCTGCCACGACTTCCGGCGCCGCTCGGCGGAGTAGGACTGCGGCGGGCCCGCGATGTGCCAGACCGTCCGGTGGCCGAGGTCGAGCAGGTGCCGGGTCGCCGTGGCGGCGCCGTCGGCCTGGTCGGTGTCGACGACCGGGTAGTCGTAGCGCGCGCTGGAGTCGATGACAACGACCGGAAGCCCGTGCGGCAGCTCGATTTCGCTCCGGTCGAGCTGGTGCTGCTCGATCAGGATGATCACGCCGTCGACGGCCTGCTCGTTCAACGTGCTGAACGCGCCGGTGACCTCACCCTGCGTCGGCCGCGTCACCGGCATCAGGATGATCGAGAACCCCTCCGGGACGACCGCCGCCGCGATGGCGTCGAGCGTGCGGCTGTTGCCGAACGTCGGCAGCGCCGAGATGATCACGCCGATGCTGCGGAACTTGCCGTTGCGCAACGCCCGCGCCGCGCTGTTCGGCCGGTAGCCGACCCGGCGCATCGCCGCGAGGACCCGCTCGCGGGTGGCGTCGTCGACGTTCGTCTTCCCGTTCGCGACGCGGGACACCGTCTGGCCCGACACGCCGGCCTCGCGGGCCACGTCCGCCATCGACGGTCCACGACGCGGGGCTGCAGCCGGCACGGGTACTCCTCGGGTGTCCTGGACATGTTTACGTCAACACGTTACCCTCCGGTCGTCCATGTTGACGTTAACATCCGCGCGAACCACCGGAGGGACGATGACGTCCACAGCGGCTCCGCCGATCCCGGCGCCGCCCCGCGCGAAAGCCGCCCGGCGCCCGAAGCGGCAGTGGCGCGGCTGGCTCTTCGTCGCCCCGTTCATGCTGGTGTTCCTGCTGACGTTCCTCGCGCCCGTCGGGTACGCGTTCGTGCTCAGCCTCTTCCGCGACCAGGCCTTCTTCGGCGGCACGGTGTTCGTCGGCGCGGACAACTACGTGCAGGTGCTCGGCGACCCGAAGTTCTGGGAGTCCTTCCGGCGGGTGCTGGTGTTCCTCGCCGTGCAGGTGCCGGTCATGCTGCTGCTCGCGCTGGTCGCGGCGCTCGCGATCGACAGCGCCCGGCTGCACACCGCCGGGTTCTTCCGGATCGTGATCTTCCTGCCGTACGCGGTGCCCGCCGTCGTCGCGGCCCTGATGTGGGGCTTCCTGTACGGCGACCACTTCGGGCTCGCGGCGGACCTCAACCACCTGCTCGGCCGGGACGTCGTGAAACCGCTGTCGGAGAACTGGATGCTTGCGTCCATCGGCAACGTCGTCACGTGGGAGTTCGCCGGGTACAACATGCTGATCTTCTACTCGGCGCTGAAGGTGATCCCGAAGGAGCTGTTCGAGGCCGCCGCGATCGACGGCGCCGGCGCGTTCCGCACCATCTTCAGCGTCAAGCTCCCGGCGATCCGGGGCGCGATCGTGATCGCCACGATCTTCTCGATCATCGGCAGCTTCCAGCTGTTCAACGAGCCCAACATCATGCGGACGCTGGCGCCGAACGTGATCGGCACCTTCTACACACCGAACATGTACGCCTACAACCTCTCCTTCGGCGGCCAGCAGTACAACTACTCCGCCACGGTCGCGATCGTGATGGGCGTGATCACCGCGGTCATCGCCTACGTCGTGCAGCTGCGCGGCACCCGGAAGGGGATGTGACGTGGCCGCGTTCTCGGTGACGCGGCCTCGCCGCTCGCGCGTCCTCACCGCCGTCATGGCGTTGTACCTGCTCTACACCCTGGTGCCGCTGGTGTGGCTGCTGATCAACGCGTCGAAGACGCAGACGGCGCTGTTCTCGACGTCTGGCCTGTCCTTCGGCGGCCCGTTCGCCCTGTTCGACAACATCGCCCAGACGTTCACCTACAACGACGGCATCTTCTTCCGCTGGCTGGGTAACACCCTGCTCTACGTCGTGGCCGGCGCCGGCGGCGCGACGGTCCTGGCCACCGCGGCGGGCTACGGCCTGGCCAAGTACCGCTTCCCCGGCCGCCGGGGTGTCTTCGCCGTGGTGCTCGGCGCCGTGGCCGTGCCCGGGACCGCGCTCGCCGTGCCGACGTTCCTGATGTTCAGCAAGCTCGGCCTGACGAACACCCCGCTGGCCGTCATCATCCCGTCGCTGATCAGCCCGTTCGGGCTCTACCTGATCTGGGTCTACGCCGCCGACGCCATCCCGGACGAGCTGCTGGAGGCGGCGCGGATCGACGGCGCGGGCGAGCTGCGGATCTTCCTCACCGTGACGCTGCGGCAGCTGGTCCCGGGGATCGTGACGGTCGCGCTGTTCACGATGGTGCAGACCTGGAACAACTACTTCCTGCCGCTGATCATGCTCAGCGAGCCCAAGTGGTACCCGCTGACCGTGGGGCTCAACCAGTGGAGCGCGCAGGCGAACGGCGCCGGCGCGCAGCCGATCTTCCACCTGGTGCTCACCGGATCGCTGCTCACGATCGTTCCCCTCGTCCTCGCTTTCCTGCTCATGCAACGGTTCTGGCAATCGGGGCTGAGCGCGGGGAGCGTCAAGCAATAGCCGTCACACCGTCGTGAAGGGACACTCGATGTCACGCATCCGCAGTCGCGCCAAGGCGGTCCTCGCCGTGGCGCTCGCCGCGACACTGGCCGCCGGCTGCTCTTCCGGGAGCTCGTCCGGGCCCGCCGCCGCGACCGGCACCCAGGACTCCGTCGACGCCGCGCTGAAGGCGGGCGGGACGATCACGTACTGGAGCTGGACGCCGTCGGCCAAGGACCAGGTCGCCGCGTTCGAGAAGGAATATCCGAACGTCAAGGTCAACTACGTGAACGCGGGGACGAACAAGGAGGAGTACACCAAGCTGCAGAACGCGATCAAGGCCGGCACCGGCGGCCCGGACGTCGCGCAGATCGAGTACTACGCGCTCCCGCAGTTCGCGCTGACCGACTCGCTGGCCAACCTCGACCAGTTCGGCTTCGGTGCGTTCGAAAAGGACTACAGCGCTTCGACGTGGTCGAGTGTTCGCGTGAACAACGGCACGTTCGGCCTGCCGCAGGACTCCGGGCCGATGGCCCTGTTCTACAACAAGGAAGTTTTCGACAAGAACGGCATCACCGTGCCGAAGACGTGGGACGAGTACGTCGCCGCGGCCAAGAAGCTGCACGCGGCCGACCCGGCGAAGTACATCACCTCCGACACCGGTGACCCCGGGTTCGCGCTCAGCATGATCTGGCAGGCGGGCGGGCGCCCGTTCAGCGCCGACGGCCGCACCGTCAAGATCAACCTGGCCGACGCGGGCGCGAAGAAGTGGACCGCGCTGTGGGACCAGCTGATCCAGGGCAAGCTGCTCGCCCCGGTCAAGGAGTGGTCCGACGACTGGTTCCGCGCGCTCGGTGACGGCACCATCGCCTCCCTGGTCACCGGTGCCTGGATGCCCGGCAACTTCAAGTCCTCGGTCCCCGGCGGCACCGGGAAGTGGGCGGTCGCGCCGATGCCGACCTACGACGGGCAGCCGGTGACGGCGGAGAACGGCGGCAGCACCCAGTCCGTGCTCAAGCAGAGCGCCAACCCGGCGCTGGCGGCGGCGTTCGTGCGGTGGCTCAACCACGGCAACGGCGTCAAGCCGTTCATCTCCAGCGGCGGGTTCCCGGCCACCACGGCGGACCTAACGTCGCCGGCCTTCGTCGACGAGGCCGTGCCGTACTTCGGCGGCCAGAAGATCAACCAGGTGCTGACGCAGGCGTCGAAGGACGTCGCCAAGGGCTGGACGTACCTGCCGTACCAGACCTACGCCAACAGCGTCTTCAGCGACACCGTCGGCAAGGCCTACCTGAACGGCACCGGGCTCGACGCCGGGCTCGCCGAGTGGCAGAAGGCGCTCGTAGACTACGGCAACCAGCAGGGCTTCACGGTCAGCGCCGGATGAGCGTCGTGATCGAAGGCGACGCGGGCGAGGTCGCCGGCCCCGTCCCGCGCCGCCTGTTCGGCTCCTTCGTCGAGCACCTGGGCCGGAGTGTCTACACGGGACTGTTCGAGCCCGGTCACGCCACTTCGGACGAACGCGGGTTCCGCGGCGACGTCCTGGAACTGGTCCGGGAGCTCGGGCCGACCGTCCTGCGGTACCCCGGCGGCAACTTCGTCTCCGCGTACCGCTGGGAGGACGGCGTGGGCCCGGACCGCCCGGCCCGGCTCGACCCGGCCTGGCACAGCGTCGAGTCCAACCGCTTCGGGCTGCACGAGTTCGCCGCGTGGGCCGAAGCCGCGGGAGCCGAGGTGATGTACGCGGTCAACCTCGGCACCCGCGGCCTCCAGGAGGCCGCCGACGTCCTCGAGTACTGCAACCACGCGGGCGGCACCGAGCTGAGCGAACGGCGGCGCGCGAACGGCGCCGACGAGCCGTTCGCCTTCAAGCTGTGGTGCCTCGGCAACGAGGTGGACGGCCCGTGGCAGATCGGCCACAAGACGGCCGGCGAGTACGGCCGCCTGGCCGCCGAGACCGCGCGGCTGATGCGGATGATCGACCCCGACGTCGAGCTGGTCGTCGCGGGCAGCTCCCACGCGGACATGCCGACGTTCGGCGAGTGGGAGCGCACGGTGCTGCGCCACACCGCGGGCCTGGTCGACCACATCTCGCTGCACGCCTACTACCAGGAGCTCGACGGCGACACCGCGAGCTACCTGGCCAGCGGGGCCGCGCTGGACCGGTACATCCGCGCGGTGGCGGGGATCATCGACGAGCTGGGGCTCGACGTCGGGATCAGCGTCGACGAGTGGAACGTCTGGGACCTGCGCCGCTGGAACGAGGCCGACCAGGCCCGGCTCGCCGCGGGCGGCTGGCGGGAGCACCCGCGGATCATCGAGGACGACTACACGGTGACCGACGCGGTGGTCGTCGGCTCGCTGCTGAGCTCGCTGGTGCGCAACGTCGACCGCGTCACGATGGCGAACCAGGCGCAGCTGGTGAACGTCATCGCGCCGATCCGCACCGAACCCGGCGGGCCGGCCTGGCGGCAGACCACGTTCCACCCGTTCAAGCTCGTCACGGAGCTGGCCCGGGGGTCGAGCCTGCGGCTGTCGGTGACCGGCGACCGCCTGCACACCGCTCGGCACGGGGAAGTCGACCTCGTCGACGCCGCCGCGACGCTCGGCGACGGGCGTGGCGCGGTGTTCCTGACCAACCGCGCGACGGCGTCGAGCACCGTCGTCGAGATCCGGCTGCGCGGCGCGCACTTCGACGCCGTCACCGCCGAAACCCTCACCGACGCGCAGCCGGCGCCACTGCCCGCCACCGCCACTTCCGATCCCGGAGGGACCACGATCACCGTGACACTGCCGCCCGCGTCCTGGACCGCGCTCCGGTTGGCGGGTCCGCATGCCTGAGTTCGTGCTGGGGGAGAACGACTTCCTGCTCGACGGCCACCCGTTCCGGATCCTTTCCGGCGCCCTGCACTACTTCCGGGTGCACCCGGACCTGTGGGCCGACCGGATCGACAAGGCCCGGCGGATGGGGCTGAACACCATCGAGACGTACGTGCCGTGGAACGCGCACGCGCCGTCGCCGGACGTGTTCGACCTCTCCGGCGGCCTCGACCTCGGCCGGTTCCTGCGGCTCGTCGCCGACGCCGGGATGTACGCGATCGTCCGGCCCGGCCCGTACATCTGCGCGGAGTGGGACAACGGCGGCCTGCCGGCGTGGCTGTTCCGCGACCCTGCCGTCGGGGTGCGGCGGTTCGAGCCGCGGTACCTGGCCGCCGTGCGCGAATACCTGAGCCACGTCTACGAAGTGGTCGCGCCTCAGCAGATCGACCGCGGCGGGCCCGTACTGCTCGTGCAGATCGAAAACGAGTACGGCGCGTTCGGCGACGACAAGCGGTACCTGCGCGCGCTGGCCGAGCACACGCGGTCCCGCGGGATCACCGTGCCACTGACCACTGTGGACCAGCCGGACATGCTCGAAGCCGGCAGCCTGGACGGCCTGCACCGCACCGCGTCCTTCGGGTCGAACGCCGAGGCGCGGCTCGCGACCCTGCGCGCTCACCAGCCGACCGGGCCGCTGATGTGCAGTGAGTTCTGGAACGGCTGGTTCGACCACTGGGGCGCCCACCACCACACCACCCCCGCCGCGGCCGCGGCGGCCGAGCTCGACACGCTGCTCGCCGCGGGCGCGTCGGTCAACCTCTACATGTTCCACGGCGGCACCAACTTCGGGCTCACCAGCGGCGCCAACGACAAAGGTGTCTACCAGCCCTTGGTGACCTCCTACGACTACGACGCGCCGCTCGACGAAGCCGGGGATCCGACCCCGAAGTACCACGCCTTCCGCGACGTCATCGCCCGCTACCACAAGGTTCCGGATTCGGTGCCGCCCCCGGCGCGGCCCGCCCCGGCTCTTCGTGCCGCGTTGGGCGACCCCGTCCGGCTGCTCGACGCGCCCGATCGCTGGGGCACCTGGGAGTTCCACGAGGAGGTTCCGGCGTTCGACGACCTGACACCGACACCGCGGCTGGCGTTGCTGCGCACGTCCGTGACGGGTGAGCGGCCCGGCGTGCTGACCTTCGGCGAGGTCCGCGACCGCGCGACGGTGTTCTTCGACGGCGAGCCCGTGGGCACGCTGCTGCGGGAGCACCACGACCGCGCGATCGCCCTGCCCCGGGCGACCGGCGAGCTGCTCGTGCTGGTCGAGGACCAGGGCCGGGTCGACTACGGCCCGCGCATCGGCGAGCCGAAGGGTGTCATCGGCGGCGCCGTCCTGCACGGTGAGCCACTGACCGGCTGGGACGTACTCCCGCTCGACCTGGCGGTGCTGCCCGAGCCGACTTATCGGTCCACTGTGGAGGGACCGGTCGCCGGGCCGGTGCTGCTGCGTGCTTCGGTGGACGTCGAGACGCCGGCCGACCTCTTCCTCGACACCGGGGAGTGGGGCAAGGGAATGGTGTGGTTCAACGGGTTTCCGCTCGGCCGGTACTGGCGGCGCGGGCCGCAGCGGACGCTGTACGTGCCGCGGCCGGTCGTCCGGGCGGGCGCCAACCGGCTCGTGGTCCTCGAACTGGACACGATGCTCGACCCGGCGGCCCGGTTCGTCCCGCGGCCGCTGCTGGGGCACACGGAGGCCTGAAAGTCGCTCCACCGGAACGAAAGGCAGTTCGACGATGAACCTGCGGCGTTTCCTGACCGTCCTTTGTGTACCACTAGCCGCGGCGGGAGTCATCGCGGCGCCGGCGTCCGCGGCCACCGCCGTGACCGTGAAACCCGACCCGACGTACCGGCAGCAGCCGTTCGAAGGCTGGGGCGCCAGCCTGGCGTGGATGGCCGAGGCGACCGGCGGGTACCCGGACGCGGTCCGGACCAGGCTGGCCGACCTCGTCTTCGGCGCCGACGGGCTGAACCTGAACATCGCGCGCTTCAACATCGGCGGAGGCAACGCGCCCGACGTCCCGCCGTACCTGCGTCCGGGCGGCGCTGTCCCGGGCTGGTGGCGGGCGCCGGCCGGCACCACCCGAGCCGACCAGGACTGGTGGACCCCGGCGACCCCGCCGAGTTCACCACCGCCGCCGACCCGAACCAGCGCTGGTGGGTCGACCGCATCAAGGACCGCGTCTCGAAGTGGGAGGCGTTCAGCAACTCGCCGCCGTACTTCCAGACGGTCTCGGGCTACGTCTCGGGCGGTTTCATCGCGACCGCCGAGCAGCTGCGCACCGACCGGATCGGTGACTTCACCGCGTACCTGGCGCAGGTGGTGCGGACGCTCGAACGCGCGCACGGCATCAGGTTCTCGTCGGTCGACCCGCTGAACGAGCCCACCACGAACTACTGGAAGACCACGCTGGGCGCCGACGGCAACCCGACCGGCGGGCGCCAGGAAGGCGCGCACGCCGGGCCGTCGGTCCAGGCGCAGCTGATCCCGGCGATGGCCGCGGCGCTGCCGGGGACCACGGTCTCCGCGCCCGACGAAACCAACCCGGACCTCTTCGCCGCGGACTGGGCCGGCTGGTCCGCCGCGGCGCGCGCGGCGGCCGGACGGCTCAACGTGCACACCTACGGCACCGGCAACCGGACGGTCCCACGGGACATCGCCAAAGGCGCGGGCAAGCCGCTGTGGATGAGCGAGGTCGGCGGGAGCTGGCTGGACCGGCAGGACTTCACCAGCATGGACCCGGGACTCGGGATGGCCGCGCAGATCACCGACGACCTCCGGCTGCTCGAGCCCGGCGCGTGGGTGGGCTGGCAGCCGATCGAGGACTACGACAACATGAAGCCCGGCGGGGAGACCGCGGCCGGGATGAACTGGGGCGAGATCCAGGTGCCGTTCGGCTGCTCGTCAGTGGACTGTCCGATCAGGACGAACACGAAGTTCGACACCATGCGGAACTTCACCCACTACATCCGGCCGGGCGACCGGCTGGTGGCGGTGAACGACCCCGCGTCGACGGCCGCGATGCGCGGCGAGAACCTGGCGACGGTCGTCCACACGAACTCCGGGACGACCGAGCAGGACGTCACGCTGGACCTGTCCGGCTTCGGCACGATCCGGCCCGGCGCCTCGGTGACGCCGGTCGTCACCGACGTCACCGGCGCGCTCAAGCGGGGCAAGCCGGTGCGGGTGACGTCCGGGCGCGCGACGCTGCGAGTGCCGGCGCGGTCGGTGACGACGTTGGTGGTCGACGGTGTCTCCTCGGCGGCCGCGGGGACAGGACTCGGCTCGGGCAAGCCGTTCAGCTTCACCGGCGTCCAAAGCGGAAAGTCCCTGTCGGCGGAGAACGGGGTGCTGCTCCAGCGCACGACGGACGCTTCGGCGGCCGCGCAGCGCTGGACGCTCACCGACCGCACGGGCCGCTACGGCAACCGCGACCGGTTCACGATCACGTCGGCGGCGACGGGCCAGGTGCTCGCCGCGTCCGGCGGGGCGGTGACCCTGGCGCCGCCCGGCGCGACCGGAGCTCTGTGGACGCTGTCGACGACCGGTGACGGCACCTGGACGTTCGTCAACGCCGCGGACGGGCAGCTGCTCGACGTCACCGGTGAGGCACGGGAGGACGGGGCGCGGGTGGGGCTGTACCGGCCGACGAACGGGCCGAACCAGCGCTGGCAGGCCGTGGCTCGCTGACCCGGGCGGGGCGGGCGGCCAGCAGAACACCCGCCCCGCCGAGGACCAGGCCGGTGATGGTGACGGCGTCCAGGGTCTGGCCGTTGATCAGCCAGGCCAGCAGCGCCGTGACGGCCGGGGTCAGGAAGAACAGCGTGCCGACGCGGCTGGCGGCCTGCTTGCGCAGCATGAGGTTGAGCAGGAGGAACGTGCCGACGGAGTTGACGAGCACGATCCAGGTCAGCGAGAGGCCGAACGCCGTCCAGTCGCCGACGTGCTGCGTCTCGAGCAGCAGCGACCCGAGTCCGACGACCGGCGCGCTGACCAGGAACTGCACCGCCGTGCTGCTGCGGACGTCGGTGCCCGTGGCGAAGCGTTTCTGGTACACCGTCCCGAAACTGAGGCCGAGGAGGCCGACGAAGCACAGGACGATGCCGAACGCCGAGACGTGCAGCTGGTCGGCCACGGCCAGCGCCACCCCGGCGCCGCCGATCGCGAAGCCGAGCCACTGCGCGCGGGTGATGCGCTCGCCGAGCACCCCGCCCGCCAGCAGGGCGATGACCACCGGGTTGAGGCCTTGGACGAGGGCGACGACCCCGCCGGGCAGACCGTGCGCGATCGCGACGTAGAACGCGCCGAACTGCACGGCCTGCATGAGCAGCCCGGTGACGGCGACGTGCAGCAGCTGCTTCCCGCGCGGCCACGGCGAGCGCGTGACGAGGGCGATCCCGGCGAGCAGCACCCCCGCGAGGGCGAACCGCCAGAACGTCAGCAGCAGTGGTGGCACCGCACCCGTCCCGAACACGGCGGCGATGAAGGCGCTGCTCCACAGCACCACGAACAGCGGGCGGACGGCCTGCTCTGCCTTCATCGGACTCCCCGGTAACCGGTCTGTGTAGTTACCGAGAAGCTAACAGCCTTGGCGGTAACCTGTCCAGGGGGTTACGCTGAGAGGGTGGAGCTCAAGTTCGGCACCGGCAACCTCGCCCTGGACCTGGTCGGCACGGTCGGCCACCGCCGCAGCGACGTCCAGGAGCTGCTCGCGACCCCGGCCGACCTGGCCCGCTGGGTGGCGGGCGCGGACCTGGTCAGCCGCCCCGTGACGGTTTCCGAGGAGGGGCTCGCGGCGGCCGTGCGTCTGCGCGAAGCGGTGTACCAGCTGGCGTTGGCGTCGATCGGCGGAACCGGCTTCCGGGCGGCCGACCGGAGGGTGCTGAACGAGGCGGCGGCGGGCCCGGTGGTGCGGACGAGCCTCGCGGAGGACGGTTCGGTGCGCCGGACCGGCGACCTGGAGGCGGTGCTGACGACGGTGGCTCGCGCGGCGGTGGACCTGCTCGGCGGCCCGGCGACGATCAAGGAGTGCGCGGCGCCGGACTGCACTCGGTTGTATGTCGACAACTCCCGGAAGCAGGCTCGGCGGTGGTGTGACATGCGGTCGTGCGGGAACCGGGCGAAGGTGGCGGAGTTCCGGGCGCGGCAGAAGGTCTGACCCGCGCCGCCCCGAGCGGCGGCCTGCGTTCATCCCGGGGGTACGGCCGGTAGAGTCCTCGCGGACCCGTTGAAACGCCAGCGGTGGTCTCGGTTGACGCTGCTGGCGAGCCCCTTCTCGTGCTCGCCGCTTGACGCATGGGGAGAGGTGGGCTGTGCCGAGCACCGGTGACGGCATGGCGGAGCGGGTCGACGAGCTGAACGCCGTGCTCGCCGACCTTGTCGGGGTCCTCGAATCGGCGTCCGGCACCCCGGGCCTGCTCGACGCCGTCTGCGGCGAAGCGGTCCGGGTGGTGCCCGACGCGGACCTGGCCAGCATCCTGGTGGTCCGCGACGGCTCGACGCAGACCGCGGCCTTCACCGACGAACGGGCGAGGCGCATCGACGACGTCCAGTACGCCGCGGGGGACGGGCCCGGCCTGCTCGCCGCGCTGACCGGCGAGGTCGTGCGGGTCGCGGTCGGCGAGACCGGGGCACGGTGGCCCGAGTTCGTCGCCGCCGCGAAGGAGCTGGGGGTCGGCAGTTACCTCGCGGTGCCGCTGCGTGTGGACGACACGCTCGTCGGCGCGATCACGCTGTTCGGCTTCGGGGCCCACGGCTACCACGAGTTCGACACCAAAGTGCTGCGCCTGTTCACCCTCTGCGTGGAGACGGTCCTGCGCCTGACCCGCCGCTACCGCGAAGCTCGCGGCCTCGCCGACGAGCTCAGCAACGCGATGGAGAGCCGCGCGGTGATCGAGCAGGCCAAGGGCATGCTGATGCTGATCCACCGGGTGAGCGAGGACGCCGCGATGCAACGGCTGATCGTGGAGTCGCAGCACACGAACACCAAGCTGCGCGACGTCGCGGCGCGGTTCACGAAGCGGATGAGCCGGCAGTAGGTCCCAGCGCGAACGCCGCGACCAGCGTCGCGGCCGGTGAACCACGTCGGGATCGGGAGCATCTCCAGCTTGACGTCGGCGCGCAGCAGCCGCACCGGCGCATTCGGGGTCGGCTCGGGCGAACGCGTCGACGTACCGGTCGAGCACCGCGCTCTGCCCGGCCGGTTCGGCCAGGTCCGCCTCCACCGGGTTCGCCTGGGCCAGCCGGTCGCGGGCGCGGCGCAGCGTGCTGTCGACCGCCGCCGACGTCGTGTCGAGCAGCTCCGCGACCTCGGCGGCGCGGAACGCGATCTTGTACAGCCGGCGCCGCACCGACGAACGCCGCTCGAACGCGGCGAACCCGCGCCACGCGCGTCGTGGATCGAGCCGAGCAGGCGGTAGCAGTGCGCGAGCAGCTCCGGCCGGAACGGCTCGGTCTCCGCGGCGAAGTCGGGCATGGCTTTCAGAGCGTACGCAGTCAGCTGGGGCAGGAGCGTGGCGAACCGGAGGCCGAGGTCCGCGCGGTCCGACTCCTCCGCGGCGTACGCGCGCAGGTACCGGATCGCGGCCTTCGCGCTCGCGTACCCGCCGCTGAGCGGTGAGCCGCCGATGGCCGCCCCGCTGGACGTCGAGACGACCACGCCGCCGGGCGCGAGGGGCTGCCGCAGCGCGGCGCGCGTCCAGGCGAAGACGTGCCGCGTGTCGACGTGCCAGTTGCGGCTGAAGGTCTCCCCAGGTCTGCTCGTGCACCGGCGCCAGGTGCGGCACGGCGCCGGCGTTGAGGACGAGCAGGCCGGGCCGGTGCTCGCGGAGCACGTCTTCGGCGAGGTTCTCCTCGGTGACGTCGGCGGTGAGCGGGACGAACTTCGCGATGCCGACGACGGTGCGTCCGGTGGCGACGAGGGCGGCGGCGATCGCGCGGCCGAAGCCGCGGCCGGCTCCGGTGACAACGGCGGTGGCAGGCATCAGGCTCTCTCGGGGTGGTTGACGCGGTGTGGACCGGATCAAGACCTGGGGGAGCGCGGAAAACCGTCGCGAGGTGACTCAGGTCACACGGACTTGGCGGACGGTCGCCGGTGCAGCAGGTCGAACCGCGACCACATCGCCTCCGCCGCCTCGATCGACTCGCTCGTGCGCGCCGGGTCGACCGCCGCCAGCTGGGCGACGATCGCCTGGGCCAGCGCCATGCCCGCGGTCAGCGACGGGAAGAACGTCACGCCCTCCGCCGGCACCATCAACACGTGCTCCGCGGCGCTCGCCAGCGCCGGGCTGGCCGCGTCCGTGATGGCGAAGACCCGCGCGCCGCGGCTCTTCGCCTCGTTCGCGGCCAGGACCGTGCTCTCGTACAGCCGCCAGAAGCTGATCGCCACCAGGACGTCGTCGGCGGTGAGCTTCGCGGTCTGGTTCGCGAGCTCCGCGTCGCCGCCCGTGACGGCGTGGACGTCGTAGCCCGCGAGCCGGGCGTTGTGCGCCAACGCGATCCCGACGGCCGCGTAGCTGCCGTCCGCGATCACCAGCGTGCGGCGCGCCGCGGCGATCGCGCGAGCGACCTCGCGCAGCACGCCTTCGTCGAACCGGCGGTTCAGCAGGGCCAGGCTGTCGAGGTCCCGGCGCAGCGACGCCGACCCCGGCGAGTCGACCCCGCGGTGCTCTTCGGCGACCTGCGGCGCGCTCAATGACGACATGTACCGGGCCCGCAGCTCCTGCTGCAGCGCCGGCCAGCCGGCGAAGCCCAGCGCCTGGGCCGTGCGGGTCACCGTCGCGACGTTGACGCCGGCGAGCTGCGCCAGCTCGGCCGTCGAGCCGAAGGAGGCCCGCCTCGGCTGGGAGACCAGCACTTCCAGCACCGCGGCCGACTTCGGCCGCAGCCCGCGCTCGGGCAGCCGGTCCCGCAGCCAGCCCTCGAAACCGTCGTCGGTCTCCGCCACCTCGGCCCCCTCCCTCGATCGCGTAGACCGTATCGCAGGAATGTCGTCCTGCAATGAACGTTGCAAAACTGCGGAAACGCAGTATACGTTGTCCGCACTCCCCACCCTTCGACGCTGGACACGGAAGGCGTTCCCCATGACGCTGCTGGCTCGACTGGATCGGCTCCCGCTGAGCCGGCCCCACCACAAACTGCTGCTCATCGGCGGCCTCGGGTACACCTTCGACGGCATGGACTCCGCGGTGGTCGCCTTCCTGCTGCCCAGCGCGAAGGCGGCGTGGGGCCTCGACAACGGCCAGCTCGGCCTGATCGGCTCGGCGACGCCGTTCGGCTTCCTCTTCGGCGCCGTCGCCGCCGGCCTGCTCGGCGACCGCATCGGCCGCAAGAAGGTCATGATGTACGCGCTGGCCTTCTACGCGCTGTTCTCCGTCATCGCGTCCTTCTCGCCCAACTACGAGATCTTCCTCGGCGCCCGGGTGCTGGCCGGCGCGGGCGCCGGCGCGGAAAGCGCGATCATCGCGCCGTTCCTGTCGGAGTTCGTCCCGGCCAAGCGGCGCGGCTGGTTCGTCGGCGCGCTCGCCGGGTTCTTCTCCTTCGGTTTTGTCGCGGCCGCGCTGATCGGGCGGTTCGTGGTGCCGTCGTTCGACGAAGGCTGGCGGGCCGCGCAGCTCGTCACCGCGTTGCCGATCGTGATGCTGCTGTGGTGGCGGCGTTCGCTGCCCGAGTCGCCGCGGTTCCTGCTCGCCCAAGGTCGGACCGCCGAGGCCGAAAACGTCGTCGCGAAGCTGGAGCGGGACGTCGAAAAGGCCACCGGCGCGGCACTCCCGCCGGTGCCGCCCGCCGACGCCCAACCCACGACCGAAACCCCGAAGGTCACCCTCTTCAGCGCACTGAAGTTCCTGTGGAGCCCCGCGATGGCGCGCCGGACGGCGGTGATCTGGACCGTCTGGTTCGTGATCACGTTCTCCTACTACGGCTTCTTCTCGTGGATCCCGACGCTGCTGGTGGAACGCGGCATCACGGTGACGAAGAGCTTCGAGTTCTCGATCATCATCTACCTGGCCCAGGTGCCCGGGTACTTCTCCGCCGCGTGGCTGTCGGAGCGGCTCGACCGCAAGCACACGATCGCGCTGTACCTCGCCGGTTCGGCGGTGAGCGCGTTCTGGTTGAGCCAGACGAGCGCGCCGTGGTCGATCACGCTCGCCGGGGCGGTGCTGTCGTTCTTCCTCAACGGCACCTACGCGGGTGTGTACTCCTACACCCCCGAGGTGTTCCCGACCTGGATCCGCGCCAGCGGCACCGGCCTGTCCAGCGCGTTCGGCCGGGTCGGCAGCATCCTCGCGCCGACGATCATCGGCCTGTCCTCGGCGAGCCTCGGCTTCGCCGGCGTTTTCGGCCTGACGACGGCGGTCCTGGCGGCCGGGGTGCTCTGCGTGCTCGTGTTCGGCCTGTCCACCGCGGGCCGGTCCCTGGAAGAACTGACCGAACACGGCGCCCCGGTGGCGGCCGCGAAGGAGATGACGAAGTGAGTCTGTCCACTGTGGAGGAACGGGTGCGCGACGCCATCGGGGTGCGCCTGTTCACGGTGCTCGCCTGGGTCCCGGAGCGCCGCGCGCTGCGGCGGGTGCACAGCAGCCACCCGGCGGAGTACCCGGTCGGCGGGGAGAAGACCGTCGAGGTCGCCGCGGGCTGGCTCGAGAAGTGCATCAGCGCGCAGCAGCCGTACTTCGGGCCGGACCGCGCGGCGGTGCGGGAGATCTTCGCCGACCACGACCTGATCGAGGGGCTCGGCTGCGGCTCGGTCATCAACGTGCCGGTGGTCGCCGACGGCCGGACGCTCGGGGTGCTCAACATCCTCGACGCGGAAGGCAGTTACGACGACGATGCGGTGGTGGTGGCCGAGTCGCTCGCGCCGCTGGCCGTGTCCGCCCTGCTCGACCTGGCCGTGCTCGAAGAGAAGGAGGAGAACCAGTGACCGGATCCCTGCTGCTGCGCAACGCCCGGCTGCTCGACCCGCTGTCCGGGGAGTACACCGAAGGCGACCTGCGCGTTTCGGACGGGCGCATCGTGGAGGCCGGGCCGGGTCTCGCTCCCGCCGACGTGCCGACGCTGGACGCGCGCGGCGCGGTCGTGCTGCCGGGCCTGGTCGACGCACACGTGCACGTGACGGCGTCGACGGCGGACCTGGGGTCGCTGCCGTCGTCGTCACCGTCCTATGTGGCCGCCCACGCGGCCCGCACGATGAGCCGGATGCTCGACCGCGGGTTCACCACGGTCCGCGACGCCTCGGGCGCGGACTTCGGGCTCGCCGACGCACAGGCGGAAGGGCTGTTTCGCGGGCCACGGCTGCTGTTCTGCGGGCGCGCGCTGAGCCAGACCGGCGGCCACGGCGACAGCCGCACCCGCGGCGCCCACGCGCGGGACGACCACCCGTGCTGCGCGGGCCTCGGCCGCGTGGCCGACGGTGTCGACGCCGTTCGCGCCGCGGCTCGCGACGAGCTGCGCAAGGGCGCCCACCACATCAAGGTGATGGCGTCCGGCGGAGTCGCGTCCCCGACCGACCGCATCGACTCGACGCAGTATTCGGCCGACGAGCTGCGCGCGATCGTCGAGGAGGCGACGGCCGCGAACCGTTATGTGGCGGCACACGCGTACACCGCCCGGGCGATCAACCGGGCGCTGGAACTGGGCGTCCGGTCGATCGAGCACGGCAACCTGCTGGACGACGAGAGCGTTTCGCTGTTCCTCTCGCAGGACGCGTTCTTGGTGCCGACCCTGGTGACGTACTGGGCGCTGAAGGAGGAAGGCCGCGAGCACGGCCTCCCGGAGTCGAGCTGGCGCAAGGTCGACGACGTGCTCGGCGCGGGCTTGGCGGCCCTGGAGCGCGCGGCCCGCGCCGGCGTGAAGCTGGTCTACGGCACCGACCTGCTGGGCGGCATGCACCGCCACCAGAACCACGAGTTCCGCCTGCGCGCCGAGGTCCAGTCTCCGCTGGACGTCCTCCGCTCGGCGACGTCGACGGCGGCGGACCTGCTGAACCTGACGGGCGAGATCGGCACGCTGGCCGTGGGCGCGCACGCGGACCTCCTGGTGGTGGACGGAGATCCGCTGGCCGACATCGGGGTGCTGGCCGAGCCGAAGCACTTCCGCCACGTCATCCAGGGCGGCGACGTCGTCGCCGGCTGACCCGCGGCGGCTCACGACCGGCGCCGGCCGAGGCGGAAGTGCTCGTCGCGCCGGCCGGGGCCGCCCACACTGACGACCAGCTCACCCGCGAGCACCGTGTTGCCGTGGTCGAAGCGGGCCCGGACCGGGCGCTCGTGCGCCGGAAGCCGGCTGAGCGAGGCCAGCTCCCGCAACCGCCGGCCCGTCGCGACCCACACGAACGCGGCCACGGCCGCGGGCCCGGCTTCGTCGTGGCCGAGGAGCGTGGTGTCGCCGGTGTGGTCACCGAGCAGCAGCTCCGCCGGGCCGATCACGACCGCCGCAATGGCCAGTCCGGGGTGCCGGTCGAACGCCGCGGCCAGTTCGGCCCGGCCGTCGGCGAAGCAGGACCGGGGTGGCGCGATCAAGGCGTCGGCGCGGCCGTTCCCGTTGGGCGAAACCTCGGTGACGACCGTGCCGCGGCGATGTCCGCACGTGAAGTGCCAGCTGTCATCGGGTGCCATCGTTTACTCCTCGTGGGTTGTCCAGTTGTTGTCACGAGGGTGGGCCACGCCGTTGAGAAAATGCTTTCGGCCTGTGGTTCCGCCGGTTGACAAATGATCAACGAAGATCGTCAACCGCGGCGCTGACGTGGTGTTTCCGGCGCGGCAGTGGGAAAATGGCCACGGAGGAGCGGGTGGTGAGCGCCCTTCACCACGGCGAAGGGGGTCGGGGTGGAAATCGGGTTCGGAATACTCGGGCAAACGGCCATGCTGCTGCACGGGAAAACGGACGTGAAGTGGGCCCAGCCGCGGTCGCGGCAGGTGCTCGCCGCGTTGCTGACCCACCCGAACCACCGGTTTCCCGTCGACGCGGTGGTGGAATGGGTGTGGGCCGACCACGAAAACGTGCCGCGCGGCGCCTTGGCGACCTTGCACCAGAACGCCGCGCACCTGCGCCAGGCGCTGCAGGCGAACCGCGTGCCGGCGCACGTCGGCGTCGGCAAGAACGGGTGTGTGGTGGAAATCGACCCGGCGCTGGTCGACCACGTCGTGTTCGGCACCGTGCTCGGCCGCGCGCGGGAGCTGCGTGACCGGGGTGACCACCACCGCGCCCAGGTCGAGGCGCAGGCGGCGATGCGGCTGTGGCGGGACGAGCCGCTGTTCGACCTGCGCACCCGGCGCGCCGATGACTGGCGCGCGCGGTGGCTGCGCAGCCAGTGGTTGCCCGCGAACGCCTTCCTGGTCGGCGAACTGCTCGCCGACGGCCAGGCCGACGTCGCGCTCGGCCGGCTGCTGGAGCTCGACCACGCCCACCCGCTGGAGCTGAGCCTGGCGAAGCTGCGGCTGCGGGCCCTGGTCGCGTCGGACCGGCCGGGTGAGGTGACCGAGTTCTACCTGGCGACGCGCCGGCGGTACCTCGAAGCGGGAGAGCAGCGAGCCGCCGACGAACTGCGGGCCGTGCACGAGGAGGTGCTCGACGGCGACGGCGGCTTCCCGCGTCAGGTGGTGCGGGTGCGCGCGGAAGAAGAGCCGGAACGCCCGGCGGTGTGGCACGTCCCGCCGGACTGCGACGAGCTCGAAGGCCGGGCCGGACTGCTCGCGGAGCTCGACGCTTTCACCTCCGACTCCAGCGGGGCGCCGCGCCCGGGGGTCGTCGTGGTGACCGGGGCGCCGGGCGTGGGCAAGTCGACGGCGGTGGTGCGGTGGGCGCACCGGGCGCGCCGCCGCTTCCGGCACGGCGTCGCGCTGCTGGACCTGCGCGGTGACAGCCAGGCGGCGTCCGCGGACAGCGGTGAGGTCGTCGACACCTTGTTGTCCCTGCTGGACTTCCCGGTCGACCAGGTGGTGAACCCGGTGGCGCGGGCGGCGAAGCTGTCGGCGCTGCTGCGGCAGCGGCCGCTGCTGGTGCTGCTCGACAACGTCCGCAGCCGCGAGCAGGTCGCGCCGCTGCTGGGGGTGCTGGCCGCGTGCACGGTGCTGGTGGTGTCACGCTGGCGGCTGCCGTCCCTGGCCGCGACGGTGTCCCCGCCGGTGGTGACGGTGGCGCCGCTGGACCCGCCGGCCGCGACGGCGTTGCTGGAGCGCCGGATCGGCCGCCGCGCCCGGGAGGACCGCCTCGGCGTGGCCGAGCTGGTGCGCGTCTGCCGCGGCAACCCGCTGGCGCTGACGCTGGTGGCCGACCGGGCGCTGGCCCGCACGGGCACCCTGCTCCCGACGTTGGCCGGGCAGCTGCGCGACGCGGACATGTTGCTGGACCTGGGGCACGAAGAGCGGAGCCTGCGTGCCGCGTTCACGGTGTCCTACCAGGCTTTGGGGCCGGGCGAGCGGCGCGCGCTCGCGGTGATCGGCGTCCACCCGGGCGCGGAGGTGACGGCGGAAGCGGTGGCGGCGGCAGACGGCCGCCCGCTCCCGGCGGTGCGGCGGTCGCTGGACGTGCTGGCGGCGGCGCACCTGCTGGAGCACCCCAGTGATCTGGACCGCTACCGCGTTCACGACCTCCTGCACGCGTACGCCGCTTCGCTGGCGGCGCAGCTGGAAGACGTCACAGCGGTGCGACGCCGGATGTTCGAGTTCTACTTGTTGATGGCCCGCGACGCGCACCGCGTGGTCTTCCCGCACAAGCCGCCGCCGCAGCTGCCGGCCACCAGCCTGAGGTGGCCGGGCGCCGGGTTCGCAGGCGCGGCCCCGGCCCGGCAGTGGGTGGTGCGCGAGAAGAACCTGCTGGTCGAGATCGTCGCGGTGGCCGCCGCGGCGGGGCTGCCGGAGATCACCTACCTCCCGGCGCTGTTCACCGAGCTGTTCATCGAGAAGGGGTACTTCGCCGATGTGATCAGTTGTTTGACGACCGCGATCCGCAGTGTCGAGGAAGTCTTGCCCGGGGCGGGTGATGCCGCTCCGCAGTTGCGTCAGGTGCTGGGCTCGCATTTGAACGACCTCGGGGTCGTCTTGATGCACGTCGGTGAGGAACAGCAGGCGGAGAGCCACCTCCAGCGCGCCGTGGTGCTGGCCGAACGGGACGGGTTTTCCCTGGGACGAATCGTCTCGACGTTGAACCTGGCGCGCTGGCACCTGCGCGCCGGTCGCGCGCCGGAGGCCGCGGTGCGGTGCCGGCTGGGACTGGAGCTGGCCTACGAGCTGGGGGAGCCGTCGTTGTGCGCGGGCGCGACCTACCGCTTGGCGAACGCGCTGGTGACCGCGGGCGGCTTCGACCAGGAGGCCTTGCGGCTGTACACCGAGGCAGTGGACTACCTGCGGGATTCGGACGACGCGACGGCACGGCTGCAGATCCACACGGCCCAAGGAGCGCTGCTGACGGACCTGGGCCGCTTACCCGAGGCGGACGAACAGTGCCGTCGTGCGTCGGAGCTGGCGCCGAAGAGCTTGAACCTGCCGTCGGTGATGAAGCTGAACACGGTGCTGGCCCGGCTGCGGCACGAGCAGGGCAACCCGCGGGCCGCGCTGTGGTACGCCCACCGCGCGGTCCAGCTGGCGGACCGGACCGGGCACGCCACGGGGCAGGCCAGGGCGTTGTCGACGCTGGCGGCGATCCTGCGTGAGCACGGGAACCGGACGGACGCCCGGGCGTTGTGGGTCGAGGCGGCGGAGCTCTACCGCGGCCGGGCCCGCGCCCAGCGGGCGGCGGAGCTCGACAAGCTGGTCGCGGAGCTCGACGCGGCGGAGCCGGTGATCCCTCCGGCCCGCGAGGGGGAGCCGGACACGGTGGCGATGCTGCCGCCTCGCCCCCGCCGGGACCGTTAGCCTGTCAGTCTTTCCGGTTGTTCGTGAGTTTCCGACGTCCACCATTCGCGACAACGGGATTCCCGGATTCCCTTGCTCACGTCGACCATGAGGGCCATGACTGTCCACAGTGGTCGACAACGCACTCGAAATCCCGGTTGGGCCGCTGGTGTAACCGCGGACACAAATGGTCGAATCCGCGTCATGGTTTCCCGGCAACCCACTCGCACCAGGGCAAGGCAAGCCACGCACCTAGCCAAGGAGCGAAGCACGCCATGACCACGATGTCACCACCCGGTTGGCGGTTTTGCCCGTCGGCAGCGATGTCGTTCGCTGGAAGCGGACCGTGCGACCAGCTGTTCGGGGCGGCGATGATCTGGTGAGCGACGAGCACAGAGCCTCGCCTTCGCCGGACCCGATCCCCGACGACGTCGTGCGGCAGCTCGTGGCCGACTACGTCGCCGGCGAAACCATCGAAAGCCTCGTCGGGCGCCATCCGTACAGCTACCGCCGGATCCGCCGGGCGCTGATCGACGCCGGTGTCACGCTGCGGCCGCCCCGGATTCCGTTGCCGCCCACTCCGCCCGGTCTGGTCAACGCCTACCGCGACGGCCGGACCATCCGGCAGCTCGCGGCGACCTACGGAATGTCCTACGGGCGAACCAGGAACATCCTGCTCGCCGAAGGAGTCGTCCTTCGGCGCCGCCGCCGGGACTGACGGCCGGCGGCGCCGGGCCCCAGCGGGGCCCGGCCCGACCTGGGTGCGGCGGGCTCTCACATGAGGACCCACCACAGCGGCATGAATGCACGCAAGGTGATATCTCCTTCGTGAATCAGGGACCGGCACCTTGCGTGACCATGAGGCGGATGAGGTGCGATCCGCGGGCTCATGAATCTCCTCGGGGTGGTTTTCTCGGTTTCATCCGGTCGGGGTTGGCAGAACCCTACAGGCGGATCAGGTGTGATCCGAGACCGGGTGTCACTCGGCCGAGAAGCACGTTCGAGGGAGTGTCACTCCATGGCCTGACCAGGCAACTTCGCTGCGGAGTCAGGACATCCCGCCGTGCCCGATGCTCCACTGTGGAGCGTCCACCGCGAACCGCGTGAACCGGACAGAGCAGCGCGGCCACCCGTCGGAGTGACGCCATTTCTCCGACGGGCCCGGCCGCGCCCAGGAATGCGAATACTTTTCACTCGATAGGGGACATCAAGCTGGTTCCGGTGATACCGACGGTGACTACCAGTTCCGCACCGCGGGTGCGTACCCCGCCGGTTTGTCCCCGATCTTGAGGTCCGGGCTGACGATCCAGTTCTGGTACCCCGGCGTGAACATCCGGTACACCGACGCCGGCGGCGCCGCGCTCGCCTCGTCCAGCAGGGTCCGCAGCTCGGCCGGGATTTCGAAGTCCAGCGCGGCCATGCTCTTGCCGAGCTGCTCGGCGCTGCTCGCGCCGACGATCGCCGACGCGATGCCCGGCTGGGTGGCCACCCAGTTGAGCGCCACCTGGGCCATCGTCACGCCCAGCTTGCCCGCCACCTCCTCGAGCGGCTTCAGCAGCTGCCAGTCGCGCTCCGACCACGTCTGCGACTCCGCCGAGCTGAAGCGGCCTGACGTGCCGTCGCGGTACTTGCCCGTCAGGAAGCCGCCCGCCAGGGGGCTCCACGCCGTGATGCCGAGGCCGAGGCCCTGGCCCATCGGGACGTGCTCGGTCTCGATTTCGCGCTGCACCAGGGAATACGGCAGCTGCAGGTTGATCATCGGCGTGAGCGAGTGCGCCTCGGCGTACGTCTGCGCCCGCGATGCGTACCAGCTCGGCACGTCGGACAGGCCTGCGTAGCGGATCTTGCCCGCGCGGACGAGGTCGTCGAGCGTGCGCACGACCTCCTCGACCGGGGTGAGCCGGTCCCACGTGTGCAGCAGGAACAGGTCGACGTAGTCCGTGCCCAGCCGCCGCAGGGACGCCTCGAGCGCGCGGATCATGTGCTTGCGCCCGTTGCCGCCCGCGTTGGGGTCGCCCGGGTCGACGCTGTTGGTGAACTTGGTGGTCAGCACGACGCGCTCGCGCACACCCGCTTCGGCGATCAGCCTGCCGAGGATGGTCTCGCTCTCGCCCGCGGTGTAGAAGTCGGCGGTGTCGACGAAGTTGCCGCCCTCGTCGAGGTACTTGCGGAAGATCGGGCGGACCTCGTCCTCGGTCTTCCCGTACGCGGCGTGGAACCCGCCGGTGCCGAAGTTCATGGTGCCGAGCGCGAGCCGGCTGACGCGCAGGCCGGAGCGGCCGAGCAGGTAGTACTGGTCAAGAGGCATGGAAAGTGCTCCTGGGGCGAAGAAATCCGTGGACCGTTTCAGCGTGCTCCCGGAATTTTGGACCCGCAAGTCCAGTCCGGGTGGGCCGGAACCGGCTCCGGCCCACCCGGGCTCACCTCAGCGGCAGCGGTAGCTCGACGCCACCGCCGGGTCGCCGTGACCGGTGTAGCGCGACACCTTCGGGTACGCGCACAGGTCGCGCGTCGCCTTCCCGTCGAGGGTCGCCGCCGCCAGCGTGGCCGGCGCCTTGCCGTGCTCGACCCAGCCGACCAGCGCGCCCAGCGCGTCGGTCGGCTGCGCGCCGGCGCCACCGCCGCAGTGCTCGACCCCCGGGGCGAGGAACAGCCGGTAGAAGTCGTTCACCCGCTGCGAACCGCCCATCGTGCGTTCCACCCGTTGGCGGTACTGGAGCGTGCCGCCGGGCGGGATCAGCTGGTCGTCCGCGCCCACGAACGTGAGCAGCTTGCCGCCGGCCCGCCGGAACGCCGACAGGTCGGGGTCGGCCGTGCCGATGACGTCGTCGTACTCACGGACCGACTGCCGGAACAGGTCGGTGAACTGGGCATACGTGAGCTTCGAGGTGTCGAAGCCCGGCTGCTTCGCCAGGAACGACTGCACCCAGAGGACGGCCACCTGGAAGCCCGGCGCGGTCAGCTCGCCGGTGACCGGGTCCGGCGCGGTCCCGGCCAGGTAGGTGAAGTCCGCGCCCTTCGGGAGGCCGTCCCAGAGCTTGCGGCCGCGCTCGTCGGTGGGGCCGGCCCAGATCTTGCGCATGACCTCGGCGTCCGTCGCCGTGACGGTGACTTCCTTGCCGTCGCAGAGCAGCTTCGTGCCGACCAAGCCGCGCGGGTCGTAGCCGCACTCGTCCGGCCGGTCGACGATGCCGTCGGTGACGCCGTCGCGGGCGTCACAGGCCTGGATCGCGGCCTGCCGGAACGCCGTGAGCACGCAGGTGCTGAGGACGTCGTGGTCTTGGTTCATCACGATCTGCGGCCAGAGCGTCGCGACCGCGAACTGCGTCCACTGGACGGCGGGCGCGTTGGCGAGGACGCCGTCGAAGTCGCCGGGGAAGCGCTGCGCCTCGGAGTACCCCTGACGGCCGCCGGTCGAGCAGCCGTTCCAGTAGGAGTAGGTGATCGGCCGGTGGTAGTGCCGCTGCGTGACGTCCTTGCCGATCAAGGCTTCTTCGTGCGCCGAGCGGGTGGCGAAGTTGGTCAGGAGCGTTTTGTCGACCTTCCCGCCGGGCGTCACCGCCCACGACGTGTCGAGGCCGTTCGTGGACACGCCGGCGTCGGTCGTCACGCCGCTGTAGCCGTCCTTGACCGCCTGGACGAGCGGGGCGTCGAAGTTGCCCGCGGCGTAGGCGCTGCCGCCGACCGCCTGGAGCCGTCCGGTCCAGCCGGTCTCGGGCAGCGCGACGGCGACCTTGACGTGGTCCTGGCCGGAGTGGGTCAGCGTCACGGTGATCAGGCAGTAGCCGGTCTTGCGCTCCGCGGTCACCGACTCGATCTTCGCGCCGGGCGGGGCGGGCACCGAGACGGCGGTGCAGGCCGGCGTCGCGGCCGCCGCCGGCGGGGCGAGCGGGACCAGACCGGTCAGCAGGAGCGGCACGGCGGCCGCCAGGAACTGGGGGAAACGTCTCATCGCTTTCCTCTGTGTGGGTTCCGTCCGATGTGGACGTGTGGTCAAGCTAGGGCGGCGGCCCGGGCGCCCGCGCCCGTCGGATGACGCTGTCGCCGTACGTCACTCGGCTCTGAGCTGGGGAAACGTGCCTTGGGTAAGGTCGTTTCCATGGTGCTGCACGGGCGGGAAGCCGAGCTGAAGGAGCTGACCGAGCTCGTCGACGGCGCGGGAGACCGCAGCGGCGTCCTCATCCGCGGCGAAGCCGGCATCGGGAAGTCCGCCCTCGTGGCGGAGACGGCGGCCGCGGCGTCGGTCGCGGGGCTGCGGGTGCTGCGGACGACGGGGGCCGAGGCCGAGCAGCACTTCGCGTACGCCGGGCTGCACCAGCTGCTCCACCCGGTCCGCGCGGGCGTCGCGGACCTGCCGGCACCGCAGCGCGATGCCCTCCGCACGGCGCTGGGCCTGGCCGAAGGCCCGGAGCCGAGCGCCTACCTGGTCGGCCTCGCGGCGCTGACGCTCCTGTCCGAGGCGGCGGCGGCCAAACCGGTGCTGCTGGTGGCCGAGGACGTGCACTGGCTCGACCGCGCGAGCGCGGACGTCCTGGCGTTCGTGGCGCGCCGGATCGAGACCGAGCCGATGGTCTTGGTGGCGACGTCGAGAGACGACGCGGAGACGCCGTTGCGCGACGCGGGTTTGGCGCAGATGCCCCTGGACCGGTTGCCTCCCGACGCGTCGGCCGATCTGGTGGACGCGATCGCGCCCGGGCTGGCCCCGGCGGTCCGCACGAGGTTGCTGACCGAGGCGGCGGGCCATCCGCTGGCGCTGACGGAGCTGCCTTCGGCGGTGGCCGAGCTGGACGGGCTGGACCTGGAGCTGCCGTTGACCGAGCGGCTCGAGCGGACGTTCACGGCTCGGGTCACGGGGCTTCCGGCGGAGGTCCGGACGGTGTTGTTGGTCGCGGCGCTGAACGAGGCGACTTCGCTGGCGGAGACGCTGGCCGCGGCTGGTGCGCTGCTCGCGGGGGCGGGTTCCGGTGGCGGCCGGGATGGCGGCCTCGGGCCGGGGCTCGCGCCAGGCGTAGCTCCCGCCGGAACCCCTCTCCGCACTCCAGCCGTGCCGGGGCCCGACATCCTCGCCCCCGCCGTCGAGGCTCGGCTGGTCGATCTCTCCGCCGGGGCCGTCACCTTCCGCCACCCCCTCATGCGCGCCGCCATTCCCGCCGCTGCCTCGCCCGCCGATCGGCGCCGCGCTCACCTCGCGCTCGTCGAAGCCCTTCACGACCAGCCCGACCGCAGGGCCTGGCACCAGGCCGCCGCCACCGCCGGGCCCGACGAAACCGTCGCCGCCGAACTCGAACGGACCGCCGAGCGCGCCCGGTACCGAGGCGGGGCCGCAGCCGCGATCGCCGCTCTCGAACAAGCCGCCCGGCTGAGCTGTGAGCCGGACTGCCGGGCCGATCGGCTGCTGCGAGCCGCCGAGCTCGCCGTGGAATCCGGCCGGCGGGAGACCGCCGAACGGCTGGTCCTCGCCGCCAAGCCGGCCGGGCCGCGGCGGAACGCCACCGCCGCCCGGCTGCTCAGCGAGTTCGAAGACGGCGTCCGGGAAGATCCCGCCCGTGTCGCCGAACTGGCCGCCCTCGCCACGACCGTCGCTAGGGACGGCGAGACCGATGCCGCCGCCCGGATCCTCTGGAGCGCCGCCATGCGGTGCTTCTGGATCGAACCCGGCGCGCCCGCCCGGCAGGCCCTCCTCGACGTCGCCGACCGGCTCCCTCTGCCCGATGACGACCCGCGCATGGTGGCCGTCACCGCCTACGTCGCGCCCTTCGAACGGGGTGACGTCGTGCTGGAACGGCTGCGGGAGCTGGTGGGCGCCACCGGCGCCGACCCCGAAGTCGACCGGTACCTGGGCAGCGCTGCCCTGCAGGTCGGCGCCTTCGACCTGGCCGCGCGGTTCTCCGCGGCCGCCGCACCCGGGCTGCGGGCCCAGGGCCGGCTCGGGCTGTTGCCGCGGGCGCTCGCCGTCCTGGCCTGGAGCCGGGTGCGGCTCGGCGATCTCGCCGGCGCCGTGCCCGCCGCGGCCGAAGCCGCCCGCTTCGCGCAGGAGACCGGGCAGCCCTTCATGTTCGGCCTCGCCGTCGCGGTCCAGGCCGAGATCGCCGCCCTGCGCGGTGACCACAAGCAGGCGAAAACCCTCGCCGACGAGGCCGAACGCGCCGGGCTCGCGGCCGGCGCCCGGCCCGTGCTCGCCACCGTGCAGCTCACGCGCGGGCTCACCCACCTGAGCGAGGGCCGCTTCGAGGACGCGTTCGCCGACCTGCGCCGCCTCCACGACCCGGCCGACCCCGCCTACCAGCTGGCCCTGCGCGCGTACTGCGTCCCGGAGCTGACCGAGGCCGCGGTGCGCGCCGGGCAGACCGAGGCGGTGCGCGACATCCTCGCCGAGCTCGAGCCGCCGGCCGCGCGCACGCCGTCACCCGCGCTGCACATCGGCCTGCGCTACGCACGAGCGGTGCTCGACCCCGGCGACGCCCGGTTCGCCGAGGCTCTCGGCGCGGACCTGACCGGCTGGCCCGCCGAACGCGGCCGCGTCCACCTGGCGTTCGGCGAGTGGCTGCGGCGGCAGCGGCGGGTCGTCGAGTCCCGGACGCACCTGCGCACCGCCCGCGAGACCTTCGACGCGCTGGGCATGACGGCGTGGGCCGAACGAGCGCGCCGCGAGCTGCGCAGCGCGGGTGAGCCGAGCCCGAACCGGGGCCCGGACGCGCGCGAGAAGCTGACCCCGCACGAGCTGAGCATCGCGCAGCTCGCCGCGGCGGGGCTGACCAACCGCGAGATCGGCCAGCGGCTGTACCTGTCGCACCGGACCGTCGGCACCCACCTGCACCGGATCTTCCCCAAGCTGGGCGTGAGCTCCCGCGCCGACCTCGCCGGAGTCGTGAAGCCCCTGGACGGGTGACTTACACCGGCTGCGTCGTCCGACGGGCGCGAAGATCACCCGAAGCTCCCTAACGTCGCGAAAGTCCCACGGTCTTTCGCACAGGAGCTTCCAGATGATCAGCAGGAGAAGGTTCGGGCAGGCGTTCGCGGCGGGACTGGCGGCGACGTCCTTGGCGGCCTGCTCGTCGGACGCGGCCACACCCGCCACCGCGTCCGGCCCGGACCCGCGCGCCGGGTCCGGTGAGCACACCTCGCTCGGCGAGCTCAAGCACGTCGACGCCGGGGTGCTGACCATGGCCTACGCCGAGGCCGGCCCGGCCACCGGGCAGCCGGTGATCCTGCTGCACGGCTGGCCGTACGACCCGCACAGCTACGTCGACGTCGCGCCGATCCTGGCCGCCGCCGGGTACCGGGTGATCATCCCGTTCCTGCGCGGGTACGGGCCGACGACGTTCAAGTCCGCCGAGACCGTCCGCAATGGACAGCAGGCGGCGGTGGCGCTGGACGTCGTCGCCCTGATGGACGCGCTCAAGATCGACAAGGCCGTGCTCGGCGGCTACGACTGGGGCGCGCGGACCGTCGACATCATCGCCGCGCTGTTCCCGGAGCGCTGCAAGGCGGTCGTCGCGGTGAGCGGGTACATCGTGACGAACCTGGTGGCGAACCAGCAGCCGCTGGCGCCGGTCGCCGAGCTCGGCTGGTGGTACCAGTACTACTTCGCGACCGAGCGCGGCCGCGCCGGGTACACCGCGAACCGCCACGACTTCAACAAGCTCATCTGGCGCAACGCCTCCCCGGCGTGGCACTTCGACGACGCGACGTACAACCGCAGCGCGGCGGCGTTCGACAACCCCGACCACGTCGCCATCGTCGTCCACAACTACCGCTGGCGGCTGAGCCTCGCCCCGGGCGAGCCGCAGTACGAGGCGTACGAACGGAAACTGGCCACCGGACCGGCGATCTCGGTGCCGGCCATCACGATCGGCAGCGACTTCGACGCCGCGGCCAAGGACGGCAAGCCGTACCGCGCGAAGTTCACCGGCAAGTACGAGCACCGGATCTTCGACGGCATCGGCCACAACGTGCCGCAGGAGGCGCCGCGGCCGTTCGCCCAGGCAGTCGTGGACGCCGACCGGATGTGAAGTCTGCCGCGGCCTGTCGTGAGTGGTAATTAGGGTTCTAACCCGAATTACCACTCACGACGACTTGCGCCGAGGGTGCGTCGACGGGTCACCGCAGCCGCCCGTCTTCCAGCCGGAGCCGGCGCTCGATCCCGATCTCCGCGAGGAAGCGTTCGTCGTGGCTGACCACGACGAACGCGCCGCGGAACGCCGTCAGCGCGCTCTCCAGCTGCCCGGTGCTGACCAGGTCGAGGTTGTTCGTGGGCTCGTCGAGCAGCAGCACGTCCGGCCGCTTGAGCAGCTGCGCGGCGAGACCCAGCGAGACGATCCGGCCGCCGCTGAGCGTGCTCAGCGACCGGTCGAGCCCGACGTCGGCGAGGCCGAGCCGGTCGAGCTGGGCGCGGGTGCGTTCCTCGACGTCCCAGTCGGTTCCGATGGTGGTGAAGTGGTTTTCGTCGACGGACAGGGGAGGTCCTGCGGGAGGGTAGCCGAGCACGCCGTCGACGGGGTGACACTGTCCGCGGACGGGGTCAGCACACCGGCGACGAGCTTCAGCAGTGTGGTCTTGCCGGAGCCGTTGGGCGCGACAAAACCGGTGCGGCCACTGGGACCTCGGAGGGTGAGGAGGAAAGGTGGTCGACAAAAGGCGGCCACACCGGTGCTCACCGGGGGCCCGCACACTCCGGAGCTATCCGGAGATGTCGACGTCACCTGCCACGACCGCGCTCCTCTTCGAAAGGATCTTCTCCCCGACGATGACACCCGCGCCGTGCCGAACTCCGGCTACGGCTCAGGCGAGTTCGGACGAGACGACGGCGGGCAGCTCGCGCAGCCGCTCGAGCAGGGGCTCGATCTCCTCGGTGCTCAGCAGCAGGGCGCAGACGAGGCTGCTTTCCCGGACGCCGTCACGGATGTCGACCGACAGTTCGTGCGCCAGGCGGCCGTCCCTGGCGAGCGCGGTGATGAGGGCCGGAACCGCCTGGGCGCCCCCGACGAAGTACGTCGCGATGCGGCGGCGCAGGAGCATGGGGGCGAAGGAAGCGGGGCTGGACATGGCTGGTCTCCACGGGGAAGTGCGGAAAGGGAGCGGGGCCAGGTCCGCCGAAGAGAGGTGCCGCAAATCCACGGGTCGCCAACGCTGCGCGCCGGCAACCTGGTTCAGCCGGCGCGCCGGGTTACGAGTCGCGAAGACTTGATCAGGCGCTGCACGGCGACAGGCTAACACGGGTCCGGGTGGGCGGTGCAAGACGCGGAGTCGGCCTGGGTGGGTGGGGTGGTGCGGGGCGGGGACTCGGCTCCGGCGAGCTACGCGGGGTGCGGAGTTGGCCTGGGCGGTAAGTGCGGCTCGGGTGGGCGGCGCGAGCCACGAACCTCAGCCCGGCCGGGCGCCGCAAGCCGCGCACCTCAGCCCGGCCGAGCGGTGCGAGGTGTGGAACTCTGCCCGGCCGAGCGGTGCGAGGCGCGAACCTCAGCCCGTCCGGGCGGCGCGAGCCACTAACCTCAAGCCCGGCCGGGCCGCGCAAGCCCCGAATCTCAGCCCGGCCGGGCGGTGCAAGCCGCGAACCTCAACCCGCCCGGATGACCGCCAAACCCAGCGGCGTGCTCTCGTGGATCTGCGACTTGCCCGCCCGTGTGCTCGTGATCAGCCCGCTCGCCCGCAGGATCGACGCGTGCTGGCTCGCCGTCGCCAGGGAGATTCCGGTCAGCGCCGCCAGCTCGCTCGTGTTGCACGGCGTTGTCGCCAGCGTCACCAGCACCCGGGCCCGCGTGGCGCCCAGCAGCGCGGACAGCGACGCCCCGGGCTCGGCGTCGCGGTCGAAGCGGGGTTGGCTGATCGAGTAGACGAGGACCGGGGGCAGGTCCGGGTCCTTGTACGTCGTCGGCATGCCGTGTGCGAAGAACGCCGGGATCAGACGGAGTCCTCGGCCGTCGAGGTGCAGCTCCTGCTCGACCGGGAAACGCACCCGCAGCACCGGTGGTGACCACGTGATGTCCGGGTGCAGAGTGGAGAGCAGCAGCTGCGGGCCGCCGCGGTCCAGGGCCGAGCGCAGCCGGAGCCGGTCGCGGGCGACCGCGGCGCGCACCGCCGGCCAGTCCGGCGCCAGGCAGTTCCGGTAGTAGTCGTGCAGCGATGTGCCGAGCCGCCGCAGTTCTCGCGATTCGCCGCCGGCGAGGCGGCGCAGCCACGGCTGGACGCGGGTGCCCTGCGCGACGAGCTCCGCGACGTCCGCGGCCAGCTTCGGCGACGGCGTCCCGAGCACCGCCGACACCCCGTCGGTGATCGTGCGGGCCCCCGCCGGGGTGAGGAAGTCCGGGCAGTAGCCGTACGGCGGGACGGCCGACAGCAGCAGCCGGCCCGAGTCGGGGACCGCGGAGCGTGACCCCCGGCGCCACCGGCCGAAGAACGGCTCGCCTTCCGGCCGCCGGATCCGGTAGCTGCTCATCAGCAGCTCCCACATCGGGTCGGCGTCCTCGGCGATGGTCAGCTTCGCCAGGTCCGCGTCCGTGAAGTGAACTCTCAACATCGCCGCTGTGCCCCCTTTCCGCGCCGAGGGTAGCCGGGGGAGGAATTCACCGGATCCCCGGGCGGTTCCGTGCGTTCTTGAGGATTTCTTCACCCTCCGCGAGGGTAAAAAACCGCGCTGTCGAAGATTACCCTGTGTAGCTGATGCGTACGGGGGAAACGGCTCGCATTCCTTGACAACACCACGGCTCGCAGAGTTACGTCGGCGGCCTGAATTCTGCGAGAAAAGGACCCGGAAATCGTTCTCGGGCACCGGTACGAATCGAGCCAAGCCACCGATGAAAGAAGAAGAACCCGCGGCCCGTCGTGCGGCCGCCCGCTGGAAACCCGGCACCTGGCGGCTGCGCACCAAGATCTCCGTCGTGTTGCTGCTGCCCGTGCTGGTCGCGCTCCTGCTGGCCGGCGGCCGGGTGCAGGCCGAGCTCGCCCGGGCGGGTGATCTGAGCGCCGTCCGGGACCAAATGCCGGTCGTGCAAGGGATCGCCGAGCTCGGCGGGCTGGCCGACGACGAGATGAGCCACGGCGGCGGCGCCGCGCAGACCGCGGCCGTCGACGAGAAAGCCGCCGCTGTCCGGCACGACGCCGCATTTTCGCAGCTCAACCCGGATTTGTCGCGAACGCTGGAAGATCAGCTGGAGAAATTGGCCGGACTGCGTCAGCAGACCGGTTCTTCCACGGCCAGGACCGCCGCTTACCACGACTTCGTCGTCGCGCTCAGCGAAGTGGTCCCCGGCATCGTCGGGCAGGCCGGGAATACCGATCTCGACGACGCCGCCGACGTCACGAAAGCGTTGGTGCAGCTGAGGACGAGCCTGGCCGGCCGCACCGACGCCTCGGCGGCGGCGGGTGAGGGCGTCGCCGCCGCCGAGGAAGCCGTGCTGACCGGGCAGCTCCGCCGCGCCCTGCCCGCCGGTGCGGCGGCCGCCCGGTTCGCCGCGGCGACCAGCCCCGGCGCCGGCGGCCCCGCGGCCCGGCGCGCGTTGCTCGGCACGATCCTGACCGAGCAGGTGAAAGCGCTTTCGGACGCGGTCGGCGTGCAGACCAACGCCGCCCGCTCCGACGCGCTGCGCGACACCGCGCTGGTGCTCGCGTCCCTGCTCGGCGCGCTCGCCATCGCGCTCGGCGTGGCGCGGTCGGTGGTCGCCCCGATCCGGCGGCTGCACACGGCCGCGCTCGACACCGCGCGCCGCCGGCTGCCCGGGACGATCGAGCGGATCCGCGACGGCGAAGAGGTCGACTGGCAGGCGACCCCGCCGCTGCCGGTCGACACCGAGGAGGAGATCGGCCAGCTCGCCCGCGCCTTCGACGACATGCACCGGCAGGCGGTGCGGCTGGCCGTCGGCGAGCAGGCCGAGATGCGCATCCAGGTCAGCGAGATGTTCATGACGCTCTCACGGCGCAGCCAGTCCCTGGTCGAGCTGCAGCTGTCGGTGATCGAAGACCTCGAAGCCGACGAGCAGGACCCGCAGCGGCTGGCCGAGCTGTTCCAGATCGACCACATCGCCACCCGGCTGCGGCGCAACGGCGAGAACCTGCAGGTCCTGGCGGGCGGGCGGCCGGTGCGCCGCGACGTCGGGCCGGTCGCGACGGTCGAGCTGCTGCGGGCCGCGACCTCGGAGGTCAAGGACTACCAGCGGGTCGCGCTCGGGAACGCGCCGCGCGGGTCGGTGCAGTCCGAGGCCGCCGCCGACGTCGTGCACATCCTCGCCGAGCTGCTGGAGAACGCGATCCGGTCGTCGCCGCCGGACGAGGTGGTGGTGCTCACCGCCGACCGCGGCTTCGACGGCGGCGTGCTGATCGAGGTCGTCGACGTCGGGCTCGGCATGAGCCGCGAAGACATCGAGGCGGCCAACGCGCGGCTCGCCGCCGGGGCCGCGGTCAGCCCGGAGACCACCCGGCGGATGGGCCTGTTCGTGGTGAGCAGGCTGGCCGCGTCGCACGGGATCACCGTCCGGCTGCGGCCGACGACCACCCGCACCGCGAGCGCCGGCATCACCGCCAGCGTGCACGTCCCCGGGGTGCTGATCCAGGTCGACCTGCCCCCGCGCTCCGGCCCGCCCGCGCTGCTCCCCGCGACCAACGGCGTCAGCGGTGTCAACGGGCTCAACGGCGGCGGCGCCCGCTCCGACCCCGAACCCCGCTGGCCCGCCGAAGACCCCGGTCCCGCCGTCCTCGAGCCCCCGCCGTTGCCGACGCCGATCTTCGACCACATGCTGTCGCACTGGTTCGCCGACCCGCCGGCCGAACCGGCGGCGCCCGGCGCCTGGGCGACCCCGGCCGACGACGTCCGGCAGGCCGCGGAAGCCGCGGTCGGCACGCCGGCCGACGTCGAGCTCACCGAGTCGGGACTGCCGACGCGGCAGCCCGGCGCGCAGCTCGCCCCGGGCTCGGTCGCCGAGCGCAGGCCCCAGCCGGCGGACACCTCGTTCCGCGATCCGGCCGCGGTGCGGAGCAACCTTTCGCGGCACTACAGCGGTATGCGCGCGGCCCGGCACCGGGTCACGGCCGATCCGAAGGCGGAACAGTGAGCACGCGGCGGGAAGGAGCGGATGTGGCCGAGAGGTCCCGGAACTGGCTGGTGTCGGCGTTCACGCAGGAGGTGCCCGGTGTCGCGCACGCCGCGCTCGTTTCGGCGGACGGCCTGCTCGTGGCGGCGAACGAAACCCTGCCGCGCGACCGGGCCGACCAGCTCTCGGCGATCGCGTCCGGCCTCTCGAGCCTCGCGCTCGGCACGGCCGACCTGTTCACCGCGGGCCGGGTCGTGCAGTCGGTGATCGAGATGGAGCAGGGCTTCCTGCTGCTGATGAACGTCGGCGACGGCTCGAACCTGGTCGTGCTGGCCAACCCCGGCTGCGACATCGGCCTGGTGGGCTACGAGATGACGCTGCTGGTGGACCGGGTCGGGAAGCAGGTCGACACCCCGGCGCGGCCCACGGCGGCGGCGCCGGGAGCGAGCCGGTGACCCCAGGCCGGCGACGTGCGGGCGGCCGGCACGCGGCTTCGCTGGCCCGCCCCTACGCGTGGACCGCCGGGCGCACCCGGCCGACGGTCGACCTGGCGGTGGAAGCCCTCGTGGAGACGACCGCGCAGGGGCGCACCGCCCCGTACAGCCCGACCGACCCCCTGGGCGTGGTGACGCAGCTGTGCCTGCACCAGCGTTCGGTGGCCGAGGTCGGGCTCCACCTGGGCGTGCCGCTCGGCGTGGCCCGGGTGCTCATCGGCGACCTGCTGATCGCCGGCCAGGTGTCGATCCGCGACACGCTCACCGCGGACGCCTCCTTCGACGAACGGAACGACCTGCTCGAAAGGGTCCTCAGTGGACTACGCGCACTCTGAACGACGGATCACCTCGGCCAAGATCGTCGTGGCCGGCGGGTTCGGGGCCGGCAAGACGACCTTCGTCGGCGCCGTCTCGGAAATCAACCCGCTGCGGACCGAAGCCCTGATGACGGCGGCGGCCGTCGGCGTCGACCGGACCGAGGCGGTGCCGGGGAAGTTCGCGACCACCGTCGCGATGGACTTCGGCCGGCTCACCCTGGCCGACGACCTGGTGCTCTACGTGTTCGGCACCCCGGGGCAGCACCGGTTCTGGTTCATGTGGGACGACCTGGTCTGCGGCGCGGTCGCGGCGATCGTCCTGGTCGACACGCGCCGGCTGGCGGACTGCTTCGCCTCGATCGACTTCTTCGAGTCGCGCGGCCTGCCGTTCCTCGTGGCCATCAACCAGTTCCAGGACACCCGCCCGCACGCGCCCGACCAGGTGCGCGAAGCCCTCAAGATCCCGGCGGCGGTGCAGGTCGTGACCTGCGACGCGCGGTCGCCGGAGTCGACCAAGCACACGCTCATCGCCGCGGCCGAGCACGCGCTCGCCGAGCTGCACGCGCCGCGTGCACAGAAAGCCTGACAGGAGCCGGAAAATGCACATGGACCACGACGACTTCGCGATGGGGCACTGGCTCGTGGTGCTCGCCTACCTGACTTCGGTGGTGGGCTGTGCGCTCGGCCTCGCCTGCACGCTGCAGGCGCGGTCGACCGACCAGCCGCGGACCCGGCTGATCTGGCTGGCGCTGGCGGCGGTGTCGATCGGCGGTGTCGGCATCTGGGTCATGCACTTCATCGCGATGCTCGGGTTCTCGACGCCCGGGCTGCCCGTGCGTTACGACATCTTCCGCACGGCGCTTTCGGCGGTCCTGTCGGTGGTGGCGGTGTTCTGCGGGCTGCTGGTGTTCGGCGTCCGCAACCGGTTCGCCTGGAAGCGGCTGCTGCTCGGCGGGCTGCTGACGGGGCTGGCGGTCAACGTCATGCACTACACGGGGATGTGGGCGGTCCAGATCAAGGGCACGATCGGTTACGACCCGACCCTGGTGACGCTCTCGGTGGTCATCGCGGTGGTGGCGGCGACGGCGGCGCTGTGGTGCACGGTCGCGCTGGACAAGCTCCTGCCCCGGCTGGCGGCGGGCCTGGTGATGGCCGCGGCGGTCACCGGCATGCACTACACGGGCATGGCGGCGGTCCGGCTGCACCTGGACCCGGCGGCGCCGGACCCGTCGGGCACGGAGGTGTTCTCGTTCCTGTTCCCGGTCTTCGTGCTGGCGGCGCTGGCGATGGCGGTGCCGATCTGCGCGGTGCTGATGGCGTCGGCCGGTTCGGAGTCGCGCCACACCGCTACCGCGGCTTCGGGAAGCGGTCTGCGCTGAAGTGCACGAGGATCGCGGTGGCCGACGCGCACACGACGTCACCCGCGCGCAGGGTTCCGGTGGCGTGCAGCTTGCGCCCGTCGCGCCGCACGAGCCGCCCTTCCGCGGTGAGCGGCACGGCGTACGGCGTCCCGCGGTGGTAGTCGACCGTGAGGGACGCCGTCATGCCCGGAAAGCCGGCCGCGGCGGTCGCGCGGCCCAGGACGTGGTCCAGGACCGCCGCGACCCAGCCGCCGTGGACCCGCCCCGGCGGCCCCTCGTGCGCGGCGCCGAGGAGGACGTCGGCCCGGACGGACTCCGGGCCGACGTCCACCCAGGACAGCGGCGGCGCGAGCGGGTTGCCGGGGCCTTCGAGGGGGTTGTTGACACTGAGGTGACCACCACCCTCGAGGGCGGCGAGCAGCAACGGCGCGGAGCCGCCCGCCGCGCGCAGGGCCGCCGTCACCGCTTCGACCCGGCCGGCCGCCGCGACGAGGTCGGCGGAGTCGCCGACGCACACGGACGCCTCGATCAGCTCGCGGATCCGGTCGCCGAGCAGCGCCCGCTCGGCCGGGACACCGTCGACGACCGGGAAAGGGCTGGCCATCACACCCCCAGAACTAGAACACGTTTCAGTGCAGTCTAGCTCCGGGGGAGCGGCTCGCCCAGGAACACCGGTGCCGGGCCGCGGTCACCTTCTTCGGCCGCTTGTGCGGCGGCGCGCCGATCCGCGCGGGCCCAGGTCCCAGCGGATGTCGCGTTCGTCGGGTCGAGGAGCAGGCTCGAGCCGAGCTGTTCCTGCGGCGCCGAGCAAAGCAGCCGCGCCGGCGCGGCCAAGGCGCCGCAATTTCGGCGATGGGGCTCCTCGGCGACGCGTCGACCTGGGCAGTTCGACAATCCGGAGTTCGTCATCCTCGGCACGCTGCGGCGCGCGGGGGAGCCGTACGAGCTGTCGCTGGCGGAGATCGCCCGCTGGATGCTGGCCGGCAACAGCACGATGACCAGCCGGCTGGACCGCCTGGTGGCGGCCGGGCTGGTCGACCGGCAGCAGAATCCCGCCAACCGCCGCACCGCGCTCGTCCGCCTCACCCCGGCGGGCCTGACCCTGGCCGACGAGGCGTTCACCGCGGAGCTGGCGACCCAGGAGGAGCTGGTCAGCGGCCTGAGCGGCCCGGACCGCCGGGAGCTGGCCGACCTGCTGCGCCGCCTCTGCCGCTCGATGGGCGAGGTCCCGGACTGAGCGTCACCAGGTCGGGCGCGCCGTGACCCCGCCGTCCACCACGAGGTCGTGGCCGGTGATCCACGACGCCAGCGGTGAAGCGAGGAAGAGACACGCGTTGCCGACGTCTTCGGGGGTGCCCAGCCGCCCGAGCGGCGCGGCGCGGTGCCAGCGTTCGACACCTTCAGGCCAGTCCCGGTCGAGCCCGGGGCGGCCGATCAGCCCGGGGGACACCGTGTTGACGCGGATCCCGCGCGGCCCGTACTCCAGCGCCGCGCCCCGGGCGTGCATCACCAGCGCCGCTTTCGCCGCGCTGTAGTGGACGTGCCCGGCCGCGGGCTGCCGGGCTTCGATCGAGGCGACGTGCGTGACGCTCCCGCCGTCGCGCATCAGCCGGGCCGCCGCCTGGGTGCAGGAAAAAGCGCTCGTCAGGGACGCGTCGAGCATCGCCCGCCAGCGTTCGGCCGTCAGGTCCGCGAGGGACTCGACCGGCTGGACCCCGGCGTTGTTGACCAGCGCGTCCAGCCGGCCACCCCACTCCGCGACGGCGTCGAGCAGCGCATGGCAGGCGCGGTCGTCGGTGAGCTCCGCGGTGAACGCCTTCGCCCGGCCGCCCGCGGCTTCGATCGCCGCGACGACGTCGTCACCGGCCCCGGGACGGCGGTGGTGCACGGCGACGGCGCTCCCGGCCGCGGCGAACCGGAGCGCGATGCCACGGCCGATCGTGCCGGCCGCGCCGGTGACGCAGGTGGTCGTGCCGGACAGGTCGGGCGCGGTGGTCATCCCGGGATCGTTTCACCGCAACGCGTGTCGCGCGCCTCCGGCACGTCGTAGGTTGGGGCCATGGCCAAAAAGTTCGCCGGGCTCCTGCAGGAGCAGATCCGGCACGAGTTCACCGCCGCCCAGCAGTACATCGCCCTCGCCGTCTGGTTCGACGCGCGCGACCTGCCGCGACTGGCCAAGCGCTTCTACCGGCAGGCGATCGAAGAGCGCAACCACGCGCTGGCGATGGTGCGGTACCTGCTCGACCGCGACCAGCCGGTGGTGATCCCGGGCAGCGGTGAGGTCCGCAACGACTTCTCGAGCGTGCACGAGGCGATCGAGCTGGCGCTGACCCAGGAGCGCACGGTCACCGCGGACATCGAGGCGATGGCGAAGGCCGCGCGCGCCGAGGAGGACTACCTCGGGGAGCAGTTCGTGGCGTGGTTCCTCACCGAGCAGGTGGAGGAGATCGCGCAGATGTCGACGCTGCTCACCGTGGTCGAGCGCGCCGGGGGCAACCTGTTCGAGGTCGAGAACCACCTGTACCGCGAGGCGGCGACGGCGGTCGAGGACGCGCCCGACATGCCGCCGGTCGCGGGCGGGAAGCTGTAGCGGTCACATCAGCGTGGTGAGCCGGATCGCGAGCCACAGCGTCTGGCTCAGCAGCACGGCGAGCAGGCCGAGCCGGGCGAGGCGCCCGCGCCGCTGCTGAGCCCAGTACAGGACGTCGCTCACGACGGCGAACACCGCGGTGACGGCCACCGCGGCGGTGCGGGCGAGGCCGCGCCCGGCGGGCCGTCCGGCGGCGGGACCGGCCGGAAGAGCGGGTGACCGCGGGGTCGCCGTGGTGTTCCTCGGGGGCGCCGGCCGCGAAACCCGCCACTGCGCAACGGAGATCCAGGTGGCGATCACGGCGGCAAACGTTCGATCTGCGCCTTTTGCCCGGAAACGGCGGAAGCGGCACACCCCCACGAGAGCCGCTTCCGCCGTCTTTTCAGTGGCAGAACAAGACTTCCGGATCACCCGGCCGGTCGAGCACCGGCCGCGGCTTCCCCCGGAGGTGCTGGTCGAAGAACGCGTTCACGTACGTCCGCGTGATCTCCTGCGTCCGGAGCGCCCCGGTCTTCGCCCCGAAGTCGACGCCGAGCTCGTCACCGACCAGCCCGACGTCGGTGAACGACGCGTGCTGCGTGCCCGCCACTTCGGCCCAGCGCTTCCAGCCGCTCAGCTGGGCCCAGTCCCGTTCCCACGGCTCGTTCCCCGGCGCGCAGGCCGTGAGCGCCGGCTGGTGGCTCACGAACATGAACGGCCGCGAAAGGGGCGCCGTGAGCCCCACCTCGGTGGTGCCATCGATGTCGATCCCGGCCTTGATCCGGGGGTCGGCGACCATCGTGGGCAGGGTGCTCGCCCCGCCGACGGAGTGCCCGGCCATGCCGATCCGGGACGCGTCGACCAGCCCGCCCCACGCCGAACGGGTCAGCGAGTCCAGCACGAACGCCACGTCGGCCGCGCGGCCGTGCTCCAGCTTCTGCCAGAACGCGCTGTCGTGCGGCACTTCGCACGACGCGCAGCCGGCGAACCGGCCGTCGGGGAAGCTCGTCCCGGCGTTCTCGTAGGTGTGGCCGACCACCGCGACGGCATACCCGTGGCCGGCCAGGTCCTCGGCCAGCGCGGTGAGCGTCGCGCGGGGTTTGGTGTACCCGGGCGAAAGCACGACCAGGGGCAGCCCGTGCCCGGCCGGCCGGGCGCCGGCCACGGAGTTCGTCACCATCGTCGTGAGCCAGTCCGGTGGCACGGCCAGGCCGCTGCTGGTCAGCAGGGCCGCGGACTCGGCGGCGGTCAGGTACGGCGTCTTCGGGCCCTTGGCCGACGCCGCCGGGTAGAACAGCGACACCATCAGCTCGCGGTAGGGCACCGACGGCACCCACGGGTCGGGCCGCGAGGTGTCCTTCAGATACACCGCCGTGCTGCCGACCGGCCGGTCCCCGGTCGGCGCGGGCAGGTACGGCGTCGACGTCCGGGCGAAGCCGACCTCCGGGTGCCGCGAAGACGGCTGGTCCAGCAGCGGCTGGGCCCGGCCGCGCAGGTGCTGGTCGAAGAACGCCCGGACGTATGCCGCCGTGATCGCCTGCCCCCGCGCGGCCGGAGTCGTCGCACCGAAGTCGAGACCGAGCTGCTCACCCACCAACCCGATGTCGGTGAACGACGGGTGCGCCATACCCGTGACGACGAGCCAGCGCTTCCACCCCGTCAGCTGCGCCCAGTCCCGTTGCCAGGTACCGGATTCCTGGCCGGTCCCGGGCGTGTACGTGTTCGCTCGGCCGAGGAACAGGAACGGCCGGTCGAGGCCCGGCGCGAGCAGCGGGACGTCCGTCGTGCCGTCGATGTCGATCCCCGCCTTGATCCGCGGGTCGGCCACCATCGCGCCGAGCGCGCTCGCGCCGCCGACCGAGTGCCCGGCCATGCCGATCCGGGACGCGTCGATGAGCGAAGCCCACTTCGAGTGCGTCAGCGAGTCCAGCACGAACGACACGTCCGTGGCGCGCCCGCGTTGCAGCTTCGTCCAGAACGCGTCGTCGTAGTTGCCGCAGGCCGCGCAGCCGGTGACATGGCCGTCGGGGAACGTCGTGGCGACGTTCTCGTAGGTGTGGTCGACCACGACGACCGCGGTGCCGTGGCTCGCCAGGTCCTCGGCGAGCGACGTCAGCTCGGCGCGGGGCCGCTTGAACCCGGGTGACAGCACGACCAGCGGCAGGTGGCGCCCGGCCGGCCGGGCGTCGACCACGGCGTCGGTGCGCACCGACGTCAGCACCGCCGGGGGGATGCCGGTGATCCCGGCCTCCTCGAAGACGGCCGCCGCCTCGGTTTCGGTCATGAACTGCTTCTTCGGTCCTTGCGCCGGAACCGCCGGGTAGAACAGGGACACCATCAGCTCGCGGTAGGGCACGGTCGCGACCCACGGGTCCGGCCGCGAAGCGTCCTTGAGGTACAGGGAGGTCGTGCCCACCGGCTGGTCACCGGTGGGCTTCGCCAGCGTGAGCGCCGGGGACGCCGAGGCGGTCGGCGCCGGCAGCGTGAAGGCCAGCGCCGTGACGCTCAGGAGGATCGTCTTATTCATCCGATGAACGTCACTTCCGGGTAGGCGGGTGAGGGCGCGGCCAGCAGCGGTTGCGGACGGCCGCGCAGGTTCCGGTCGAAGAAAGCGCTTACGTAGTTCCGCGTGATCGTCAGCGCGCGGTCTCCCGGGATCGACGCGCCGAGGTCGACGCCCAGCTGGTCGGCGAGCACACCGAGGTCGGTGAACGACGCGTGCGCGGTGCCGGACACCATGAGCCAGCGCTTCCACCCGGTGAGGTGCGTCCAGTCGGTTTCCCGGTCGTCGTAGGGACCCGGCTGCCCCGGGGTGTACTCGTCCACGCTGCCCAGGAACAGGAACGGCCGCGCCGGCCCGGACGCCGGGAGCGGGACGTGGATGCTGCCGTCGATGTCGGCTCCGGCCCGGATGCGCGGGTCGGCCAGCATCGCCTGTGTCGTGATCGCGCCGCCCGCGGAGTGCCCGGTCATGCCGATCCGCCGCGGATCGATCAGGGCGCCCCACTTCTTCGAGCGCAGCAGCGAGTCGAGCACGAACGACGTGTCCTTCGACCGCACCTGCGCGACCTTCTCCCAGATCCCGGGCTGGTCGTCGACCTCGCAGGCGGCGCAGCCGGTGACGTGGCCGTCGGGGAAGGTCGTGGCGCGGTTTTCGTAGGTGTGGTCGATCGCCGCGACGGCGTACCCGCGGCTGGCGAGGTCTTCGGCCAGCGCGGTGAGCGTCGCCCGCGGTTGGGTCCAGCCCGGCGAGAGGACGACCAGCGGCAGGTCGTGCCACCGCCCGGCCGGTCTCGCGTCGACGACCGCGTTCGTCCGGACGGTGCTCAGGACGTCCAGCGGCAGCCCCGGGATGTTCTGCCGTTCGAGGTTGCGTTCGGACTCGAGCGGGGTCATGTACTGCTTCTTGGGCCCGTTCGCCGAGGTCGCCGGGTAGAAGACGGAGACCATCAGCTCCCGGTAGGCCGCCGAAGCGGGTGACGCGGAGAGCGTGAGCGTCAAGGCGGTGGCTACCGCGAGAGTGCGCATGATTCCCCCAGGAACCGGCTCAGGACAGGTGACGGATGCGACGGAAGCAGAACCAGGTGAGCAGGGCGGTCATCGCGAGGAAGAGCGCGAGCTCGAGCCACTGCAGCGGCCAGAACCGCGAACCAGGCTGATAGGTCAGGCGCTGCTGGTAGCCGTGCGTGCCCAGCTGGGCCATGCACTGTTCGAGGGAGCCGCGTTCCGGCGGGCCGCCACCCGGGCGCGGCAGGCAGTTCTGCACGAAGTCCGGCAGCGGCGAGGCCACGTTCCCGTTCGGGTCGACGGTCTCGTTGGCCAGTACCCACGCGCCGGCCGGGTTCCGCACGCCGATCTCCTGCACCCGGCCGGTTTCGTCGCCGGTGATGTTCGTGATGTCCTCGCCGACGATCGCGACCGTCAGCTGCTGCGGCGGCAGCAGGTACGGCCGCACGAAGTTCGGCACGAGGAGCAGCACGGCGGCGAGCACGACGAGCGTCACGGCCATGGCGGCCACCGTCCGCTTCAGCAGCATCCCGACCGCGACGCCGAGCGCGAGCGCGAAGGCCGCGTAGCCGATCGGGACGATGCCGCGCGCGCCGAACACCACCGGCATGATGCGCGAGAGCATTCCGCGATCGGTCTGCTGCGCCGCGAGCGCGTCGATCGGGCTCGCCCACCACGACACCGCCCAGCCGAGCAGTCCGGCCGCGACCATCGCGGTGAGCAGGCCGATCCCGAGCTTGGTGGTGAGCCACCGCTTGCGCGTGACGGTCTGGTTCCACACGAGGCTGTGCGTGCCGCTCTCCAGCTCACGCGTGATCATCGGGACACCCCAGAACACGCCGATCACCGCGGGCAGCAGGTAGAGCACCAGGATCGTCCCGCCGAACATCGTGTCCTGGTCGGAGAAGCTCGTACGGCCCACCAGCTCCGGCCCGGTGATCGCGAGCACGACGCCGATCACGACCAGCGCGGCGAACACGGACAACGCGGGCGTGCGGAACTGGCGCCAGGTCAGCCAGGTCATCGGAGGACCTCCAGGGCGGGGCGGGCGGCGGCGGGGTTGCTCATGTACTCGAGGACGAGGTCCTCCAGGCCGATCTGCCCGACGGTCCACGCGGGGTCGAGGATCGGCGCCTCGGTGCGGACGAGCACGGTGGTCTGGCGGTCGGTGTGCTTCGCCGAGATGACGTGCTGGTCCGCCGGCAGCGTCTCGACGTCGCGGCGCGCCCCGGTCAGCCGGTGGTGGGTGGCGAGCAGCTCGTCGACGTCGCCGATCACCCGCACCTGGGAGGCCACCAGCACCACGAGGTGGTCGCAGACGCGTTCGAGGTCGTTGACCAGGTGCGAGGACATCACCACGGACAGCCCGTGCTCGGCGACCGACTCCATGAGGTCCTGCAGGAACTCGCGGCGCGCCAGCGGGTCCAGCGCCGCGACCGGCTCGTCGAGCAGCAGCAGCTCGGGGCGTTTGGCGATGCCGAGGGTGAGCGCGAGCTGGGCGCGCTGGCCGCCGGACAGCTTCCCGGCGGCCTGCTTCGGGTCCAGGCCCAGCCGCTCGACCCGCTTGGTGGCGAGCGAGTCGTCCCAGCGCGGGTTGAGGTGCGCGCCGAGCCGCAGGTGCTCCTCGATGGTCAGTCCACTGTAGACAGGTGTGCTCTGGGCGACGTAACCGACTTTCGCCAGCTGCTCCGGCCCGCTGCCCGGCACCCCGCCGCACACCTCGATCGTGCCGGTCGTCGGCTCGAGCATGCCGGCGGCGATGTTCAGCAGGGTCGACTTGCCGGCGCCGTTGGGGCCGACGAGCCCGGTGACGTGCCCGGCCTCGATCTCGAGCGTGCAGCCGGTCAGCGCCTGCTTGCGCTTGTACTTCTTGCCCAGTCCCTGGGCGCGCAGGACAGTCACGCTATGTCCTCTCTGGCGGAGTCGCGAAACGTGGACATCAGCAGGGCCTCGATGCTCTCTTCGTCGAGACCGGCCTTGCGGGCCTTCGCCAGCCAACGGCTCAGGTCCTGCCGCAACGGCCCGAGTGCCGCGATCGAGGCGCCCCCGTTCAGCGTCGCGGTCACGAACGTGCCGACCCCCGGCCGGGCCGACACGAGCCCGTCGTGTTCGAGCTCGCGGTAGGCCTTCAACACGGTGTTGGGGTTGATCGCCAGGCCGGCGACCACGTCCTTGACCTTCGGGAGCTGGTCTCCCTTGCTCAGCAGGCCCAGCCGCAGCGCGTGCCGCACCTGCTGGACCAGCTGCTGGTACGGCGACAGGCCCGACCGGGCGTCGAGGTGGAACTCGATCATCGGCAACTCCATTTAACTAGGTGACTAGCACTGTAGCTAAAGAGAGGAAGTGAGCGCCAGGGGTTCCTCGCGGCCGGAACCCGAACCGGGCTTTCCGCGAAGTACCCCGGGGCGGCCGGTGAGCTTTTCCGGCCGGCCTGCCAACCACACCACCTCTTCGCCCGTCTGGAGGGGTGATCGTTTTCCCGGCGAAAGGGTTCTTCGTGCGTCGTCTCACTGGGGGAGGTCTGGTGCGCGGCTTGGTCGTCGCGCTCGGGGCCTCACTGGCCGTCGCGGCCGGACCGGCGGTGGCTTCGGCTTCCGTCGACAGCGTTCCCACTCCGAAACTGAGCTGGACCGGCTGCGAAGACGGCTTCGAATGTTCCACGGCGAAGGTGCCGCTGGACTACGACCGGCCGTCCGGCGCGAAGATCGACCTCGCGCTGATCAAGCTGCCCGCCACCGATCCCACCCACAAGATCGGCACGCTGTTCGTCAACTTCGGCGGCCCGGGCGCGTCCGGCCTGCAGCGGCTGCGCGAGCGCGGGAAGTGGCCGTGGCTGTTCTCCGACCGGCTGCGCGCGCGGTTCGACGTCGTGTCGTGGGACCCGCGCGGGATCGGGAACAGCACCGCCGTGCGCTGCTTCGGCACGCTGGCCGAGCAGGAGTCGTTCTTCGGGGCGTTCCCGGAGATGCCCGGCGACCCGAGCGGCAACGCGGCCTTCTCCGCGAAGTCGAAGGAGCTCGCGGACCGCTGCGCGGCGAACGCGGGCCCGATCCTCGAGCACGTCTCGACCGCGAACACCGCGCGGGACCTGGAGCTGCTGCGTCGCGCGGTCGGCGACCCGAAGCTGACCTACCACGGCATTTCCTACGGGACGCACCTCGGCGCCACCTACGCCAACCTGTTCCCGAACCGCATCCGCGCCATGGTGTTCGACGGCACGATGGACTTCATCGGCAACGCCACCGGCCACGACGGCAGCGGTCGCAGTGTTCCGCTCGACACGCGGCAGGACGTCGCCACCGGGATTGCGCAGACGTTCGACCAGTTCCTCCGCCTGTGCACGGAAGCCGGGCCGAAGTGCGCGTTCTCCCCGGGTGACCCGAAGGCGAAGTGGGCGGCTTTGACGGCCCGGGCGAAGCAGGCCCCGATCGTCAGCGACGGCGAAACCTGGACGTACTCCGGGATCATCAACGCCGCGGGCGACCTGTCCGACTCGCGGGGCTGGCCGGACATCGCGGCCCTGCTGCAGCGGCTGTACGACGCGCCCAAGACGGTCTCGGCGTTCAAGGCGGGCGAGCCCTACACGGCCAACCGCACCGAAGCCTTCAACGCGATCCAGTGCAGTGACAGCGATGTGCCGACCGACCCGGCGGTCTACAGCCGGTACGCGGAGTCCGAAGACCAGCGGGTCCCGTACTTCGGCCGGATCGCCGTACTGGACATGATGAGCTGCGCGTTCTGGCAGGCGCACGACGCGGACCGGTACACCGGCCCGTGGAACCGCCCGACGGCGGCGGAGATCCTGGTGCTGAACAACCGCTACGACCCCTCGACGCCGCTGGCCGGCGCCCGGGACGGCGCGGCGGAGCTGGCCCGGGCGCGGGTGTTCGTCACCGAGGGGTACGGGCACTCGTCGATGTACGTGCCGAGCACCTGCACCGAGCAGGTGAAGCGCGACTACCTGATCTCGGGCGCCTTCCCGGCCGCCGGCCGGACCTGCGCGGTCGACGCCAGCCCGTTCGCCGCCTGACCGGGGCGGTGGGCCGCGCCGGAACCTCCGGTGCGGCCTGCCGCCACGAACGCGTCACGCGGGTGCTGCACCGACGCCAGCGACAGGATGTCGCGCCCGAAGACGGCCGCCGTCAGCCACACCGCGAGGACCCGGACCTTGCGTTCCCAGCTGGGCACCGCCAGCACGTGGTAACCGCGGTGCAGCAGCCACGCCGGGAAGCCCGTGACCACCAGCCGCCGGTACTGGAAGACGCCGCGGCCGAGCCCGAGCGTCGCGATCGCGCCCAGGCTGTGGTGGACGTACGGCTTCGGCGCGCGGCCGCGCAGGGTCGCGATGATGTTGCGGGCCAGCAGTTTTCCCTGCCGGTAGGCGTGCTGGGCGTTGGGCACCGTGCGCGCGCCCGGGACCGGCGAGGCGAGGTCGGGCACCGCGGCGTCGTCCCCGGCCGCCCAGGCGTCCGGCACGGGCTCGGCTTCGGTGCCGACACGCAGGTCCGGCCGCACGACGACCAGGCCGCGCTCGTCGACCGGGAGGTCGGTGTGCCGGCCGACCACCGGGTTGGCGCCGTTGCCCGCGGTCCAGACGATCAGCTCCGAGTCGAACTCCTCCCCGGTCGAGAGCGTCACGTGCCCGTTCGCCGCCGACGTCACCAGTGTGTCCAGGTGGACGTGCGCGCCTCGCCGCTGCAGCTCCCGCACGACCCAGCGGCCCGGGCGGTCGGTGACCTCGGGCAGGATGCGGCCCGACGCCTCGACGAGGTGGAAGCGCAGCTCGTCGCGGTGCAGCTCCGGGTAGCGCTTGAGCAGCGCGGTCGCCAGCGACAGCAGCTCGCCGAAGCCCTCGACCCCCGAGAAGCCGCCGCCGACGAAGGTGACCGTGAGCAGCTTCCGGCGGTGCGCGCCGGCCGGGAGGGTCGCGGCGCGGTCGAACGCGGTGAGCAGCCGGTCCCGGATCGCGACGGCCTCTTCGACGTGCTTGAGACCGATCGCCTGCTCGGCGATCCCGGGCACGGGCAGCGTCCGGGTGACCGCGCCGGCGGTGACGACGACCAGCTCGTACCCGAGTTCGAACGCCTCGCCGTCGGCGGGCCGTACGGTGACGACGCGGTGCGCGTGGTCGACGGCGGTCACCGTCCCCGCGACGATCCGCGTCCGGCGCAGGTGCCGCCGCAGCGACACCGCGGCGTGCCGGGCTTCGACCGCGCCGGCCACGACCTCGGGCAGGAACGGCTGGTAGGTGAGGTAGGGGCGGGGGTCGACGAGGGTGACCTCGGCCTCGCCGTGACGCAGCTTCTTCTCGAGCTTCCACGCGGCGTAGAAACCCGCGTAACCACCACCGACGATCAGGATCCGGCGCATCTTGTCCTCTTTTCTCGCGTCACCCCCTGGACGAGGCGCCCGGCCCGGCCGTGACGAGTGCGCGAGGTTCCCCCGGTCACACCGGGGAGGCGGCCCGGCCGGCGGTTAGGGGACGCCGACCGGGCCGTTCGTCTGCCGGTGACGCCGGCACCACGCGGACGGTCCGTGACCGGTTGAGCCCGGGGCGGAACGACCCCCGAACGCAGCAACGCCCGGCGGGGTGAGCCCGGCTTGACAGGGGGACCTCCCGTCTCGCAGTATGCGAACAAGTGTTCGATGAAATGGTTCGCCGGTGTCTCCGGTACGAGTACGTGGTGCTGGAGGTGGGTGGTGATGGCGGTGCCCGAGGCGGTGGCCGGACTGACGGCGATCCCGGGGGTGAGCACGGCCGCGCAGCTGCGCGGCCCGGCCCCGGCCGCCGAGGACGTGCTCGCGGTGTCCCCGGTGCTGGCCCGCCTCCTCCCGGGCGGCGGCCTGCGCCGCGGCACGACGGTGGCGGTCCGCGGCGCGACGTCCCTGGTGCTGGCCCTGCTGGCGTCGGCCACCCGTGACGGCTCCTGGGCGGCGGTGACCGGGCTGCCGGAGCTGGGCCTGGCCGCGGCGGCGGAGCTGGGGGTGGACCTGGACCGCGTCGCCCTGGTGCCCCACCCCGGCGCGGAGCTGGCCGCCGTGACCTCGGCGCTGGTGGACGGCTTCGACCTGGTGGTCCTCGGCCCGGCCCTGGTGGGCGGGGTCCAGCCGCAGCTGGCCCGCCGCCTGGCGGGCCGGGTCCGCAACCGGGGAACGGTGCTGCTGGCGGCGGGGGCGTGGCCGGGCGCGGACGTGGAGCTGAGGGTTTCCGGCCGCCGCTGGCAGGGCCTGACCCCGGACGGCCACGGGCACCTGCGGAGCCGCGAAGTGCTGGCGACCAGCCGGGGCCGGGGAGCGGCGGCCCGCCCGTCGTCGGCGCGGCTGCAGCTGCCGGGTCCGGAGGGCGGGATCACGGCCGCTGCGGACCGGCGGCTGGCCGGGGTGGCCGGGGTGGCCGGGTCCCCGGGCGCGTGAGGTGGCCGAGGCGTGTGCGGCTGTAGGTGCCGGGTTCGGAGGGCGGGATCACGGGCGCTGCGGACCGGCGGCTGGCCGGGGTGGCCGGGTGAGCGAAGGACCTCGGGCGCGTGAGGTGGCCGTGGCGTGGGCGGCTGGCCGGGCGCGTGAAGTGACCGAGGCATGTGCGGCTTTCGCTTCCGCCACCAGGGTTTTCCGGGTGGTCTCGGCGACCGTGTTCGTGGCGTCGGCCGTCGCGGTGAGAGTGGTCGCGGTCCACGTGCCCGAGATCGCGACGTTCGCCGTCGCGCCGCGGCGATCGGTCCGCACGCCCGAAGCGCGACCTCGGCAAAGCCCCGCGACGATCCACCGGCGGGCCGAACCGGCATGACCGACGCACCACGGCTGCTGGTGCTGTGGTGTCCCGACTGGCCGGTCGTCGCCGCCGGTGCGGCCGCCGGTACGCCGCCGCTCGCTCCCGCCGCCGTCTTCTCCGCCAACCGGGTTGTCGCCTGCTCCGCCGGCGCCCGCCGCGGTGGGGTCGGGCGGGGGATGCGCCGGCGGGACGCGCAGTCCCGGTGCCCCGAACTCGTGGTGCACCAGCACGATCCGGACCGCGACGCCCGGCTGTTCGAGCCCGTCGCCGCCGCCGTCGAGGCTCAGGCCGTCGGGGTCGAGGTGGTGCGGCCCGGGATCGTCGCCGTTCCCGTCGCCGGTGCCGCCCAGTATTTCGGGGGCGAGGCCGCCCTCGCCGAGCTGCTCGTCGACGAAGTCGGCGCCCGGGCCGGTGTCGAGTGCCAGATCGGGATCGCCGACGGGTTGTTCGCCGCGACCCTCGCCGCGCGGCGGTCGGTCCTCGTGCCCGAGGGCGGAACGAGGGACTTCCTCGCGCCCCTCGCCGTCACCGAGCTGGACCAGCCGGGGGACGACCGTGGTGAGCTCGTCGGGCTGCTCCGGCGGCTTGGCCTGCGCACCCTCGGCGCCTTCGCGGCGTTGACCGAACGCGACGTCGCGGGCCGCTTCCCGCGGGACGCCATCGTCGCCCACCGCCTCGCGCGCGGCCTGTCCGAACGGCCGCCCGTGCGGCGCGCCCTGCCGCCGGACCTCGCGGTCACCGAAGACTTCGAAGATCCGCTGGCGCGCGTCGACGAGGCCGCGTTCGTCGCCAAGACCCTCGGTGAGCGCTTCTTCGCCGGACTCGCCCGCCACGGCCTCGCGTGCACCCGGCTCGCGATCACCGCCCTCACCGAAGCCGGCGAGGAACGCGTCCGCGTCTGGCGTTGCGCCGAACCCCTGACCGCCCGCACGACGGCCGACCGCGTGCGCTGGCAGTGCGAAGGCTGGCTCACCGAACGCGACCGGCCCAGCGCCGGCATCGTCCGGCTGCGCCTCGACCCCGAGGAAGTGGTCGGCGGGCAGGCGCTCCAGCTGCAGCTCGGCTCGATGGGCCGCGACGCCGACGCCGCCGAACGCGCCGGGCGGGCCCTGGTCCGGATCCAGGGCCTGCTGGGCCCGGACGCGGTGGTGACGCCGTTGCTCGACGGCGGCCGCGGCCCGGCCGAACGGGTCCGGCTCGTCCCGTGGGGCGAACCGCGCCGCCCCGCCACCGAAGACCGGCCGTGGCCGGGACGGCTGCCCGCGCCGTCACCTTCGCTGGTGCCGCCGCGGCCGCCCGCGGCGAAGGTGCTCGACGCCGTCGGTGACGTCGTTCGCTGCACCGCGCGCGGCGAGCTCACCTACCCGCCGGCGACGGTGAGTGTCGATGGCGGCCCGTCGAGACGGGTCCTCGGCGCGGCCGGCCCGTGGATCGTCCACCCGGCGGTCGTGCGGGTCCAGGTGGTGCTGGAGGGCGCCGAGGACGACATCGCCCTGCTGCTCAAGGGAACCGTCGGCGATGCTCCACAGTGGACCGTCGAAGGGGTCTACGACTGACCGGCGGTGAGCTGCTCGCGGAGGATGTCACCGTGGCCCGCGTGCCGCGCGAAGTCCTCGATCGCGAGCAGGTAGATGAACCGCAGGGTGACGTCGCCGAGGTGGGGATGGGTCCGGACGTCGTCGAGGCCGAACCCGGCCGCGAGAGACCGGGAACGCGCACTGGCCCGCTCGAACTCGGCGATCACCTCGGCCAGTGTTTCGCCGTCGCCGACCAGGAAACTGGGGTCACCGCCGGTCGTGCCGCCGTCGCACTCGCTCTCGGGCACCCCCGCGAGGATGTGGTGGAACCAGATCCGTTCGGCGACGGCCGCGTGCTTGAGCAGCGCGATCGGCGTGGTCAGGGACGCCACCAGCCGACGGCGGGCGTCCACTTCGGACAGACCGCGCACGGTGGCGACCAGCTCGGCGCGGTTGCGGTCGAGGGTGCGTTCGAGCAGGTGGCGTTCGCTTCCGGTGGTGGTCTGCGGGATGGACCAAGGCATGACAGGGCTCGATTCTCGGGAGGAGGGCAGGGTTGCGCGCGGAGTGCGCTGACCGGTGGTGGTTCGCAAGAGCGACGAGGTCCGGGAAGTCACGGACCCGCGCAGGCGATGGCCGGACCCTACCGCAGGGCCGATCGCCGTGGCAACGAGTAACCGGTGAAGTTCGCTTTGACAGGTTACGACGACGTGGCTAACCTGCAAAACACCAGAAGAACAGTTACGGCGAGGGAGTCACGTCATGGGCAGGACCCGGCAGCAGAAGGCCGACGAGCTGCAGAGCCTCAACAAGAGCGGCACCTACGTCCTGCCGAACGCGTGGGACGCGGGAAGCGCCGTGCTGTCGGTGAACGCCGGCGCCCAGGTCGTCGCCACCACCAGCGCCGGGGTTTCGTGGGGCAAGGGCCTGCCCGACGGCCAGCACCTGACCCGCGAACTGGCGCTGAGCGTCGTCCGCGAGATCGCCGCGGCGGTCGACGTGCCGGTCAGCGCCGACATCGAAGGGGGGTACGGACCCGAGCCGGCCGACGTCGCCGAGACCGTCCGCGGGGTGGTCGACGCCGGCGCCGTCGGCGTCAACCTCGAAGACAGCGGCGCCCCCGGCGGCGGCCTGTTCGACGACGAAGCGCAGGCCGCGCGGATCACGGCGGCGCGGGACGCCGCGACGGCGGCCGGGCTCGCGAACCTCGCCATCAACGCGCGGACCGACGTCTACCTGGCCGGGATCGGCGCGCCGGAAGGCCGTTACGACGAGACACTGCGCCGCGCGAAGGCCTACGCGGACGCCGGCGCGGACACGATCTTCGTGCCGGGCCTCACCGATCTCGACGTCATCACCCGGCTCGCCGGGGAGTCCCCGATCCCGGTGAACATCATGGCCGGGCCGGGCGCGCCCCCGGTCGGCGAGCTGGCCGAGGCGGGCGTCCGGCGGGTCAGCCTGGGCGCCTCGGTCGCGTTCGCGGCGTACTCGCTCGTCGTCCGGGCGACCCGCGAGGCGCTCACCGCCGGGACCTACACCGAGGTGGCGAACATCGAGACCTGGGATGTGGTCAACGGCGGCTTCGCCGCCCGCTGACCGGTGATAACCTCCAAAACGGGCTGAAGAGAGTTACGGGGCAGGTGGACAGGCATGGACGGCACCGAGCTGGCCAACACCGGCGACCACCCCGCGCTGAACTTCCTCAACACGTGCTCAGCGCCGTGGGGCGAGCGGATCGACCTGCTCGCCTCCGGCCGGAGCTTCCTCGACTGGCTCGTGAGCACCGGGCTGCTCGACGGCGCCGAGCGGGCGCGCCTGGCGAGGAAGTTCCCGGCCGGCGACCTCGACGAGGCGGCCGCGCAGGCCCGTGAGCTGCGCGAATGGCTCCGGGACGTCGTCTGCGCGTGGGCGGGCCCGGACGGCGGGCTCGCGCCCGCGGCGGAAAAGCGGATCAACCGCATCCTCGCCACCGACGACCAGCACGTCCAGCTCGTCACCACCGGCGCCGGCGCGCCCGAACTGCGGGCGCGACGCCGCTGGGAGCGAGCCGGTCAGCTGCTGGTGTTGCCGGCCGTGTCCGCCGCCGAGCTGTTCGCGCACGGCGACCGCGGGCTCGTGCACGTCTGCGACGGGCCGCAGTGCGCCCTGTGGTTCTACGACCGGACGAAGTCGCATCGGCGGCGGTGGTGCTCGATGGCGGTCTGCGGCAACCGGGACAAGGCGAAGAACCACCGCGAACGCGCGCACCCGGGGCGCTGAGCGATGGCACCCGAGGAGGGCCAGGTCCTGCCCGACGTCCTCGCCGAGGGGCTGGACGTGGTGTTCGTCGGCATCAACCCCGGCCTCACGTCCGCGGCGGCCGGCCACAGCTTCCACACGCCCGGCAACCGGTTCTGGCCCGCCCTGCACCGCTCCGGCTTCACGCCCCGGCGGCTGCGCGCCGAAGAAGAGCGGCTCCTGCTGGGCTGGGGCCTGGGCATCACCAGCATCGTGCGCCGCCCCACCGTCCGCGCCGCGCAGCTGTCCCGCGAAGAGCTCGTCGCCGGCGGTCGCGACCTGGCCGAGCGGATCCGCCCGCTGCGGCCGCGGTGGCTGGCGATGCTCGGCGTCACCGGCTACCGCGCGGCGTTCGGGACGCCCCGCGCCCGGCTCGGTCCGCAGGCCGAGCCGATCGGCGGCGCTCGCGTGTGGATCGTCCCCAACCCCAGTGGTCTCAACGCGCACTACCCACCGGAGGCGCTCGCCGCCGAGTTCGCCCGCCTGCGCGCGGCCACCGGCACCCCGGACCGCTCCGGCCTCGTGTGACGGTGCCGACTACCCGCGGCCCGCGGTTGACAGCGGCCCGCCCGCCGTCGCAAGCTCGACGGTGAAGATCGCACGTGTGTTCGAACCGTAGTCGCTGGCTTCCCCACAGCGAAATGTGTGGCAGGAGCCGGTTTTGGCGTTCGACAACCCGAGTGTGCCGTGGTCCGAAGTGGAGCGGATCGCCTCCGGGCGGGCACCCGTTCCCGGCGACGGCAACGACGCCCCGGCGTGGTCGCGCAAGCGGGAGGGCTACGCCGGCGCGCCGGCGGACCTGCTCGGGCGGCGCGCCCGGGACGACGGTGGTGACCGGATCCGGGCGCCCTACGCCGAGCTGCACGTCCACTCCAACTTCAGCTTCCTCGACGGCGCCTCCCACCCCGAGGCGCTCGTCGAGGAGGCCGCGCGGCTCGAGCTCGACGCGCTGGTCCTCACCGACCACGACGGCCTCTACGGCGCGGTCCGGTTCAACGACGCCGCCCGGGAGCTCGGCGTGCGGGTCGGGTTCGGGGCCGAGCTGTCGCTCGACCTGCCCGCGCCGCAGGCCGGCGAGCCCGATCCGGCCGGGTCGCACCTGCTCGTGCTCGCCCGGCAGCAGGCCGGGTACCACCGGCTCTGCCGCGTCATCTCCCACGCCCAGCTCGCCGGCGGTGAGAAGGGCCGGCCCGTCTACGACCTCGAAGAGCTCGTCGACGAGCTGGCCGGGCACGTGGTCGTGCTGACCGGCTGCCGCAAGGGCGCCGTCCGCCGCGCGCTGGCCGAACGCGGTCCCGCGGCCGCGCACGCCGAGCTGGCCCGGCTCGTCGACCGGTTCGGCCGGGCGCACGTCGCCGTCGAGCTGATCGACCACCGCCAGCCCCTGGACGACGCCGCCAACGACCACCTCGCCGAGCTGGCCCGCGCCCTGCGGCTGCCGACGATCGTGTCGAACAACGTCCACTACGCGCGCCCGGAAGACGCGGTGGTGGCCGACATGGTCGCCGCGGTCCGGGCCCGCCGGTCGGCCGAGGACCTCGAAGGCTGGCGGCCGCCGTCGGGGCAGGCGTTCCTGCGGTCCGGGATGGAGCAGCGCCGCCGGTTCGAGCGCCGGTACCCGGGCGCGGTGGGCCGGGCGGCCGTCCTCGGGGTCGAGGTGGCCTTCGACCTCAAGCTCGTCGCTCCCGACCTGCCGCCGTTCCCCGTGCCGGCCGGGCACGACGAGATGTCGTTCCTGAGCGAGCTGACCCGGCGCGGCGCGGCGAAGCGCTACGGGCCGCGGGCGGAGAACCCCCGGGCCTACGCCCAGCTCGACCACGAGCTCGAGATCATCGAGAAGCTCGGCTTCCCCGGGTACTTCCTCGTCGTCTGGGACATCGTCCGGTTCTGCAAGGAAGCGGACATCCTCTGCCAGGGCCGGGGTTCCGCGGCGAACTCCGCGGTCTGCTACGCGCTGGAGATCTGCCACGCCGACCCGGTGAAGTGGAACCTGCTGTTCGAACGCTTCCTCGCGCCGGAGCGGGACGGCCCGCCGGACATCGACATCGACATCGAGTCCGACCGCCGGGAGGAGGCCATCCAGTACGTCTACGAAAAACACGGCCGCTTCCACGCCGCGCAGGTCGCGAACGTCATCACCTACCGGGCGCCGTCCGCGATCCGGGACGCCGCGAAAGCGCTCGGGCACAGCCCGGGTCAGCAGGACGCCTACGGCAAGCTCGTGGACCGCTGGGGTGGCGCCAAGCAGCAGACGGCCGGCGAGATCCCGGCCGACGTGCTCGAGCTGGCGGCGCGGATCGAGGACTTCCCGCGCCACCTCGGCATCCACTCCGGTGGCATGGTGATCTCGAAGCAGCCGGTGTCCGAAGTGGTCCCCGTCGAGTGGGCCACGATGAAGGACCGCAGCGTGCTGCAGTGGGACAAGGACGACTGCGCGGCCGTCGGGCTGGTCAAGTTCGACCTGCTCGGCCTCGGCATGCTTTCCGCGCTGCACTACATGACCGACCTCGTCGCCGAGCACCACGGATCTACAGTGGACATCGGCAAGCTCGACCTCGCCGACGGGGGTGTCTACGACATGCTGTGCGCCGCCGACGCCGTCGGGGTGTTCCAGGTGGAGTCCCGCGCCCAGCTCGCGACGCTGCCCCGTCTGCGGCCGCGCGAGTTCTACGACCTCGTGGTCGAGGTCGCGCTGATCCGGCCCGGTCCGATCCAGGGCGGTTCGGTGCACCCCTACATCCGGCGCCGCCGGAAGGAAGAGCGGTGGCAGCACGCGCACCCGCTGCTGGCGTCCAGTTTGGACAGAACGCTCGGGGTGCCGCTGTTCCAGGAGCAGGTGATGCAGATGGCCGTCGACGTCGCGTCGTTCACCCCGGCCGAAGCCGACCAGCTGCGCCGCGCCATGGGCGCCAAGCGCTCCAGCGCGAAGATGAAGGCGCTGATGGCGCGGTTCTTCGCGGGCTGCGAGGCCAACGGACTCGACCGCGAGCTGGCGACCCGGATCTTCGAGCAGATCCACGCCTTTTCCGGGTACGGCTTCCCGGAAGCGCACTCGATGTCGTTCGCGCTCCTGGTGTACGCGAGCGCGTGGTTCAAGCGCTACTACCCGGCCGCGTTCTGCGCCGGGCTGCTGCGCGCGCAGCCGATGGGCTTCTACAGCCCGCAGTCCCTGGTCGCGGACGCGCGCAGCCACGGCGTCCGCGTCCGGGAGCCGGACGTCAACACCAGCCTCGCGCACGCCACCCTCGAGCCGGACGCCGCGAGCACGGGCGGTGTCGCGCTGCGCCTCGGGCTCGCCGGCGTCCGCCACCTGGGTGACGACGTCGCCGAGGAGATCGTCGCCGAACGCCTCGCGCACGGCCCGTACGCCGGCGTCGGCGACCTGACCCGGCGCGTCCGGCTGAAGAAGAACGCCGTCGAAGCCCTGGCCACGGCGGGCGCGTTCGGCGGCGACCGGCGGCAGGACCTGTGGGCCGCCGGCGCGGCGGCGACCACCCGGCCGGGGCACCTGCCCGGCCTGGCGCCCGGTCTCGACGCACCCGCGCTGCCGGGCATGACCCGGCTGGAGGTCACCGCCGCGGACCTGTGGGCCACCGGCGTCTCGCCGGACAGCCACCCCGTGGAGTACCTGCGTGAGCTGCTCACCGCGCGCGGCGCGATCACCACGGCCGAGCTGGCGGCGGTCGAAGACGGCACCCGGGTGTGGGTCGGCGGCGCGGTCACCCACCGCCAGCGTCCCGCGACCGCGGGCGGGATCACTTTCCTCAACCTCGAGGACGAGACCGGCATGGCGAACATCCTGGTCTCACCGGGGTTGTGGCACCGGCAGCGGCTGGTCGCCCGGACCAGTTCGGCGTTGCTCGTCCGCGGGCAGGCGCAAGCCGCCGAAGGAGTTGTCACGCTCGTCGCGGACCGCCTCGAAAAGCTCGAACTGCGCGTGGAACCCGGGCCGTCCCGGGACTTTCGTTGACTTCGCGCCGCCATGGTGGTTCTCTGCCTGGGAGCGCTCTCAGCCATCCGTTCGTTTCCCGACGAGTGAGGATGGACCTTCATGACAGTTCGACGTCTGCGCTGGGCGGTGTGGCCGGTGACCGCCGTGCTCGCCGCGGCGCTCCCGGCGGCCGGCCCCGCCGGGGCGGAGCCGCCGCCCGCGGCCACGGTCACCGTGAACGCGCGAGCGGGGCTGGCCACCGTGCCGGACACCGCCTACGGGGTCAACCACGCCGTGTGGGACAGCGAGCTGGGCACCCCCGCGGTGGCCGACCTGCTCGGCGGCGCCGGCGTCCGCACGATGCGGTACCCGGGCGGCTCCTACGGCGACATCTACCACTGGAAGGACAACACCGCGCCGGGCGGTTACGTGGCGCCCGGCACCGACTTCGACACGTTCATGGGCGGGGTCCGGCGCGCCGGCGCGCAGCCGATCGTCATCGCCAACTACGGCACCGGGACGCCGGAGGAAGCCGCCGACTGGGTGCGGTACGCCAACGTGACCCGGGGTTACGGCGTCCGGTACTGGGAAATCGGCAACGAGCTCTACGGCAACGGCCACTACGGCGCGAACTGGGAAGCCGACAACCACGCGGACAAGAGCCCGGCCGCCTACGCGCGCGGGGTCGTGGCGTACGCCGACGCGATGAAGGCCGTCGACCCGACGGTGAAGATCGGCGCGGTGCTCACGACCCCGGCGAACTGGCCGGACGGCGTGGTCGGCGCCGGGGACACCGGCACCTGGAACCAGACGGTGCTGTCGATCGCCGGCCCGCACGTCGACTTCGTGGTGCTGCACTGGTATCCCGGCGGGTCGACGGCCGCGGAGGCGCTCACGAAGACCGAACAGGTGGACGACATGATCTACCTGGCGCGCGACCAGATCACGCGGTACGCGGGCCGGCCGCTCGGCATCGCGCTGACCGAGACGAACACCCCGGTCGGCATGAACACCCAGCCGGGCGCGCTGTTCGCGGCCGAGGCCTACAGCGCGTTGCTGGAGAACGGCGTCTTCACGGTCGACTGGTGGGACACGCACAACGGCGCGACCGCACTGTCCACTGTGGCCGGTCAACCGGACTACGGCGACTTCGGCCTGCTCTCCAGCGCGACCTGCCTCGCCGGCGGTTGCGAACCCGCGCTCAACACGCCCTTCGCGCCCTACTACGGCTTGAAGCTGGTCAGCGCGTTCGCGCGGCCCGGTGACCAGTTCGTCCGAGCGTCGGCCGACGACCCGCTGATCGGCGCCCACGCCGTCCGCCGCCCCGACGGGGACGTCGCGGTGCTGCTGGTGAACAAGGACCCGGACCGCGCCCGGACGGTGAGCCTGGACTTCGCGGGGTACACCCCGGCGGCGCAGGCGTCGACCTACACCAACGGCGCGACGTCGATCACCAGCACGCCGTGGGATCGGACCCTGCCGCCGTATTCGCTCACGACGCTGGTCCTGCACCCGGTTGCGGCGTTCGCGGGCCCCTCGGCGCCGGGGCAGCCGACCGGCACGGCGACCGACCGGACGGCGACGATCAGCTGGCCGCCCGCGGCGCCCGGCGGGCACCCGATCGCGAAGTACGAGGTGTACTCGCGCGACGACCAGTGGGGCGAGACCGCCGGGACGTCGCTGACGGTCGGGAACCTGGTGCCCGGCCACCGGTACCAGGTGAACGTGCTGGCTCGGGACACGGCCGGGAGCGTCTCGTGGGCGTCCCCGCCGCTGACCCTGACGACGGGCGCGCCGGTCACCAGTAGCTGCGCAGTCCGGCTGACGGACGTCAACGACTGGGCGAGCGGCTTCGTCGGCGGCCTCCACGTCACGGCCACGGACCCGGTGGGGGACTGGACGCTGACGTTCACCTGGCCGACGGCGCGCCAGCGGATCACCGGCGGCTGGAACGGGACGTGGACCCAGTCGGGCACGACGGTGACGGTGACGTCGTCGTCGGTGCCGCCGGCGGCGGACATCGGGTTCACCGCGGACTACGGCGGCCCGAACATCCTGCCGACGGCGTTCACCCTGAACGGAGCGATGTGTTCGCTGGGGTGAGGGAAGTTTCGCGCAGGATCCGCCAGCAGACGTAGAGGCAGGCGCCCGCCGCGGGGGTGCCTGCACGCCGCTGGTGACGCTGACCCGGTCGGCGCCCACCGGCATGGTCAACGTCCAGATCCTGGGGCTCGCGGTGGCCCGCTACATCGTGCGCGTCGAGCCGATCGCCTCGGCGCCGGTCGACGAGCTGGTCGCCGCGTTCGGCCCGGTCGTGCAGCGCTGCCTGACCGGCTGAGGCTCAGTCCTGGTTGGCCAGGTGCACCAAGGCCGACCGCAACGCGCGCCGAACTTCGGGAGTCAGTCCGGCGAGCTTCCGGTCCTCCACCACGCGGATCGCGTCACGGATCACCGCGTGCCGCCGGATTCCCGACGGTGTCAGCCGGACGATCCGCGCCCGGCGGTCGGCCGGGTCCGGCTCGCGGGTGACCAGGCCGTCCGCGACCAGGCCGTCCAGCAGGGTGATCAGGCGCGTCTTGTCGTAGCGGATCTGCTGGGCCAGGGCCAGCTGGCTGGCCGCCGAGCCGTGGGCCAGCGTCGCCAGCACGACGTACTGCCACATCGAAAGCCCGTGCTCGGCCAGGATCGGCCCCTCCGCCTCGGCCAGGGTCCGGCCCGCGCCGGCGCAGAGGGCCGCCAGGTCGTCGTCCTCCGTCACCCGAGGGATCTTACGCGTGGACAAATGATAAGCATGTGCGTATCGTTCGAGGCATGACATCAATTGAGACGGGGCGCGCCGAGACGCGCACGATCACGGTCGCCACCACACCCGAGCGCGTCGTGGAGTACCTCGCGGACGCGCGTCACATCCCGGAGTGGGCGCCGGACTTCGCCCGCGTCGTCGAGCACGACCACGAGGACATCTGGCGCGTGCACAGCGGCGACGAGCCACGCCGGGTCGCGGTGCGGGTCGCTCGGGAGCACGGCGTGGTGGACTTCGTCGCGGCGGACGCGCCGAACCTGGGCATGTTCACGCGGGTGGTCCCCAACCTGGCCGGCGCGGAGGTGATCTTCAGCCTGTTCTTCGCGGCCGGAGCCGAGACGTCGGCGATCGACGCGCAGATGGCCGTGGTGGACAAGGAGCTCCGTGCGGTGCGGGAGCGCGTCGAAGGATGAGCAGGGAGATCCGCTCGGTCGACGACCTGCTGCGCATGCTCGACGGCCTGGTCGGGGACAACGTCGAGTGGGACCGCTTCTACGCCGACCGCGAGCGCCCCGTGCCGTTCTTCGTGACCCGTCCCGACGAAAGCCTCGACGCGTGGCTTCGCAACGGGCCTCTTCGCGGCGGCCGCGCGCTGGAGCTGGGGTGCGGGCCGGGGCGCAACGCCCGGCGCCTCGCCGAGGCGGGTTACGACGTGGACGCGGTCGACGCCTCGCCCGAAGCGATCGCCTGGGCGCGGGAGCGCGCGCCCGGCGTTCGCTTCCACTGCGCGGACATCTTCACCGTGGACCTGCCGCACCCCACCTACGACCTGGTCTACGACTCGGGCTGCTTCCACCACCTCGCGCCCCACCGGCGGATCAGCTACCTCGAGCTCCTCGACCGCCGCCTCCGGCGCGGCGGGCACTTCGGCCTCGCCTGTTTCGCCGCGGGCACCGGGGACGAGAACTCCGGGACCGAGCTGTCCGACGAGCAGCTCTACCGGGACCGCAGCCTGCACGGCGGTCTCGCCTACCACCCGGACGACCTGCGCCGGTTGTTCGACGCCTACACCGAGGTCGAGCTGCGCACCATGAACCCGGACAGCGGGCTGTACGGCGAGCCGTTCCTGCTCGCCGGGCTCTTCCGGCGGGACTAAGCCACACGCCTGAACCCGGCCGACAGCCGCAGTTCGGTGACGTCGCCGGCGTTGAACACGTTGAAGTCCGGGGTGGCGACCCTGGTGTCCGGCCAGCTCGGCCAGGGCAACCAGTTCCCGCTCAAGCTCGCCGCGGCGCTGCTGATGACGCTGCCGGTGGCGATCGTGTACTTCGTGTTCTCCCGCCGGTTCACCCAGGGAACCTACGAAGGAGCCGACAAGTAGCTCAGCGGATCAGGTTGTCCGCGACCCACTCCACAACGCCGTCGGGATAAGGGTTCCCGAGGCCGAGGACGACGTGCCCGAACCCGGCGTCGACCGCTTCGGCGATCTTCTCCTTGGTAGCGGTCGGTTTGTCGTAGTCGACCGGCAGGAAGATCGAGCGGGTGATCGACGCCGGGTCGCGGCCGATCTCGGCGCAGTAACGGTCGAGCAGCCGGCTGCGGCCGGCGAGGTCGTCGATGTCGCCGCCGCCCGGGATGTTCCACTGGTCGGCGTGCTCGGCGACCACCCGCAGGGTCGCGCTCGCGCGGCCGCCGATCATGATCGGCGGGTGCGGGCGCTGCACCGGCTTGGGGTTGCCGAAGGCGCCCTTCAGCTTGACGTGCTCGCCGTCGAAGTCGAACGGCCGCTCCTCCGTCCACAAGCGACGGATGACCGTGCAGGCCTCGGCGAGCGCGGCGACGGCGTCGTCCTGGGTGTGGTAGGGCAGGCCGTGGCCGTCGTACTCGCGGCGGGCCAGCGGGTGGCTGGGGCGGGAGCCGGCGCCGATGCCGAAATCGAGCCGTCCGCCGGACACGACGTCCACCGTGGTCGCGATCTTCGCCAGCACCGCCGGCGGGCGGAAGCGGTTGCTGGTGACCATCAGGCCGAGCCGCAGGCGTGACGTCTGCGCGGCCAGCGCCGAAAGCAGCGTCCAGCCTTCGAAGATCGGGCCGTCCGGGTCACCGCCGATCGGCATGAGGTGGTCGAACAGCCAGGCGTGCTCGATCTCGGGAACGGTGTCGGCTTCGCGCCAGACGCGCAGGATCTCGTCGTAGCCGACGTTCATGGGTGCGGTCAGGATGCCGAAACGGGGGGTCATCAGCGCCTCCGGAGGGACGGGTCGAGCAGGGCGGGCGGGGTGTCGAACTTCTCGTGGGCGGCCAGGTCGACGCCGGGCGCGACGATCGTGTCGATCTCGTCGAGCACGTCGCGGGAGAGCACGGTGTCGGCGGCCGCGAGCTGCGCCTTCAGGTGGTCGACCGTGCGCGGCCCGATGAGCGCGCTGGTCACGCCCGGGTGCGCCGTCACGAACCCGAGCGCCAGCTGGATCAGCGAAAGCTGCGCCTGGTCGGCGAGCTTGGCCAGCTTCTCGACGGCGTCGAGCCGGGCCTTGTTGGCCGGGTCGGTGAGGTCGAAGCGCTGCGGCACGACCGTCGCGCGGTTGGTGGTGATCTCCCGGCCCGCGCGGACCGCGCCGGAGAGCCAGCCGGACGCCAGCGGGCTCCACGCGAGCACGCCGAGCCCGTACTCCTGCGTCACGGGCAGCACGTGGGCTTCGATCCCGCGCTGCAGGATCGAGTAGCTGGGCTGCTCGGTGACGTGGCGGCCGAGGTGGTGCTCGCGGGCGGCCCACTGCGCCTGGACGATCCGGTACGCCGGGAACGTCGACGACCCGAAGTAGCGGATCTTGCCCGCGCGCTGCAGGTCGGTCAGCGCGGAAAGCGTTTCCTCGTCGCTCGTGCGCGGGTCCCAGCGGTGCACCTGGTACAGGTCGACGTGGTCGACGCCGAGGCGGCGCAGGCTGTCTTCGAGCGCGGTGACCAGCCAGCGGCGCGAGCTGCCCTGGTGGTTGCGCTCGTCGCCCATCGGCATGTACGCCTTCGTGGCCAGCACGAGGTCGTCGCGGCGGCCGGCGACGGCTCGGCCGACCATCACCTCGGACTCGCCCTGGCCGTACATGTCGGCGGTGTCGACGACGTTGACCCCGCCTTCGAGCGCGGCGTCGACGATGGCGGTGGCCTCGTCCTGGGTGGTGCGCCCGATCGCGCCGAAGTTCATCGCGCCGAGCGCGAGGGTGCTGACCTGCACTCCGGTGCGGCCGAGCGTGCGGTACTGCATGGTGGGGTCCCTCCATGGTTTCATGGGAAACGGAACGTTGCTCCGCTAACGATACGGAGCATTGTTCCGGTTAGCAACCTCGGGAGGTGCCGGTGACTGAAAGCAGGCCGAAACGCGCGGACGCGCGGCGCAACGAGAAGACGTTGCTCGACGCGGCGGCCGCGGTCTTCGTCGCGTCCGGCGTCGACGCGCCGGTGCGCGACATCGCGGCGAAGGCCGGTGTCGGGATGGGCACGATCTACCGCCACTTCCCGACCCGCGCGGACCTGATCATCGCCGTCTACCGGCACCAGGTGGAGGCGTGCGCCGCGGCCGGGCCGGAGCTGCTGGCGGCGTCGGACTCCCCGCACGCCGCGCTGGCGCGGTGGATCGACCTGTTCGTCGACTTCCTGGTGACCAAGCACGGCCTGGCCGGGGTCCTGCAGGGCGACGGCTTCGACACCCTGCACGCGTACTTCCTCGAGCGGCTCGTCCCGGTGTGCGCGCAGCTGCTCGAAGCGGCCGGGCTGACCGCGCGGGTGCGGCCGCTGGAGCTGATGCGGGGGGTCGGCAACCTGTGTGTCGGCGCGGAGGACAACCCGGAGTACGACGCGCGCCGCCTGGTCCGGCTCCTGATCGCGGGGCTGCGGGCGTGATCGAGCAGCTCACCGGAGAGCCGTACCCGTTGCTGGCCCGGCTTCGCGCGACCGAGCCGGTGGCCTGGCTGCCGGCGTTGAACGGCTGGCTCGTAACGCGGCACGACCTGGCGTCGGAGGTGATGCGCGACGCGGCGACGTTCACCGTGGACGATGCCCGCTTCTCGACGGCGCGGGTGGTCGGCCCGTCGATGCTTTCGCTGGACGCGGCCGAGCACACCCGGCACCGGACGCCGTTCTCCCGGCACTTCCGGCCGCGGGAGATCGAAGACCGGTTCGCCGGGTTCGTGCGTGCCGAATGCGCCCGGCTGGTCGACGGGTTCGCCGCGGCCGGGCGGGCCGAGCTGCGGCGGGCGCTGGCCGGACCGCTGTCCGTCGCGGTGGTCGCCGAAGCCCTGGGCCTGGCCGACACCGACACGGCCCGGGTGCTGGCCTGGTACGACGCGATCGTGTCCACAGTGGACGACATCTCGGCCGGTCGTGCGCCGGGGTCCCGTGGCGAGGAGGCGTTCGGCGAGCTGCGCGCCCACCTCGAAGGCTCGGTCGGCCGGCGCTCGCTGCTGACCGACGCGGCCACGGCGCTGGAGCTGCCGGAGGTCGTGTCGAACGCAGCGGTGCTGATGTTCGGCGGCATCGAGACGACCGAAGGCATGATCACCAACGTCCTGCTGCACCTGCTGCGCGACCCGGCGCCCCGGGACCGCGCGCTCCTCCCGGCAGCGATCGAAGAGTCGCTGCGGCTCGAGCCCGCGGCGGCGGTCGTCGACCGGTACGCGACGCGCGACGTCTCGCTCGCGGGGGCGTCGATCGCCCGCGGTGACCTCGTGACCGTGTCGCTCACCGCCGCCAACCGCGACCCCGCGGTGTTTCCCGACCCGGACGTCTTCGACCCGCACCGCCCGAACCTGCGCAAGCACGTGGCCTTCGCCGTCGGGCCGCACTTCTGCCTCGGCGCCGACCTTGCCCGGCTCGAAACGCGGATCGCCGTGGAGACCGTGCTCGACCGGCTGCCGGGGCTCACCCTGGCGGAGCCGGCCGCGGCGGCGGGGCTGGTGTTCCGCAAACCCGCGGCGCTCCACGCCCGGTGGCTGCCATCATGACCGCATGACGACGTGGCGTGAGGTCGAAGCGGCGGAGCCGGAGTTCGCCCGGCGCGTGCAGGGGCTGTTCGACGCCCATCGGCACAAGACGCTCGCCACCCTGCGGGCCGACGGGTCCCCGCGGATCTCCGGCATCGAGACGAAGTTCACCGACGGCGAGCTGACGTTCGGCTCGATGCCCGACGCCCGCAAGGGCGCCGACCTCAAGCGCGACCCGCGGCTGGCGCTGCACAGCGCGACGGTCGACCCGATCGACGGCGAAGAGGCGAAGTGGCCGGGGGAAGCGAAGATCTCCGGCCGGGCCGTCGAGGCGGGTGACGGCTTCCGCGTGGACGTCACCGAGGTTGTCCACACACACCTGAACCCCGAGGCGACACTGCTGGTCGTCGAGTGGTGGACGCCGGCGCAGGGGCTGCGCAAGGTCGAGCGGGAGTAACCGCACCCGATCCCGGTTTCGGGGTCTTTGTCGGTCTCGTCGTTAAATCAACTGCTTGACTTAGTGTGGGTTCGTGGCCAAGCTGCAGGGCAGGGGACATTCACCACCGAGGAGCCCGTGATGACACCAAGCCACGCCGGCCCGTTGCCGCGCTTCCCGTTCCGCTCCGCCGCCCCGCTGGAGCCGCCGGCCGAGTGGGCCGAGCTCCGGGCGGAGTGCCCGGTCGCACGGGTCGCGCTGGCCAGCGGGGACGAGGCGGCGCTGGTCACGCGCTACGCCGACGTCAAGAGTGTGCTGTCCGATCCGCGGTGGACCCGGCCGACCCCGGCGGACAACGCCGCGCGGGTCGCCGACACCGAGTCGGGCGGGGTCTTCAACAGCGAGATGGCCACCGTGCTCCCGCAGCACGGCGAGGGCCACCTGACCTGGCGCCGGACCCTCGGCAAGTGGTTCACCGCGAAGCGGATGAACGCGCTGCGGCCCGGCATGGCCGCGATGGCCGAGCAGCTCGTCGACGAGATGGTCGCGAAGGGCGCGCCCGGTGACCTCAAGGCCGGCGTCGCCTTCCCGCTGCCGGTCTGGGTGATCTGCGCCATGCTTGGTGTTCCCGACGCCGACCGCGACCGGTTCGCGCACTGGTCGGACGTCATGCTCAGCATGACCCGCCACACGCAGGCCGAGTTCGACGCCGCGCAGCAGGAGTTCGGCCGGTACATGGGCGGGCTCATCGCCGCGAAGCGCGCCGAACCCGGCGAAGACATCCTCAGCGCGTTGCTCCCCGAAGACTGGTCCGACGCCATGCTGATCGCCACCGGCATCGGCCTGCTGATCGCCGGGCACGAGACCACCGCGAACATGATCGCCAAGATGGTGGCGATGCTGCTGGCGGACCGGAGCCGGTGGGAACGCCTGCTGGCCGACCCGGCGCTGGTGCGGACCGCGGTCGAGGAGTCGCTGCGCCTCGACGCCAACGCCGGGCTGGGCATGCTGCGCTACCTCGCCGACGACTTCGAGGTCGCCGGCGAGGTGCTGCCCGGCGGAACCACCGCGATGTGCAGCATGGCCGCGGCCAACCGCGACGAGCGCGCGTTCGAGAACGCGTCCGAAATGGACCTGGGCCGCAGCCCCAACCCGCACCTGGCCTTCGGCGCCGGCGCGCATGCCTGCCTCGGGCAGCCGCTGGCGCGCACCGAGCTGCAGGTGGTGCTGGAAGTGCTGCTGCGCAAGCTGCCGTCGCTCGAGCTCGCCGTCCCGCCCACCGAGCTGCGCCGGGTCGAGGGGCTCGCCGTCGGCGGCCTGCGGGAACTGCCCGTGCGCTGGTGACCCCGCTGCGCAGGGCCGTCGCCGAGGAGACGCCCCGTCACCCATCCAGGAGAGGAACGCTGATGAAAGTCACTGTGGACAAAGAAAAGTGCTGCGGCGCCGGGACTTGTGTGATGCTCGCGCCGGACGTGTTCGACCAGGGCGAAGACGACGGCATCGTGATCCTGCTCGACGCGACCCCGGGCGAGGAGCTGCACCCGATCGTCCGGGAGGCGGCCACCGTGTGCCCGGGTGTCGCGATTTTGGTGAGCGAGGACGCGTGACCCGGGTTCACTCCACGGTGACGGACTTGGCCAGGTTACGCGGCTTGTCGATGTCGTAACCCAGCGTCAGCGCCGCGTGGTAGGCGAGCAGCTGCAGCGGGATCGTCAGCAGGATCGGGTCGAGCTCCGGCGCGGTCCGGGGCACCACGATCCGCGGGACGTCGAGCTCGCCGAAGTCGACGTCTTCGTGCGTCACGGCGAGCACCGCGCCCCCACGGGCCTTGATCTGCTGCACGGCGGCCAGGTTGCGCTCGGTCAGCTCGTCCGAGGGCACCACAGCGACGGTCGGGAGCGACTCGTCGATCAGCGCGAGCGGGCCGTGCTTGAGCTCCGACGTCTGGTAGGCCTCGGCGTGGCGGTAGGAGATCTCCTTGAACTTCTGCGCGCCTTCGCGGGCCACCGGGAAGCCGCGGACGCGGCCGATGAAGAACAGGCTGTTCGCGGCCGCCGCCGTCTTCGCGTGCTCGGCGATCTCGGCTTCCGCGGCCAGCACCGTCCGGATCTGGTCCGGCAGCGCGCGGATCGCCTCGATGATCCGCTGACCGTCCGCATTGGACAGATCCCGGACGCGTCCGAGCGACAGCGCGATCAGCGCGAACCCGACGGCCATGTTGGTGAGCGCCTTGGTCGAGGCGACGGCGATTTCGGGGCCGGCGTGCAGGTAGACACCGCCGTCGCAGGCGCGGGCGATGGTCGAGCCGACGACGTTGACCAGCCCGGCGACCCGGCCGCCCTTGCGCTTGATCTCCTCGACGGCGAACGCGGTGTCGATCGTCTCACCGGACTGGCTGACCGCGATGTAGAGCGTGTCCGCCTCGATGATCGGGTTGCGGTAACGGAATTCCGACGCGGCTTCGGCGTCGGCGGGGATCCGGGCCAGCTCCTCGATCATCGTGGCGCCGATCTGGCCGACGTAGTAAGCCGAGCCGCAGCCGAGGATCTTGACGCGGCTGAACCCGCGCAGCTCCCGGGGCGTCAGGTTGAGCCCGTCCAGGCGGGCGACGCCGAACCGGTCGTCGAGCCGGCCGCGGATCATCCGCTCGACGGACTCGGGCTGCTCCTGGATCTCCTTAGCCATGTAGTGCGGGAAGCCGCCCAGGTCGAGGTCTTCGGCGGCGATGTCGATCTCGGTGGCCGGCTTGGTGGTGTCGCTCTCGTCGACGGTGAAGGTGCGGTAGCCGGTGGCGAAGACGGTCGCGAACTCCCCGTCGTCGAGGTGCGCGACCTGCGAGGTGTGCCGCACGAGCGCGGCGAGGTCACTGGCGACGAACATCTCCCGTTCGCCGACCCCGATGATCAGCGGCGACCCGTTGCGCGCGATGACCAGCCGATCCGGGTGCCCGGAGTCGGTGACGGCGATCGCGTAGGTCCCGGTGATCCGGGAGACCGCTTCGACCACGGCGTCCTCGAGCGTGTCGGCGCCCGAGCGGGCGATGAGGTGGGCGAGCACCTCGGTGTCGGTCTCGGAGGTGAGGGTGACCCCGGAGTCGGCGAGCTGGGCGCGCAGGCTGTCGGCGTTGTCGATGATGCCGTTGTGCACCACGGTGATCCGGCCGTCTTCGGAGGTGTGCGGGTGGGCGTTGGCCTCGGAGGCGGGGCCGTGCGTGGCCCACCGCGTGTGCCCGATGCCGATTTTGCCGCCGAGCCGCTTGGGCAGCGCGGCGGCGAGGTTGCGAACCCGCCCGACGACCCGGTGCACCTGCACGCCGCCTTTGGCGCCGAGCACGGCGATGCCCGCGGAGTCGTACCCGCGGTACTCGAGCCGGGTCAGGCCTTCGAGCAGGATGGGGGCGGCGTTCTGGCCGCCGATGTAACCGACGATTCCGCACATGGCGAACCTCTCTGTTCGGGCTCGGCTTGATCAGCTTGCTCAGCAGTGCTCAGCTTGCTCAGCCGTAGACGATGCGGCGAAGCTGCCGTTCTGACAGCACCGGCGCGGCCACGAGCCGGCCGCGAAGCTCGGTGGCGATCAGGGGGAAGATCTCGGGGTTCTTCCGGCCTTCGGCCTGCAGTTCGGCATGCCGCCGACGCACGTACTGCTCGGCGGGGGTCCGGTAGAAGGCCAGGACATCGTCGACAACCCGAGCAGCAACCCCCGGCGCCAAACCGGTGGACGCGGCTACTCGGTCGACGATGTCTGTGTCCTCCACGGGGGCCATCATGCACTGTGGAGGTGGCTGGGGGCAAAAACTTGCCCGAAATCGGGCAAGTTCGATGGTCTGGGGTGCGGTGGGGGTGGGATGGGGTGTCTCGGGGTGGGCTGCGGGGTGCGGGTGAGCCTGCGGGCGCGGCGGACTAGCGCTCGGGAGCGGGGGCGACCGTGGATTGCCTCGCTGAGGTGGCTGAGGGTGACGGTGCTTGGGTGCGCCGCCGCCACCGCTGCCGCCGCCGCTGCTACTGCCGCCGCTGCTGCTGGCGCTGCCGCTGCTGCCGCCGCGACCACGCCGCTGCCGCCGCGACCACGCCGCCGCCGCCACCGCCGCTGCCACTGCCGCCGCCGCCACCGGCGCCGCTGCTGCTGTCGCTGCCGCCCGGCCGGCGGCGGCGGCGCGGGCCTGGTCGCGGAGCGTCCCACTTCTGCCAGGCGTGTCGCCCCGGTTGGTGCTCGACTGGCCGTGCGACGGGGCGATCCCGCTTGGTTGCCTGAACGCGCGAGTTGCGGTTGGTCCGCAGCGCCCTATCTGACGGGAAGGGCTGGGTTGATGAGGCGGCTGTCCGGGGTTGCCGGAGCGTGGTGCGGATCGAACCGACAGCTGGTTCAGGGCCGGGGGCGGTGGGGCATCAGGCTCGTGGCTGGACAAGCCTGTCGTGGAAGCGGGGACTGAGTTGCGGTCGCTTTTTCAGTCTGCCGGGTGCGGCGGAGCTGGCGCTTACTGGGCGGCTGGCCGGGTTTGCATCGGAGTCTTGGCGCCGGGCGTGTCGTCTGTTGATTGCGGACCGATTTCGGGCGTGGGTGTAGGCCCGTAGCCGGTGGCTGCGGGCCTTTCCCCGTATTCGATTCCTCAAGCCGCGAACGGCAAGGGCTGATGCAGGTTGTTGCGCCTGGGTTTTCGGCGCCTGTCCAAGAACGCCGGCGGTAAGAACTCCGGGAGGCCATCGGCGGCGATGCGGACCTCCCAGCCGGAACGGTGCAGCAACCGGTGATGGTGCGCGCACAACAACACCAGATTGCCCAGATCCGTCGGGCCGCCCTCAGCCCAGTGGCGGATGTGATGACCCTGGCAATGCCGCGGCGGGCGGTGACAGCCCGGGAACGCGCACCCCCGGTCACGCAGGAACAACGCCCGCCGCAGTCCCGCCGAGATCAACCGGCGTAGGCGGCCCAGGTTCAGCGGTTCGTTCTTCTCACCGAGGACCGCGGGGATCACCATGCTGTCGCAGGCATGCACCCGGGCCTCGGCCGCGGTCATCGTGGCGGTGTCGCCGAGGGTGGCCTCACCGATACCCGATCTGAGCGCGTCGAGGTGGACGGCGACCATGACGTGGGTGCGTTCCCCCGCCTGCAATGGCAGGTCGGGGGAGTTCAACGCGAGGTCGAGCGCGTCGGAGAACGCGTCGCCGTGGCGTTGCCGCGGGGACCGGATGTCCGCGCCTTCCTCGGTCGTGTAGCGCTGGGCCAACGAGTCGAGCAGGGCGCTGGCGCGGGTGCCGGTTTCGTCGTCGAAACGCCCCGTCAGCTCCCAGATCCCGGTTCTTTTCCGGCGCAGCGAGAGTTCGCGTTCGGGGATGGCGGGTTCGGTGGTGTCGGGTGGGGTGCCGTCGGGGTCGAGATGGGCCAGGATCCGGGTGCCGAGCGCGGCGACTTGTCGGTGGCCGGCTTCGGCGGTGTAGGACAGCAGGCTTTGTTCCGCTTCGTCGCGGTGCTCAACGGGCACGTGGGTGAGGACCTCGACGATGGTGTCGATCATCAGGGTGCTCAACGACCCAACGGCAGCCACAGTGCCGGTGGCGGGGGCGAGCGCGGGGAGTGGGGTGCCGTCCAAGGCGAGGGTGGGGTTGAGGGCGCGGGCGCGTTTCACGATACGGTCAGCGGCAGCCCGGGAAATGTCGGCGAGGTGCTCGAACAACCGCGTGACCGAGCGGTACCCGAAGAGTTCGAGAACACCCCGTGTTTCGATTTCCATGAGCAGCGAACCGATTTCGGCTTCGGCGGACCGCACCACAGCAAGCAGCGTGCTGACGCGGTCGGCCAAGGCCGCCGCGTCTGCTTGCCACACCGTTTCGCTGTCCACGTGCCAAGATTACCGGCGGTTCGAACATGTGGTCATCACTCAATGGGATGAACGTCAGCTGCCCAGGCACGTGAACCCGGCCGCGGCGGCCAGCGACCCCGGATCACCCTCCCGCAGTTCCAGCTGAGCCGCCGCCAGCGCCGGGGCCGCCGCTTCTCCCGCCGCCAAGCGGCGGTGCAGGGACACCATCAGCGGCACCGTCTCGGCGTCCGGGATCGGGATCACCGACGCCACCAGCTGGGCCGTTCCCTGCGCGATGAACGTCGCGCTGAGGCCGAGCAGCTCGTCTCCCGTGTGGACGACCGAGCGGCCGCTGTCGCACGACGCCAGCACCACCGTGTGCGGCACCCGCGGCAGACGATCGAGGTCGTGGACCATCAGGGGACCGTCGTGCAGGCGCAGGCGGGAAAACAGCGGGTTGTCCGTCGACAGCTTCCCGTGCGCCGCCAGGTGTGCCGTGCCCGCTGTGCCCAGCGCCGCGAGCACCGCCTCGACCGTTCCCGGCAGCGGTGCGCACCCGTGGATCTCCGCCACCGCACGGGCTTCCGCCGTCGCGCCGGCCAGGCCCGGCCCCGCGGCCACCGCCACCGGGCCCGCCCGGGGTGGGGTCCGCACGGCCGACAGCCACAGCGCCGCCGACGGGGTCACGCTCACCGCGCGGCCCGCGCACGAGGGCAGGACCGACCACGGGACGCCGTGCAGGGCCCCGGTCGGCGCGATCACCAGGGGCCTGCCGCCGGTTTCGCGCAACGGCTCGAGCAGCGCCGCGTCCAGCCGGTGTGCGCTCGCGGTCAACAGCTGGGCGAGTGCCGGCCCGCGGCGGTCCAGGCGGGCCAGGCGATGCAGGGCGAAGCGCAGCCGGTCGACGAGGTCCGCGACCGGGGCCGCCGGACCCAGCTCGTGCCGGCGCAACCGGCCGCCGGCCAGGGTCAGCGCGTGGAGCTCGCCGTCCAGCTGGAGGAACTCCACGAGCGCGCGGTCGCCCAGCGCGGCTCCGAGAGCGCCGGCCGACGCCGGGGCGGGCGGTGGGCCGGCGGCCGCGCCCGGGTGGCGGCGGCTGTGGTCGCGGATCCGCCGCTCCAGCGTGATCCGGCGGTGCGCGGGCACCGCCGTGCCGCGGTCGATGTCCGCGACGACCGCCCGCAGCCGGCCCAGCAGGTCCGCCAGCACCGGGTCGTCGGCGGGCCGGACCGGCCGGTGCAGCAGCCGACTGGCCCGGCCGCGTTCGGCCCACTCCAGCACCGCCGCCGGCCGGCCTTCGCGCAGGGCCGACCGCAGCCCCAGCTCGGTCAGCTCCCGGCGGTGGGCCGCCGAGTGCACCCAGAGGTCGGTCGCGCCCAGCGCCGCCGCGTGCTCGTCGAGGATCCGCAGCCCGTTGCGGGCCGCCCGCCGGGCCCCGGGAACGTCCTTTTCGGACTGTCGCAGCACGGCTTCGGCGTACCACCCGCGGGCCCGCAGGGTCGCCGTGCCGTGCTTGCGGACGTCGCTCGCCCGCCGCAGGTGCTCGCGCGCGTCCGTGTCCTTCCGGCGGCGCAGCAACACCTGCGCGGCGATCAACCGCGCTTCGACGGCGGCCGCGGGCCAGCCCGCCTCGGCGAGGGTGCCGGCCATCCGCTCCACGGCGTCGAGCGGGACCCGCGGCGCCCGCCCGGCCGCCGATCCGGCCCGCAGCACGGCCAGCCGGGCCAGCGCGGCCCACTCGTCCCGGCCCTGGTGAGCGAACTCGCGGCTCGCCCGCCGGGCGTGCGTGACGGCGGTTTCCCAGTCCCCGCCCAGAAAAGCCGCCTGAGCGAGCAGCAGCCGGGCCTCGGGGACGTTGAGCAGCCGGCGTTCACGGCGGTAGGTCGCGACAGCGCGTTCGGCCGACTCCCGCGCCTCCGCGGCGACACCCGCCGACAGCAGCAGCTCGGCCCGGTGCCGGTGCATCCAGCCGAGCTGGGCGCCGTGCTCGGAGATGATCCGCTCGGCCCGGTCGAGGTGGCCGAGCGCGGCGGGGACGTCACCGCGGTAGGTCTCGACGCGGCCCAGGTTCTCGGCGATGATCCCGACGGTCAGCTCGCGGCCCAGCTCGCGTGCGAGCTGCTCGGCTTCCAGGAGGTCGGCCTTCGCGGCGCTGAAGGCGTACCGGTCGGACTGCAGGAACGCCCGGTTGATCAGCATGCGCTGCACCCCGAGCAGGTCGCCGGAGCGCCGCAGCGCCGCCAGCGCCGTGCGGAAGTCCGCCAGGGCCTCGTCGAGCCGGCCGGCCTGGTTCAGGACGATGGCCCGCTGGGCGAGCGCACGGGCCCCGGACGAGCCGGTGAGGTCGGGCAGCGCCAGGTCGACCTCACGCAGCGCCGCCGCCGGCCGCCCCTGCTGCGCGAGCGCGTAGGCCAGCTTCATCCGGGCCTCCGCCACCAGCGCCGCCGACTCGGCCGCGCGCCCGGCGGCCATCGAGCGGCGGAAGTGGTGGACCGCGTCGCCCATCTCACCGCAGTGCAGGAGTGCGTGGCCCCAGGCCCGCTCGGCGACGGCCAGCGCGGCCGGGTCCCGGTCCCGCCGGGCCCGGACGACGGCCGGGCCGGTGAGCGGGAGGGCCCGGCGCGGGTCGAGGTCGGCCATCCGCATCGCCTCGTCGGCGGCGTCTCGCGCCGTGTGATGCATCAGGACGGCCATCAGCGACTCCGAAAGGTAGACGCCATCAATCGAAAGGTACCCACCATGGCTACTCCGGACGAACCGTTTCCCGCTGTCGTACCGGGTGAAATCGTCGTTGATTCCGAACACCTCGAGGTGGTCGAAGCGGAGCTGGCCCGGCTCGGCGCCGGCCACGCGGAGGCCGCGCGCGACGAGCGGCTCGGGCTGGTGCTGCTCTCGGGTTTCGACCCGGCCGTGGGGGCCGTGGACGACATCCTGTACGAGCTGCGGCGCCGGTTCAGCGGCCGGTACGGCGGCTGGTTCCCGCCGGTGGGCAAACACCGGGTCGCCGACCTGATCCGGCCGGCGGGGCCGAAACCGATGTCCGAAAGTCTGCCCGAACCGGCACCGACCGGCACCATCACCGGCCTGACGACGAGCGCCCCCATCCGGGTCGGGGTCATCGACACCCCGATCCACCGGCACGTGGCCCTACCCGAGCCGTGGGTGAAGACCGACGACTGGCGCACCGAAGCCCCGGCGATCCTCCGCGGCGGCCACGGCACGTTCGTGACGAGCGTGATCCGGGCGGCCGCGCCGGCCGCGCACATCGAGGTGAAGGGGGTGCTGAACAGGCCCGATTACACCGCGACCGGCTGGTGCGTCGCGGCCGCGATCGCCGAGCTGGCCGAGCGGGTCGACGTGCTCAACCTGTCGTTCGCCTGCTTCACCGAGGACGGCGAGCCGCCGCTGGTGATCCGCCGCGCGATCGAGCGGGTGCCCGCCGGGGTCACCGTCGTCGCGGCGGCGGGCAACCAGGGTGATGTGGTCGGCATGAAACGCGGGCGGACTTCGCAGTCGCCGAGCTTCCCGGCGGCGCAGCCGTGGGTGTACGCGATCGGATCGTCCGGGCTGCCGGACACGCCCGACGGCGAAGCGCTCTCGGCGTTCACCCCGCTGGCGCCCTGGGTGAACTACACGACCCGCGGCATCGACGTCAAAGGCGCGTACCCGGCCGACCCGGGCGACGACGGCGTCTTCACCGGCTGGGCCACTTGGAGCGGGACGTCGTTCGCCGCGGCCACGGTCACCGGCCTGCTCGCGAAGGAGCTGACGGCCGGGGTGAGCGCGTCCGAAGCTCTGGACGGACTGGTGCACGCGAAGCTCGTGCAGAAGTTCGAACTGCCGGACAGCTCCTGCTGAGCAGGCGGCCGGGCCACCTCGCGGGGTGGTCCGGCCGCTAGGCGGTGCGCCGTTCCATCCAGCGCGCGACGTTGGACGGGAGGGCCAGCAACAGCAGCACGTAGTACGCGAGGCCGGGCTCGATGAAGGCGACCACGACGGCGAGGGCGAACACCCCCGTGTTCAGCACGAAGCTGTGCACCCACTGGTCCGTCACGGGTTCGGCGTCCCCGTGGACGGCCGGGTCGCGGCGGACGATCAGCACCAGCGCCGTGTGGCACAGGCTGCTGGCCAGGAGTGTGGCGAGGTAGAACACGACGGTGAACCGGTCGGTCCGGTACGCGCCGATGAGCTCGGTCGGGAACGGCAGGACCGCGATGGTGAGCAGCCAGCCGAAGTTGGCCAGCAACAGCGGCCCGCTGTAGGCCCGCACGTGCTCGAAGACGCGGTGGTGGACAAGCCAGAACCGGCCGATCACGGCGAAGCTGAGCAGGAAGCTGAAGATCTTCGGCCAGTTCCCGGTCACGGCTTCGGACGCGGGCGCGTGTTCGGCCACCAGCTCCGGCACGAGGTCCGTCAGCGGCAGCACCAGCAACGTCAGCGCGATGGCGACCACGGCGTCGGTGAAGAACACGAGCCGCTCGGGTGACTTCTTCCGTTCCACGCCGTCATCCAACCAGGGCCCGTCAGGCCTGCGCGGCGAAGGCGTCCTCGGCACTCGGGTAGCTGGGGAAGAACCCCGCGAGGCCGATCAGGCTGAACGTCCGCAGGATCCGCTGCGGGACGGCGGCCAGCGCCACCCCGGCACCGGCGGCCTCGGCGGTGTTGCGGGCCGCGATCAGCGCCGAAATGCCGCTGGAGTCGCAGAACGTCACGCCGGCCAGGTCGATCACCAGCAGCCGGCCGCGGCTCAGGCCGACCTCGCCGATCTGCGCCCGCAGGCGGGGCGAGGTGGCCACGTCGAGCTCGCCGGCGACCGTGACCACGGTTCCGGGCCCGGCGGTCCGGGCGGCGACGGAGAAAGTCACAGCTGCTCACTTTCGGCGTGGATCGGCGCTGCGCACCCCCCATCCTGCCACCTCGGTGGGGCGCCTCAGCGCCGGCGGGCGGCAAACCGTCGAGCAGGCAGCCGGGGCCGAGGTGCCCGCGGCGCGCTGCGTCTCCCGGTAGGCCAAGATGAACAGCAGGAAAACTTCGCACCTACGTCAGGTGACGGATGTCTGACGCGTACATTGCGCGGAGCATCGCTCCCCGGAGCTCGTGACGCTCCGGACCTCGAACCCGAGGAGGAGCGATGTCCCGCGGTGCCGCCCTTTCCACGCTGGTCGTGTTCGCCCTGGCCCTCAACCTGCGGCCGGCGGTGACGAGCCTGGGCGCCGCCCTGCCGGACATCACGGTCGCCGGTGGCCTGGTCGCCGCCGTGCTCGTCGCGCTGCCGCTCTGGGCGATCGACCTCGGCGGCTGGGCCACCCCCTGGCTGTGCGGCCGGGTGGGGTCGCACCGGACGGTCACCGTCTCCCTGCTCGGGCTGGCGTCGTCGCTGGTCGGGCGGGTGCTCGGCGGCTCGGTGCCGCTGCTGGCCGGGACGGCGCTGGCGTGCCTGTCCATCGCCGTGCTGGGGACCATGCTGCCGCTGCTGGCCAGGGGGTCCGCGGCCTTCCCGCTCGGGCTCGGCCTGGGCAGCACGGCCGGCGCGCTGGTCACCCCGGCCGCGGTGACGTCGTCGTCGTGGCGGATCGGGCTGGGGCTGTGGGCGCTCGGCGCGATCCTCGCGCAGCGGGTTTGGCGGCGCACGCCCGCCGAGCTCCTCGTGCCGCACGCGTCCGCCCGGTCGGTGCGCACCGGCACCCTGATCGTCCACTTCGGACTGATCTCGACGGTGACGTTCCTGGTCATGGGCTGGCTCCCCGGCATCCTGCGTGACGCGGGCGTGCCGCCGGCGACCGCGGGCGCGTGCCTGGCGCTGTCGATGGCCATGGGGCTGCCGATGATGTGGCTGGTCCCGGGCTGGACACGCCGCCGGCAGAACCAGACGCTGCTCGTGGTCGCCCTGGCCGTGCCCAACGTCATCGGCGTGGGCGGGCTCCTCCTCGCCCCGGCGGCCGCGCCCTGGCTGTGGGCGGCGGCCACCGGGACGGGCATGGGGTCACTCGCGTTCGCCCTGACGACCATCTCGCTGCGCAGCAAGGACAACTCACCCGCGCTGTCGGCCGCGGTCCAGGGCGCCGGTTATCTGATCGCCGGTTTCGGCGTGCTGGCGTGCGGCTGGCTGCACGCCTACACCGGGGGCTGGCGGACGCCGCTGCTGCTGGTCCTGCTGATCCTGCTCGGCCAGGTGGTCAGCGGGCACAGCACGGTTTCGGACCACCGGACACCGATCCGGTGGCTGCCCCGTCACGCGCCCGAACCGAGCGCGTGACGGAGGCGCCGGTCACCAGCCGACGGCGACCGCCAGCCACTGCGGGTCGCCGTGGGAGACGAACGACGACTGGCCGGCCACGTCGTCGTACGGGAAGCCGTACGCCAGGCGGTTGATGCCGTGGTCGTGCCAGTACTTCGCGTAGTAGTTCGCCGGGGCGGCCTTGTAGTAGTTCGCCGGGTCCTGCTGCTGCGACGCCGGCAGCTGCGCGGTGTGCCGGTTCAGCGCCGCGCACATGTTCGGGTTTCCGGCCAGCGAACCGGCGCAGCCGGTGATGTTCGACGTCGGCTCGTTGACACCCACGGACTGCGCGTAGGCGGTGAAGTAGTTCGCGTACCGGCCGCCGGCGCGGAAGTCCGGAGCGCTGCCCGGCGCGGGGATCCGGTAGGGCGCGTTCACCGTCGCCAGACCCTTGAACTCGGTGGGCACCTCGGCCTGGAACTTCGCGAACGTGGCCGCGCGGTCCTCCTGGAAGGTCCCGTAGTCGTCGCCGACCTGCACGTCGTACCCGTCGTGGGCGTGCAGCCGCATGGCCAGCTTCAGCGCGAACGCGTCCACCCGCGTGGTGTTGCCGTTGAACACGTCCGGGCCGACGGTGAACTCGATGAAGTCGGCGTACTGGCCGTTCGGGGTGCCGAGGTAGAAGTACATCCGCCCGGCCGAGTTGGCCGGCATGTCGATGTAGGGCTGTTCGGCGATCGAGTGCGTCTGCCCGCCGAAGTTCCAGAACACCTGGCTGTCCGGGTACTTGCCGTTGGTCCGGTTGAGCACCTTCACCATGAGCACGTTCCGCGCGGCCGGGATGCTGCCGGTGTCACCCCAGAACGAGTCGGGCGGGGTGCCCGCGCCGGGCTGAGTGGTGCCGCCGCCGGTGCCGTAGACCTGGAACTCCCACAGCGAGACGCCGTAGGGCGTGGCGCGCGCGGTGGTGTACACCCGCACGTACCGGCCGGCGCCCGACACGTTCAGTGTCTGCGTGCCGCCGGTTCCGGTGGTGGTCTGGTACACAGTGGACCAGCTGGATCCGTTGTCGGACAGCTGGATCTGGTACGCCGTGGCGTAGGCGGCCTCCCAGTTGAGCACGACCCGGCTGACCGTCGCCGCGCCGCCGAGGTCGACCTGGATCCACTGTGGATCGCTGAACTGCGACGACCAGCGGGTGCCGGTGTTGCCGTCCACGGCGGCGTTCGCCGGGGTTCCGGCGTTTTCCACTGAGGACGCGGAGACGGCTTTCCCTTGGGAGATCAGGGTATCGGCCGCTTGGGCGGAGGGGGTGGCGAAGCCGAGCGTGGCGGCCACGAGGGCCACCGCCAGCGTCGCCAGGCGGGTACCGGGGCCGCGGCGCCGTCGCCGCGGCAGAGCGTTCGTGGGCATGGTTCCTCCCTGGCCGGGAAAGTGGGGCGGACCCCGCCGCCGGTCAGGGGACGGCGTCGTCCGGTGTGTCCCGCGGCCGCCGGGCAGGAGCATCCGAGACCGGCCGAGGACTCGGTGAAAGGTTCATACCACCGGGCCCAGCCTGTCAAGTCGGCCAAAAGTAGGCCGACCGCTCGAGCGAGAGGCAACCGTTGATGCGAGAGCCATTCGGCCGTGACTGTGGTCGAGTTGGCAGCTGACGGCACTGTCAAGGGTTGACAACCTGGGCCCGGCGGGCGATATTCGGAACCGGTTCCAGCTCACCCTCTGCGTGGCGCCGCCACCCGCTCAGGGGCCGACTTCACCAGGAGTCCGCCATGTCCTGCAGCGCGGTTCGACCGTCCATTGTGGACGTCAAAGCGAGTCGAGGTGCGTGCGCAGCCGGTCGACGTCGGCGTCACGGCCCAGTCGGGTGTACAGCTCCATCGCCTCCTGCCAGGCTTTCCGGGCCTCCGCGTCCCGGCCGAGCGCGGCGTGGGGATGTCCGACCCCTTCGAGTGCCAAGGCGACCTCGATCGTGAACTCGAGCGACCGGTACAGGTCGAGGGCCTGTTCGTAGTCCCGGACGGCCTCGTCGTGGCGGCCGGTGTGGAACCCGAGGAATCCCAGGTTGGCCAGCGCGTACGCCTCGCCGTCGGGGTTGTGGTGCTCCCGGTTCCGGACGAGCGCGGCCCGGCTGTACTCGAACGCCGTCTCGTGCTCGCCGACCCGTGCCAGGCACCAGCCCATCAGGTTGAGCGCCCGCCCTTCGCCCAGTGAGTCGCCGAGCTCGCGGAAGCGGCTCAAGGCCTGACGCGCGTGCTCCAGTGCCCGCCGGCCGTCTCCCGACTCCTCCCAGGCCCAGGCGAGGGCGCGGTGGAGGTGCGCCGCCTGCGAGGGATCGTGCTGTTCGGCGAGGGCCAGCCCCTGCCGGAACTGGCTGATCGCCTCTTCCCGCCGGTCCAGCCGGCCGTAGGAATAGCCGAGGTTGCGGTGCGCACGGATGCGGAACCCGGGATCTTCGAGCCGGCGCGCCGAGACCAGCGCCCGCCGGCACACTTCCAGATCGGCTTCGCGCAGGCCGCGCCGGTCGTTGAAGACGACCAGGCCCGACGCCAGCTGGCACACGACGTCGTGCCGGTCCTGCTCGGCGGCGGTGAGCTGGGCGGCTAGCACGCTCGGGTGCTCGGTGTCCAGCCAGGCCAGCGCATCCGCGGCGCCGGACAGCGGCTCGGTCGCCACGCCGGGCGCGGCCACCGGGAGGTCGAGCGGCGGGATGATCCGGGGGAGCAGGAGGTGCTGCGCGGTGTGGGTGGTGTGCAGGAAGAAGTCGACCACCCGGCGCAGAGCCTCGCCGCGGACGCCGGCCGGCAGGTCCGCGGCGGTCGTGGCCGCGTACCCGCGGATCAGGTCGTGCATCCCGTACCGGCCCTGGGTGTCGCGCTGCAGCAGGGACGCCTCCTGCAACGCCTGCAGCACCTGTTCGGTGTCGGCGGGGGACCGGCCGGCGAGGCTCGCCGCCGCGGACAGCCCGATGTCGGCGCCCGGCGCGATGCCGAGCAGGCCGAACACCGTCCGCTGCTCGTCGGTCAGCGCCCGGCGCGACGTCGCGAGCACGGCGGGCAGGCTCGCGGTCGGGTCGTCGTCGTCCAGGGCGTCGACGCCGGACTCGCGCACCTCCGCGGCCAGCTCGGCGAGGGGGAGGTGGGGGTGCGTCTGGGCGCGGCCGGCGAGGATGCCCAGCGCCAGCGGGAACCCGCGGCACCAGTCCAGCAGCGCGGTCACGGCGCCCGGGTCGGCGGCCGGGCGCGCCGCGCCGAGCCGGTGCTCCAGCAGCGAGCGGCCGTCGGTGGTGTCGAGCACGTCGAGGCGCACGTGCCGGGCGGTCAGACCGGTGAGCAGGCGGCGGCTGCTGACCAGCACGGTGCACGCCCGGCCGCCGGGCAGCAGCGGGGCGACCTGTTCGGCGGTGGCCGCGTTGTCCAGCACGACCAGCATCCGCCGCTCCGCGACGAGGGTGCGGAAGAGCGCCGACATCGCGGGCAGGCCCGCCGGGACCCGGCCGGCGTCGACCCCCAGCGCCTCGATGAACCCCCGCAGCGCCGCGGCCGGGTCGAGCGGTGTGCTGTCGACGCTGAAGCCGCGCAGGTCGACGAACAGCTGCCCGCCCGGAAACCGCCCGGCGTGCCGGTGGGCCCAGTGCAGCACCAGCCACGTCTTGCCGATGCCGCCGGCGCCGGTGACCACGCCGGTGTCGCCGTCGGTCATCGCGGCGTCGAGCCGGCGCAGCTCCGCACGGCGTCCGACGAACGGCGCCGGCGCGGCCGGCAGCTGGCGCGGGACGGGCCCCGCGCCGGCGTCTTCGCCGAGGAGCCGCTGGTGCAGGTCCCGCAGCGGCGCGCCGGGGTCCGCGCCGAGCGCTTCCACCAGCCGGGTCCGGACCCGCCGGTAGTGCGCGAGCGCGTCGGCCGTGCGCCCGGCCTGGTGCAGCGCCAGCATGTACTGCGCCGCAACACGTTCGTCCAAGGGGCGCTCGGTGCTGCGCGCGGCCAGTTCGGCGGTCACCCGCGCACCCTCGCCGGCGCCGAGCCGGGCGTCGACCAGGTCGTGCCGCGCGGCCAGCCGTTCGCTCCCGAGCCGGTCGCGCTCGGCCTCGGCCCACTCGCCGGGCAGGCCGGCCAGCGGCTCCCCGCGCCACAGCTCGAGCGCCTCGGTCAGCAGCCGCGCGGCCCCCGAAGGATCCTCGGCGCGCGCCCGGGCACACAGCTCCCGGAACCGGTGCAGGTCCACCTCGGCCGCCTCCAGGACGTACCCGCCGGACCTTCGCACGATCTCGACGTCGGGGCGGCCGGAAAGCGCTTGCCGTAGCCGGGACACATAACTGTGCAGGGTCGCCCGTCCGCGGCGCGGGAGGTCGGCGCCCCAGACTCGTTCGAGCAGCCGGTCCGCCGGCACCACCCGGCCGGCGTCGACCGCCAGCGCGGCCAGCAGGCACCGCTGCTTGGCGTGGCCCAGGTCCACGGCGTCCACGGCCACCTCGCCGAGCAGGCGCACCACGGCTGTCCCCTCCTCCGGCCGACACGGATCCCCGGGAGACCGTAGCGCGTGCCCGGTTACCGCCCGGGCGGGCGTTCCGCCACTCAAGTCGGACAAAAACCAACCATCGTTGCATTGTTTTCAGAGAACTACTTTCGTAGCTAACCGGCACCCGAGACCGTCTGGTCTGCTCGTGACAACCACCTTCCAGGTCCCCGAAGGGAGATGTTCATGCAGGTAGACGGACGTTCCGTGGTGCGCAAGGCCGCCGTGGTCCTCGCCGCGGCCGCCACCGCCGGAGCCCTCGCGCTGGTTGCCGCGCCGGGCGCGTCGGCCGGTGACCCGCGGATCGTGGGCGGCTCGCCGACCACCATCGACGAGTTCCCGGCCACCGTCATCTTCAACGTCAACGGCGCGCAGCACTGCGCGGGCACGCTGGTCGCGAAGAACAAGGTGCTGACCGCCGCGCACTGCACCGACGGCGTCCAGGCATCGCAGATGGAGATCATCGGGGGCCAGACCAAGTTCAGCGACACCTCGGGTGAGAAGGCGGGGGTCAGCGACGTCTGGCAGAACCCGGACTTCGACATGAACGGCATGCAGCACGACAACTCCGTGCTGACGCTGGACAAGGACCTGCCGTACGAGCCGGCCACGCTGGTGCAGTCGGCGGACGACGCCGCGTACCAGGCGGGCGCCGATGTGACGGTGGTCGGCTGGGGCGCGACGTCCGAAGGCGGCGACGTCTCCGACACGCTGCTGAAGGTCTCCGTGCCGGTCGTGGACAACGCCACCTGCGCGGAGAAGTACAGCGCGAGCGGCTCGAACTACGACAAGGCGTCGATGTTCTGCGCCGGGGTGCCCGAAGGCGGCAAGGACTCCTGCCAGGGCGACTCGGGCGGGCCCGCCTACGTCGACGGCAAGCTCGCCGGCATCGTCTCGTGGGGCCAGGGGTGCGCACGGAAGGACTTCCCGGGCGTGTACACCAACGTGGGCAACGACTATTCGGTGCTCAGCTCGCACATCGGCTGACCCGGCCCGCAAAGCCCCGCACCGGAGGCGGTGCGGGGCTTTTGCGTGCTCAGCGTCCGGTGGCGCCGTCGATGAGCTCACGCAGGATGTCGGCGTGGCCCGCGTGCCGGGCGGTCTCCTCGATCAGGTGCGTCAGCGTCCAGCGCTGGGACGGCGTCAGGCCGGGCCAGGACGCGATCTCCTCGTTCGTTTCGGCGGTGGTCTTCCGGTAGCCGGCGAGGATCGTCTCGGCCGTCTCCCGCGGGCCCGCGTGGAACGTCGCCTTCCAGCGGGTGACCTTCTCGCCGAGCAGCCAGTGCCGTTCGACGTGGGTGAGGTGCTTGACCAGGCCGAGCAGGTTGGTCCCCGAGGGGACCCCGGCGGCGCGGGCCTGTTCTTCCGGCACCCCTTCGGCCTTGGCGGCGACGGAGGTGCGCAGGTAGTCGAGGAAGCCGGTGAGCACGTCCTTCTCGCCGGGGCCCGTCGACGGCGGCCGGTTGTCGCTCATCGCCGCACGACCAGGACGTGGTCGACGACCGTCGCGGTGCGGCCCCCGGGCCCGGTGGCCTGCCGCGGCAGCCGTTCCGCGCGTTCGACCGTCCATTCCGCGGGGTCGAGGTCCAGCTCGGCGGCCACTTCCTCCGGTGTGGGGTACCGGAGATCGGGGTCCTGATTCCATGACCACGGCGCGGTGGAGCCGTGGTCGACGACGACCAGCCGGCCACCCGGGTTCAGCGCTTTCGCCGCGGTCCGCAGCACCGCGGCGCGGTCCAGGGCGAACGGCGTGTGGAAGTACTGCGCCGAAACCAGGTCGAAGGTGCCGGCGGGGAACTCCTCGGCGAGGTCGACGCGCAGCGCCGTGACCGGCCCGGCCAGCGCGCACACGGCAGTCTCGGAGATGTCGACGGCGGTCACCGCCCAGCCGCGGCCGGCCAGCCACCGCGCGTCACCGCCGGCGCCGCAGCCGAGGTCGAGTGCGCTCCCCGGCGGCAGCGGCCCGGCGATCTCGGCCAGTCTCGGGTTCACCTTCGAGGTGGTGATGCGGGTGTAGTGGTCGTCCCAGAAGCGGGCTTCAACGCTCATGCCCCCACCCTCGCGCCGGGCCGCCGGGAACGCACGAAAACTTGCCGGCCTGGCAAGATCGGCGGCATGGCGGACGAGACGGAGCAGGTGCTGGACGCGGTCGGCCCCCGGCTGCGGGCCCTGCGCAAGCAGCGCGGGCTGACCCTCGCCGAGCTCTCGGCGGCGACCGGGACCTCGGAAAGCACGTTGTCCCGCCTGGAAAGCGGCGGCCGGCGGCCCACCCTCGAACTGCTGCTGCCGCTCGCGCGGGTGCACGGGGTGCCGCTCGACGACCTCGTCGGAGCCCCGCCCACCGGCGACCCGCGCGTGCACCTGCGGCCGATCCACCGCCACGGGATGACCTACCTCCCGCTCACCCGCCGCGCGGGCGGCGTGCAGGCGTTCAAGCTGCTGATCCCGGGCCACCCGGCCGAGCCCACGCCGCAGACGCACGGCGGTTACGAGTGGGTGTACGTCCTCAATGGACACCTGCGGCTGCTCACCGGCGACCGCGACCTGGTGCTGCCGCCCGGTGAGGCGGCCGAGTTCGACACCGCGCTGCCGCACTGGCTCGGCTCGGCCGACGGCCGGCCGGTCGAGACGCTCGTCCTGTTCGGACCCCAGGGCGAGCGCGCGCACGTGCGGCCGCGCGGCGCCTGACCGTCACCGGGCGACGACCTGCTGGCCGCCGTCGACGTCGTAGGTCGCCCCGGTGAGCGCCGTTGGTGCACAATTCACCTTCGTCCCGGCAGTCCCGGCAGCGGCGGTCGGCCGCCCCCCGTCATGTCGACCGGGCCCGCCCAGCGATTCCTCGCCCGCCGACGGCAGGTCCCGAGGCGGCGCGCGCTCCGGCCAGCCGAGAACCTCCCGCCGTCACGAGTTCGTAGACAAAACCATCCGGGCCACGGAAATGCTGCCAGCTCGGCCCAGCCTCACCCACCAGCTCCACACCCGCCGCCCGCAGCCCGGCGACCGCCCCCGGCAGATCCTTGACCGCGAACCCGGCCACCGGACCCGTGTCGAAGTGCTCATGAGCCAACGGAAGCCCAAGCACCTCACGATAGAACCGCGCCAACGCGGCCGCCTCCGAAGTGCGGGTGCCGAGCCAGCCCAAGCCGATGATCTCCATGGGAACCATCCGACAACCTCGACCCCACCGGAGGTCAAGCGACCAACGGAACTGTCCGGACAAGATCCGGCGCGGCGGTTGACAGCCCCACCCCCGCGCAGGACCGTGAAAACGGCTGCCCGCACGGGCGGAAGGGATGGGGTCCGTGGTCCGCCTCGCGCGCGCGTCGCTCGTTGTCCTCCTGGTCGCCCTCGCCGCGCTGGTGCCCGCCGCCCCGGCGAACGCCGGAACACCCTGGGAATACCCGGAGTTCCCCTATCCGGCCACCACCTACCAGGAGCCGTTCCGAGGTCAGTTCCACTTCAGCTCGCAGTCCGGCTGGATGAACGACCCCAACGGGCTCGTCCACGCCAACGGCCTCTACCACTTCTTCTACCAGCACAACCCCCACGGCCTCGAGTGGGACACGATGCACTGGGGCCACGCCACGAGCCCGGACCTGGTGCACTGGACCCAGAAATCGGTCGCGCTGGAGCCGGACGTCCACCCCGGCACCCTGTTCTCCGGCGGCGGTGTCGTGGACCGGGACAACACGTCCGGGCTGAAGACCGGCTCGCTTGACCCGATCGTGGTGTTCAGCAACACGAACGGCGTAAGCATCTTCTCCAGCAACGACAACGGCCGCAGCTTCCAGGCGTACGACAAGGGGCGCAAGCAGATCGAGATCCCGGAGGAGAGCCGGGACCCGAAGGTCGTCTGGGACGCCGCGCGCCACCAATGGGCCATGGTCGTCTGGTCGAACCGGGGCGGGAACGGCGTTGACCTCTACACCTCGCCCGACCTGCTGCACTGGACCTTCGCCAGCCGGTACGCGGCGGACTGGCTCTTCGAATGCCCCGACCTGTTCCCCCTGGGCGGCCAGTGGGTGCTCACGTCGGCGACCGGCGAATACGTCGTCGGCGTGTTCGACGGCCGGACCTTCCGGACCGGCCGGCCGCAGCCGAAGAAGATGAACCTCGGCACCACCTACGCCGGCGGCACGTTCTACGCCGCCGAAACCTTCACCGGCACGCCGGACGGCCGGGTCGTCCAGATGGCCTGGCAGGGCGGCAACCGCGGCAGCACCTGGACCGGCAACGCGACCTTCCCCGTCACGCTCGGCCTGGTCGACTCTCCCGACGGCTCGCGGGTGACGCGCACCCCGGTCGCCGAGCTGGACTCACTGCGCGCCGACAGCCGGACCTGGCGCGACGAGACCGTGAGCGACGGCGGGCGCAACCCCTTCGCCGGGATCCTCGCCGACACCTACGAGATCACCGCGACCTTCGACGTCGCCGGCGCGACCGCCGGGCAGTTCGGCTTCGCGCTGCACAGCCGGTCCGACGGCAGCGCCGACCGCACCGTCGTGTACGACCGCGCGGCGGGCACTCTGGACGGCAAGCCGTTGCCGCCCACCGGTGGTGAGGTCAGCGTGCGGCTGCTCGTGGACCGCGGTCAGCTGGAGGTCTTCAGCGGTGACGGGCTGTTTTCCCTGGCGGACAACGTGAACTTCGACTCCGCCGCGGTCAGCCAGGGCATCCGGCTCTTCGCGACCGGCGGCGCGGTCCGGCTGAAGAGCGCCGAGTTCACCCGGCTCAGCACCAGCTGGGGCACCGCCCAGTCGACACTGGAGAGCACCCTCCAGGGCCCGTGGCACGCGGCCGGCGGCTCGTGGACCGACACCGCCGGGGGCAAGCAGGCGCAGGCGTCCGGTGACGCCTTCTACCTCAGCGCGAGCACTGCGGCGGACGCCGTCTACCAGGGTGACGTCCGGCTGGACACCGCGCAGGCGGCCGGTTTGACCTTCCGGGCCTCCGCCGACGGCGCCGGGTACACCGTGAACGTCGACCGGAGCGGCGTGGTCAAGCTCTGGCGGCCCGGCCGGGACATCGCCACCCACGCGACGCCCATCGAGCCGGGCATCACCCATCACCTGAAGGTCCAGACGACCGGCTCGCACATCCAGGTCTGGCTCGACCACGGCACCACGCCGGTCATCGACGCCACCGACACCGCCTACCCGTCCGGGCGCTTCGGCGCGAACGCCTACCACGGCTCGGCCACCGTGCAGAACCTCAACACCGGTCCGAACGGCTTCACCACCTTCACGTCCGGGCCGTGGACAACCCGGGGCGGCGTCTGGACGACCACGCCGGCCGGGCTGCACGGAACCGCGTCGGGCAACGGCTTCTACCTCAGCGACCGCACCGGAACCGACTTCACCTACGACGGCGACGTGTCCGTCACGAACGGCACAGCGGCCGGCCTGACCTTCCGCGCCACGGCGGACGGCGACGGGTACACGGCGAACGTCGACACGAACGGCCTGGTGAAGCTCTGGCGGCCCGGCCGCGACATCGCGACGTACCCGGCGCCGGTGATCGAAGGCCGCACCTACCACCTCACGGTGCGGACGACGGGCGCGCGCATCCAGGTCTGGCTGGACCACGGCGCGGCGCCCGTCATCGACACCACCGACCCGACCTACGCCTCCGGGAGGTTCGGTGTCAACGGCTTCGCCGGCAACACCACCGCCCAGAACCTCGCGATCACCTGACCCTAGCGGACTTCGACGTAGAAGCCGTCGGAGTCGAGGATGTGGTCGCGGATCAGGAACTGCCCGTAGATCGCGCCGGCGCTGCGGTTGTGCGACGCGTTCAGCGCCCTCACCGCATAGCTCCACGGCGAGGTTTCGTCGACCTTGGCGGTGTTCTCGTAGGTCGTCGCGAACGGGTATTCGTCGCAGTCGTGCGGCGTGTTGTTCGCCCCCTTGGTGTAGTTGACCCCGAAGTAGAACCGGCAGGCGCTGCGGACCTTCCGGCGTGACCCCGCGATCTTGTTGCCCGTGTCGTACCCCTTCCACAGCCGGTGCAACGGCTCCGCCTTGTCCTTGCGGCCCGCGACCCGCTTGCCGGGCACCCCCGGTTTGGTGACCTGGAGGTTGTTCTGGGCGTCGCGGATGAACAGGGCCGAATCCTTGTACTGCGTGCTCGCGGCGTCCAGGACCAGCGACGAGACCACCCGGTTGAACACGCAGTGGCTGCCGGTGACGTACCCGGTGTCGGTCACGACGTCGCAGCGGAACTGCTCGTCCGGGATCTGGTTCGACCGGCTCTCCCCGCCCGGGCTCTTCGACGTGAACTTCAGGTTGAACGCGAAGAGGCCCCGGTTCTCGGGCTGGTACTTGTCGGCGGGCACGCTGGTCGTCGTCGCGGTCGCGGTGAAGAAGACCGGGTCGGTGGCGCCCTCGTCGTCCCACTGCTGCACCGTCTTCTCCACGGCGTTGGCCGGAAGGGTGCAGGTGCTTTGCCGGGCGGTGTCGGCGTTCCCGCAGCCGAGCGTGATCTCCAGCCGGTTGGTGTCCTTGTGGGTTTCGCCGGTGTCTTCCAGGTGGACGAGCCGCACGCCGAACTGGACCTCGTTGAGCTGGTCGCGGCCGGTGGCGATGAAGTCGGCCCGGAAGATGCTCCGCCCGACTTCGATTTCGAAGCCGCCGACGTTTTCGTAGTAGATGTACTCGATGTTGCCCGAGAAACAGGCGTTGAACCGGTCCTTGAACCAGTACGGCGCCGCGGGTGTGGAGGTGAAGTCCTTGCACTCGTCGAACGTGACGGGGGTGACGGCCGCGTCGACGTCTTCGGCGCGGGTCTCGGTCACGTAGTCCTGCTGCGAAGGCTGGTAGTTCTGGCTGAGCGTCACGCCGCTGGTCGGCCCGGGCAGCTCGTGTCCGGTGGCGGCCGGGGTCTCGGCCACCAGCGAGGTCATCAGCAGCAGCGTGACGACGGCGGAAAAAACGGTTCTCTTCTGCACGGGGATCACCTGTCCGGCCGAGGGGAAGGGGGAGACGGGAGCGAGCCGGTCACGTGATCAGATCCATGATCTGCCACCCGCTGCCGACCTGCACGCCGGCTCCGAAAGCCGGCGACTTCCCCCAGCCGAGGAACGGGTAGGCCAGCAGCTTGCCGTCCGGAAGGCGCTTGAGGAAGTCGTCGGTGCCGTTGCCGTTGATGTCCAGCAACGAAAGCGAAGTGGTGGTCTTCCAGTCGAAGACCGTGCCGGGCAGCACGACTTCGTCGGCGAAGGTCGCCGTGCCGGCGAACTTCTGGGTGTGGTGACCGTCGAGCACTTCGCCGCTGCCGTTCACCGTGATGATCCGGTCGGGGTTCTCCCGGAACCACGGCGTGGCGAGCACCCAGCCGATCCACTCCAGGCTGTCGTGCCCGACCGACACGCGCGGGAGGTAGGTCTGCAAGCCCTTGAACGTGCCGCTGTGCGGGTAGACCCACCAGTTCCCGTCGGCGTCGAAGGAGAGGATGTCGTCGAACCCGTCGGCGGTGACGTCCGCGATGACGATCTTCGTCTGGCTGTTCCACCCCGAGCCGACCTGGACCGGTGTCCCGAACGTGACCACGCCGTTGACGACGCCCCGGTTGGGGTAGACCAGGAGGGCGCCGTCGGTCGCCCGCCGCGCGATGATGTCGGCCGGCGCTTCCGCGGCGGCCTCGGTCTCGTCGCCGGTGACTTCGGCGTCGGCGACCCAGTTGTAGACGTTCCAGCCGGTGCCGATCTTCGTCTTGGCCGAAAAGGTGCTCGTGCCCTGGAACTTGCCGGAGTGCGTGTAGGCCCAGAGCGTCCCGTTGCCGACGCCGGGCTCGCGGGCGAGGATGTCCGGCCACCCGTCCCCGGTGAGGTCGTGGGCGCGGCCGCTGCTGCGCTGGACGCCGTCGTTGGCGGTGGCCGGCTGGGCCGGTGACGCGCTGCTCCCGGCCGGCGCGGCGGATCCCGCCACGGCGACCGGTGCGCTCAGCGTCGCACCGGCCGTCAGCAGGACGGCGGCGAGAATACTCGAACGTCGGTGCATGGAACCCCCTGGTCTCGAGCGATCGGGCGGAACACTCCGAGCCGGGGGGAAGGGTTGGGGTCCCGGGACGGAAGCCACCCGATCGGCGCAACGGCAGCGTCTCTCCACAGTGGACAAACGGTGCGCAGGCGCCGTCGAATCGACACACTGTCGATTTTTCTAGACGGGGTGTAGAGTCGAGCTCATGACCCCACGAACCTTCCTCATCACCGGCGTCGGCAGCGGTCTCGGCCGCGCCTTCGCGCAGGGCGCGCTCGACGCCGGGCACACCGTGGCCGGCACCGTGCGCCGCCCGGAGGACCTGGCCGCGTTCGAGGCGCTCGCGCCCGGCCGGGCCCATGCCCGCCGGCTCGACGTCACCGACGACGACGCCGTGTTCGCCGTGGTGGCCGACGTCGAGGCGACCGTCGGCCCGGTCGACGTCCTCATCGCCAACGCCGGGTACGGCTACGAAGGCGTCTTCGAGGAGTCGCCGCTGGCCGAGCTGCGGGCGCAGTTCGCCGCCAACGTGTTCGGGGTGGCGGCCACCGTGCAGGCCGTGCTGCCGGGCATGCGGGCCCGGCGGTCGGGGCACGTCTTCGCCGTCAGCTCGATGGGCGGGCTGATGACCGTGCCGGGGCTGGCCTACTACTGCGGCAGCAAGTACGCCGTCGAAGGCATCCTGGAGACCGTCGCCAAGGAGGTCGCCGGCTTCGGGGTGCACGTGACGATCCTCGAACCCGGCTCGTTCCGCACCGACTGGGCCGGCCGGTCGATGGTCCGCGGCGAGCGCTCGATCCCGGACTACGACGAGCTGTTCGAGCCGGTCCGCGCCGCCCGGCAGGCGGCCAGCGGGCGCCAGCTGGGCGACCCGGCCCAGGCCGCGCAGGCCGTGCTGGCGGTGCTCGACGCCGATAAGCCGCCGGTGCACCTGGTGCTCGGGTCCGACGCCCTGCGGCTGGTGGGCGCCGGCCGGGCCGCGGTCGCGGCGGACCTCGAAGCGTGGGAGGAGCTGTCCCGGTCCACGGACTTCCCGGACGGCCACCAGATCGCGGCGAGCTGACGGCGTGGGCGAAATCGCGAAGGCGGGACGGCGGCGGTCCGCCACACCGTCCAAAGGGGACCAACGAGAGCGGAAGATTCTCGACGTCCTCGAAGAACTCTTGTCCCACAAGGGCTTCGATGCCCTCACGATGACCGACCTCGCCGACGGCGCCGGGCTGTCCCGCGCGTCGCTGTACTTCTACTTCGCTTCCAAGCAGGACGCGCTGGTCGCCCTGTTCGCCGAGCAGGTGGAAGGACTGCGCGAGAAGTCCCGCGCGGCGGCGGAGGACCCGGCCGCGCCCCGCGAAGCGATCACGACGGCGGTGGCGCGCACCCGCGACCGGTGGCTCGAGCACGGCGTGATCATGCGGGTCGCCATCGACCAGTCCGCGGCGATCCCGCAGCTCGACGCACTCTGGATGGAGACGGCGGAGATCTTCATCGAGGCGATCACCGTCCTCCTGACCCGCGCCGGAGCAGCGGACGGCGACGGCCCGGACGGCGCGCCGGCCCTCGCCCGGGCGCTGTGCTGGATGATCGAGCGGACGTTCTACCGCGCCTCCGCGGTCTCGGCCGCCGAGCTGCACCGGGCCGCCGACACCTGCCTCGAGGTCTGGCTCCGCGTGGCCGGGCTGGCGGAGTAGGTCACTCAGGCAGCGGCAGGACACGAGCCGTAGATGATCACCGTCACTGGCGGACGGCCAGGTTCACCAGGGCATCGGTCCTGCCTGCCATTCGTCCAGGACCGGTGTGTCGACTTCCACGCCCGTGGAGGAGGATTCTTCCGGCCAGAACGTGGCGGAGAACCGCCCATGGGCGGCAGCATCCTCTTGAAAACTGCCCGAGCCCGAGTCGCTGTCGTCAAGTGCGATGACGTCGGCTGACATGTCGACGTCGAAAGTGCCTTGTGCGACAAAGACGGAGTCGATGATGTCGAAGGTCAAGGTTTTCACTTCGATGTCTCGTCGTCCGACCGGCTCTCCGACCTCGAGACAGGTGACGCCGGATCTCTCCAGGTCGGCGGCCATGTCGCCCTGAATGTGCTCGGTGATCACCGTTTTCAGGGCTGAGCCGACATCGATCAGAACATCATCGATGTTCAGGTCGTAGTGATCGATGAGGATTATCTGAGTTCGCCGCCCGGCTTCATCCAGGTTGACGAGGGTGCGAAGGGTTTCGTCCTCGCTCGGATCGCGGAGCTCGTGGCTGACCGAGTACTGGGTCAGTATCGCAGGTGCAAGTGTTGCGAACCGCTGGACCACGAGCGGCCCGAGGTTGCCGAGCGCCTGGCGGGCGCCCGGATCGGACAGGTCGGCGGTTGAGATCGCCAGGAGTGCCTTGGTTACCGAATTCGACGACCGGAACCTTCGGATGAACTTCGCGACCTCTGGGTACAAGCGTCGGGCTGTTCTCAGGTTCAACGTCAGAATGCCCAACCCGCGAAAGGTCCAGTCTCCTTTTGCTCGATTGTTCGGGGTGCAGGCCGGTGCGAGATTGTATGCCGAGTGTACGTCAAAATTGTCCCGATGCTGCTCAGGGACGTGCTCGAGCAGAAGTTCTCGGAGATCTCCCGGCGTTATCGTGTGTGGAACGATGTGGTCTATCTCGATTTCGGAGAAGTCCTTCGGCTCGTGGCACAGGTAACAACGGCGCCCCCACGCCTCCAGAAGTGCAAGGCGAAGCACCGCGTTTCCGTCGGCGTCCCCGGCTCTGTAGCGCAGCTCTTCGCTCACCTGCGAAATCATAGCTCGCGCGATTTCCGTGCGGCCCCGTCAGCCGACCAGGTCGGGGAAGTTCTCGGTGTACCCGAGGAAAAGCAGCCGCCGCTGCGGTAGCAGAGCGGCGAGCTCCGCCCAGCCGGCAGCACCGGGCGCGCCGAAGAGGTGCTTCAGATCGGCGACGACGGCCGCCCCTTCCTTGGCGGAAGGAGCGGCCGCCCGGTCGAACCCGAGCAGGGAGGCGCCGATCCCGATGTGGCGGTAGCCGTGCGTGGCGAGCCGCCGGATGATCGTGTGGTTCTGGAAGACGTCCCAGTCAGCGCTGAAGTAGCCGTTCGGGAGGCCCGCGACGGCGAGGTCGTCGCGGGCCACGGGAACCCGCTGGACGAGCACGAGGTCGTCGAGGAAGCGGTCCGGCTCCCGGTTCACCGCGACGAGGGCCGCGACGTCGGCTTCCCCGCCGAGCCTCTCACCGGGCAGCTCGTCCCAGGCGACCCGGTACCGGGGATCGTCGAGGGCGGCGGCGATGTGAGCGGCCCGGCCGTCGGCGTCGTCGCCGTCGAACCACAGCCGGTCGTCTTCGGTGGCGTGCCCGCTGGTGTAGGCGCACTGGCCGACGTCGTCGAGCGTGCAGAGGACGGGCCCGTGCTCGGCCCGGAGTTCGGCGAGCACGTCGAGCAGCTCGGCGACGGTGGCGACGCCTTCGAGGCGGGCGACGGTGTTCGTGTCCAGCCGCTTCCGCCCGACGTCATCGGACGGTTCGAGGCGCATCACCCGCATGGGCGCATCCTGTCACGTGGTCACGACGAGACGGGCACGCCCATCAGCGCGAGCAGCGAGCCGGCGGCCGCGGCGGCCAGCAGCGTCGTGACGACCCCGCGTTTCCAGGCCGGCAGGAGGATCGCCGCGCCGGCCAGGACGGCGAACTGCCAGACGTGGTCGAGGCTGAGAGCCAGCGGGATCGCCGAGCCCAGGATCGCCCCGACCGCGGCCGGGCCCGCGCCGTCGAGGAAGGCGCGCGCCGACGGGTTGTCCCGCAGGCGGTCGAAGTGGCGGGCGCCGACGAGGACGAACAGGAACGACGGCGTGAACGCGACCACGGACGCGAGCACACCCCCGGCGAGGCCGGCGGCGGCGTACCCGACGACGGCGACGGTCTGCACCACCGGGCCGGGGGTGATCTGGCCGAGCGCGACCGCGTTGAGGAACTGGCCGCCGGTCATCCAGTGGTAGTGGTCGACGGCGTCGGCGCGCATGAGCGGGATGATCACGAACCCGCCGCCGTAGGAGAGGGTCCCGACCTTGAGCGCCACCCAGGCCACGGACAGGAAGACGCCGGCCCCGGCCGCCGCCCCGACGAGGGACTTGGCCGGGACGAACAGCAGGCTCGGGGTCCGCGCCCGGCGCACCACCAGCTCGACGACCCCGCAGCCGAGCAGGACCAGCACCAGCCACGGCCCGACGGTGGCCGCCGCCAGGGCGCCGAGGCCGAGGTAGGCGGCCCAGCGCACCCGGCTGGTGTCCGCCGCGCGCCGCCAGCCGGCCGGGACCAGGCCGGCACCCGCGTGCACGGCGACCGCCGCGACCGCGGCGCCCGCCCCCGCCCCCGCGCCGCGGATCCACAAAGGCGGGGTGCCGGTGAGGAACAGGGCGGCCAGGGCGAGGATGACGATCAGGCCGGGCACGATGAACGCGGCCCCGCCGACGAGCGCCCCGGCCCGCCCGCGGACGCGCCAGGCGCAGAAGATCGCGAGCTGGGTGGAGGCGGGCCCGGGCAGCAGGTTGCACGCGGCGATGGCGTCTTCGAACTCGCGGGCCGAGAGCCACTGGCGGCGTTCGACGCACAGCGCGCGCAGCAGGGCGATGTGCGTCGGCGGGCCGCCGAAGCCGATGCACCCGATGCGTCCCCACTCACGCAGCACGGTGCCGAGACCCGGTTTCGCCGTCATCGGACGAGGAACCGGATCCGGTCGTCCAGCTCGGCCGCCGTCCGCCGGAACGCGGGGAGCGAGTCGGCCTCACGGGCGGGGTCGGGGATGCTCCAGTGGATCGTCTCGGGGTGCCCGGGGAACTCCGGGCAGACCTCCCGGACGCGGTCGCACAGGCTGACCACCAGGTCGAACCGGCGGCGCCGGAAGGTGTCGAGGTGGGTGGGCTCGTGCACCAGCGGGACGCCCAGCTCGGCCGCGGCGCGCACGGCGTCGGGGTGCAACGGCTTCGGGTGGCTGCCGGCGCTGGCCACCTCGGCCCGGCTCCCGGCGCGGTGCCGCAGCAGCGCCTCGGCCAGCGGCGAGCGGCCGCTGTTGCCGGTGCAGAGGAACAGGACCCGGCCGACGGGCGCCTCGGAACCGGCCGTGAGACCCGGGTGCAGCGACGCGCCCGCCTCCGTCCACGATCGCGCGCACCGGGCGAGGTCCAGGTGGTAGTAGGTGTCCCGGCCGTCGAAACTGCTGCGCCGTGACGTCACGAGCCCGGCGGCCCGCAGCTGCCGCAGGTGGTAGGAGACGAGGTTCTGCGGCTGCCCGACCGCCGAGACCAGCTCCCGGACCCGCCGGTCGCTCGTGGCCAGCTCACGCGCCAGCTGCCACCGCAAGGGTTCACTCAACAGCCGCACGAACGACGGCGGGGCAGTGGTCACGAGCGGAGAATACATCAACCTGGATTGATGTACCCGGCGTCCCAGCGGTGTCCCACCGGGGTCGCATTCCCGCTGGTCCACCGGGGTGGGACTGTCCCGGCGTCCCGACTTGGCCGCGGACCGGCGACCGGCACGGCGCCCGCTGCCAGCCTCCTGGCCATGCAAAGACTCGCTCTGGCCGTCGCGGTGCTGCTGGTGCTCCCCGCCGCGGCCGCCACCACCGCCGCGGCCGCACCCGTCGCGGTGTGCGGGCACACCAGCGCCCAGCCCACCCTGAAACAAGGGGCGACCGGCACCGAGGTCGCCGAGGCCCAGTGCCAGCTGAACCTGGCGACCAAGGCCGGCAAGTACACGCCGATCGGCGCGGACGGCTCCTTCGGCCCGGCCACCGACGCGCGTGTGCGCGTGTTCCAGCGCTGCGCCGCGTTGAGCGTGGACGGCCAGATCGGGCCGAACACCTGGGCCGCGCTGAACACGTGGTCCGCGCACCCCCGCAAATGCGCCACCCAAGGCACTTCGGACACGGCGCAGAGCGTGGTGTGCGGCCATTCCACCGCCCGCCCGACCCTGCAGAGCGGCTCCAGCGGCGTGGAGGTCAAGGAGCTCCAGTGCCGGCTGAACCTCGCCATGGAGCCCGGCCACTACCCGCCGCTGACGATCGACGGCAACTTCGGCGACGGCACCCGCAACCGGGTGATCCAGTTCCAGCACTGCGTCAACGCCGGCGCCGACGGTGTCGCCGGGCCCACCACCTGGGCGAAGGTCACCGACTGGTCCGCCCGCAACGCCTACTGCGTGCCGCCGAAGCCCGCCGGGCGCCCGATCGACGGCGTCGACACCGCGAAGTACCAGCACCCCGGCGGCGCGCCGATCAACTGGGCCGCGGTGAAGGCGTCCGGCGTCGAGTTCGCGACGGTCAAGGCGACCCGCGGCCTCAACGTCACCGACGAGTACCTGGCCACGGACCTGCCCGCCGCCCGCAATGCCGGACTGGCCGTGGGCCCGTACCACTTCTACACCGGCACCGCGGCCGGCACCGGCGGTGCGCAGGCGGACCGGTTCATCGCGGCGGTGAAGGCCACCGGCTACACCGGCAAGCGCGCCGGTGACCTGCCGCCCGTGTTCGACCTGGAGTGGAAGGACGACGGCTCGGGCGGCTGCCCGCCCTACGTCACCGTCGCCGACGCCAAGGCGTGGCTGGACAAGGTGGCCGCGGCGTTCGGCCGGACCCCGATCATCTACACCCAGAAGTCGTTTCTGGACTCATGCCTGGGCGGCACCACGGCGTTCGCCGCCTATCCGATGCAGCTCGCGGACTACCGCCAGTCCGTCACGCAGCCGGCGCTGCCCGCCGGGTCGAGCACCTGGCTGATGTGGCAGTACACCGACGCGGCCATCCCCGACGGCATCCCGGCGCCCGCGACCGGCGACGTCTTCAACGGCACCCAGGCCGCCCTCGACCAGCTCGCCAACCGCTGAATCCCCGCTACGAAAGGACAAGAATGAGTCTCCCCATGAGCCGCCGCACGGTGCTGCGCAGCGCCGCGGTGATCGGCACCGCCGCCGTGGTCAGCCCGCTGTGGCTGCCCGGCGTCGCCCAGGCGTACCCGTGGTCCCGCACCCTGACGCAGGGCAGCACGGGCGCCGACGTCACCGAGCTCCAGATCCGGGTCGCGGGCTGGGCGGCCGACTCGCCCAGCCACAGCCGGGTCTCGGTCGACGGCGAATTCGGCCCCGGCACGGCCGCGGCGGTCCGCCGGTTCCAGTCGGCCTACGGTCTCGGCGCGGACGGCCAGGCCGGCCCGGCCACCCAGGCCGCGCTCAACGCGCTCGAGCAGAGTGACGGGTCCACCGCGCACTTCAACTTCAGCGAGTTCACCGACCGGGTGAGCGGCACGTTCAACGGCGGCAAGGTCAGCGCGGCCACCGCCAAGGAGAACGCCCGCCGCTGCATGTACAAGCTGGAGGCGGTGCGCAAGAAGCTGGGGAACAAGCCGATCACGGTGAACTCCGGGTTCCGCAGCATCGCGCACAACGCCGAGATCGGCGGCGCGAGCGACAGCATGCACATGTACGGCACGGCGGCCGACCTCGACGTGCCGGGCGTGGCCAACAAGACCGTCTACCAGAAGGCCGAGACCAGCGGGTTCTCCGGCCTGGAGACGTACAACACCGACCACCAGCACGTGGACAGCCGGGCCGACCTCGGCCGCGCGTGGTGGTGGGAGAACGGCACGGTCTGACCCGCGCCGCCTGGGGGTCCGGCGCCGGAAGCCGCATCGGGGTTTCCGGCGTCGGCGGGCGTCAGCGCGGCGGGTTCTGCAGCGCCGCCGAGCAGGACGGCCAGTCGTGGAAGTCGTGGCGCGCGCTCCACAGGCGGTGCGCCGCGTCGATGTTCCAGACCGGGTCGAACGCCTGCTGCGGGGTGCCGCCCAGGTCGAGCAGACGGGCGTCGGAGATCTGGAAGACGCCCCAGTTGCGGCTGCCGTTCGTGTTCGGCAGCACCCACAGCGGGTCGAGGAACGACGCGCAGCGCGCGATCGCGACGGCGGTGTCCGGCGTCTCGGTGAACACGGCCCGGATCCGCTGCTCCACCCGGGCGGGCGGCCAGGTCGCCATGCTGGTCCGGTGGTCGTAAAGCGCGTTTTTGGTGGCCTCGTCGACAACTCCGCGCGCGGGCAGGCCGGCGAGCACCTGGAACGCGGTGACCCGGCGCAGCGTCTCCGGGCCGAAGGAGCCGTCGACCGAGAGCCGCCCCTGGGCCGAGACCAGCAGGTTCTGCACTTCGGTGACACATTCGTCGTGCTGCCCCATGCTCACCGGCGGCCGGCAGGCGGCGGAGAAGAGCATCCGGTCGCCGTAGCGCCCGGCGTCCGGCCCGGACCGGTCGGCGGTGACCCAGACGAGGCCACCGGCCAGCAGCGCCACGATCGCAACGGCCACGGCGAGGTACCCGCGTCTTCGCGGCGCCCGCACATCGTCGGCCGCGGGCTCGACGGGCTCCGCCGGCAGTTCGTCGACCCGCCCGGCGTCGGCCAGGGCCCACAGCTGGTGCAGTTCGCGCAGCTCGTCGGCGGAGGCCCCGCAGACCTTGGCGAACGAGTGGACGACGCGGTAGTCCGCGGGCACGCTCTTGCCCGAGCAGTACCGGTGCAGGCTGGAGCCGCTGACCCCGGCCTGCCGGCCGAGCCGCTCGTAGCCCTGCCCGCTGCGGTCCTTCAACCTGCGGAGATAGGCGGCGAACCTGTCCGCGTGCAAAGTCACGGTCACTGTTACACCTCACTCGGCCGGCGAATGACCGACGGAAGTTAACACCGTCCGGCGCCACACCGGGCGGAAACCGACGGATTGCGCCACACGGCTGATCACCTGCCGTCCGAGTGACGGCGCCCGGGTGTGGCCACCCTGTCGCCGAGCCGAGCCGAGCCGAGCCGAGCCGAGCCGGGCCGGGTGCCGGTGGCGCCGACGCGGACCGGGCAAGCCGGTCGAGGCACGGCCGCCCCGGAGGGATCCTGTACGGCGCCGCCCGGGGTGGCCCGGGACCTGGTGACCACCGTGCTCGAGCGGCCGGGTGCACGGATCGCCGCTCATCCGGCTCGGCGGCCACCCGTCGTTCAGCACGGGAACCGGCTTCGGCTCGTGCCCCGGCTCGGCTTTGCCGCACGCGCGATCCACGCAAAGTGTCTGATGTGGACAGTCGGCTTGGTGTGATGGTTCCTGCGATTTCCGCCATTCGGGGTAGTCTTGGGAGTGTCGCGGAATTCGCGGGCCGGATCGGGAGTCTCAAATCGGGATTTGGTGTGTAATGCGCAACAGGGCAGGTGTCGCGCCGCCGATCAGGTGATTCTTCCTGGTTGCGGACAGTTCCGGCGACCAGGTGGCCGGTCGTGAAGGGTGCTTGCGACGAGCGCTCAGGCTGGTGATCCAGTTGGCTTTTGGCTATGCTCCGCTACGGATCGTTGCTTGTCGACGATCCGCGGCAAGGCGGTAACCGGCGCCGAAACCATGGCGCGAGGGGGGATACAAGGATTGTGCGTAATCGTTTTCTTGCGTGTTCTGCTCCTGGGGTGGCGCCGGGAAACGTGGCGCCATTCAGGTTTGTGAACCGTTTCGTGCCAGACCGCGTTGACGGGTGGGTCCGCGGCCTCTGGTGAATAGGCGATCGTGCACGGCAAAACCGTGTTCGAGTAGCCGAAAAGAACAGGGTTGACTGTTGTGGCGTGTCCGCGGCCCCGTCGAGGCCGGGTCGTCGTCTTTTCGGCGCGCCCGCTGTCATTTCCAGCCGACGAAAGGGGAGGATCGGCCGTGCATCACCTGGCTGCAGCACACGACGGATCGGCGATCGCGGACGAGGCCGCGAGTGGCGTCTTCACCGTGGCCGTCGATTCGCTGGCCGGCGGCGACTCGCCGCGGCTCGACGGCGTCGACGAACGGCACGTGCGCGTCTTGGCACAGCTGGACCGGCTGCCGCCACTGCTCGTGCACCGCGGGTCGATGCGCGTCGTCGACGGCATGCACCGCCTCGCCGCGGCGAAGGCGCGAGGTTCCACGACGATCGCCGTGCGGTTCTTCGACGGTGATCCGGATTCGGCGTTCGTCGAGGCCGTCCGCACCAACGGCGTCCACGGCCTGCCGTTGACCCTGGCCGACCGCCGGGCCGCCGCCGCGCGGATCGTGCGAGGCCACCCCGAGTGGTCGGACCGGCGGATCGCCGAGGTGGTCGGGCTTTCACCCAAGACCGTCGGTGCGGTGCGCGGGCGCGTGACTGAGGAATTTCCTCAGTCGGCGGCCCGGGTCGGGCGGGACGGCAAGGTTCGCCGCCTGCCGGTCCGGTCCGCCCGGGCCGAGCCGGAAATCACGAAGACCGGCTCCGGTTCGAAGGCCATCCCGTCACCTCGCGCGGAATCCGACGCCGAGCGCTGCCGGATGACGCTGTCGGCCCTGGCTCAGGACCCCTCCCTTCGGATGTCGGAAAACGGGCGCTTCCTCCTGCGGTTGCTAAAGCTGCACATCGCGCGCAGCCGTGAGTGGGAACAGCTGCTGTCGAACGTGCCCGCCCACCGTGCGAGCGTGGTCGCCAACCTGGCTCGCGAGTGCGCCAGGACGTGGCTCGAATTCGCCGAAAAGGTCGTCACCGACGACGAAGTTTGACCGCGAGGACGGCGCCCGCCGAGGCGGGCTATTCAATTTGTTGGCCGGTCCCTAGACTAGCGTCAGCGGCCCCGCGCCGGCGGGAAGACCAGATGGTGGGACGCCTCGGGGCCTAGCGATCCACTTCGAAAATGGCTGCCGATCGCCGTGCGGCCGACGATGAGCTCATCGTCGGCCCGTCGAACGCTGACCTCGAACGGCGCTTTCTCGACAATGGGGTGAGGAAATGGAAAAACTCGAACAGGCTGCCCTCGAATACGAGAAGAACGGTTATGCGATCATCCGGGACGTGGTGCCGCACGGCCTGATGGAAGAGGTCCGAGCGCACGTCGACTGGCTCATCGCCCGATACCCCGAGCTGCGGCCGGAACACCTCCACCACCCCCTGGTCAGGGACGACGCGTTCTGGGCGCGGATGATCCTCGAACCGTCCCTGGTCGACATCGCCGAGTGCTTCCTCGGGCCCGACATCGCATGCTTCACCGCGCACTACGTCTGCAAACCCGCCGTCGACGGGCACGCCGTGCTGTGGCACCAGGACGGTGCCTACTGGAAGCTCGACCCGATGGAGGCGCTGACGGTGTGGCTCGCGGTGGACGCGAGCACTGCGGAGAACGGCTGTCTCCGCATCATCCCCGGCACCCAGGACCTGCCCCTGCAGGACGTCTCGGCACGCAGTGACGTGCCGAACCTGCTGTTCTCGTCGGCCGACCAGCGGCTGGTGGACCAGATGATCGAGCGCCACGGCATCGTGGACATCGAGCTGCAGCCGGGAGACGTCTCCATCCACCACCCGAACATCCTGCACTCGTCGGCCGCGAACACCTCGGACAAGCGTCGCTGCGGCCTCGACCTGGGCTACATTTCCGCCGCCACCCGGATCTTCAGCGAAGGGGTGTACCTGAATCCGTTGCTGGTGCGCGGAAAACCCGTCCCGGGCGGCACCGGATACCGGCAGTTTCCGCTGTACCGGCGCGGGGCGACGATCGAGTTCGCGGGCCACGAGCAGTGGAACGAGAAGGCCCGCACCTTGAACGAGGCGCTCGGCACCGGCGGCCAAGACCTTTCCGCAGAAGCGCCGATCGAGGCCGCGCTGCACATGGTCTCCCGCCTGCAGGACGGGACGATCGCCCGATAGCGCTCGCACCGGAGCGCACCCACGACAGAAAGGGTCCATCATGGACAGCGGGAACTTCGCCTCGGCGATGGCCGAGATCGCCGAGATCAAGGAGCAGTACACCCGGGACCGCACCGTCTTCGTCGAAGGCGAACGCCTGGTCCGGATCCTGTCGGCGTTCGGCAGCACGCCGGAGAGCGTCGAGAACTTCAAGAAGGTCACCGAGAACCTGCCGCCGGACCCGACGCTCGACTTCCGCCGCGCCCGCAACGGCCGGTACTGCCTCGACCTCGACGCCGGTCAGGCGTACCGCACGGAGTTCCAGCCCTTCGTGCTGTCGGTCGAGGAGGACTTCGTCCGCCACGACTCGGGGAAGATGCGGAAGTTCGCCGAAATCAACGCGGAGACCCAGCTCAACCCCACCTTCAAGGCGCTCCTGGTGTTCAAGTCGCTGATGGCGGAAGACATGGAGATCGTGCACCGCCCGTTCCAGGACTACGCCGTGTCGAGGTGGATCTGCACGGTGTTCCACACCCGCACGATCACCACCCGCGAGCTGACCGGGGAGCCCGCGCTCGAGGGTGTCCACAGCGACGGCGTGGACCACACGATGACCGTCTTCCTCGGCGGCGAGAACATGACTGCCGGCAGCGCGGTGACCCGCTACCACGACATGGCCGAAAAGAACGCGGTGCGGTGGGACGCCGTGGACCCGGCGCTTGTCGTCGGCAGCGCTCAGCACCGGCACTTCCTCGACACGATCCTCATCGTGGACCACGAGCGCAAACACAGCGTTTCGACGATCGACGCACAGGACGAGGACCGGCCGGCCTGGCGCGACATGCTCGTCTTCTTCACCAGGAAGCCGAGCGTGCCGGGGCACGTCTCGGCCGCTTACGACTCCGTGGCGCCGCACACTTCGCTGCCGATGACCGTCGAGCTGCCCGCTCCCCTGCACCGCTAGCCGGCGAACCCCGAACCCGAGCGAAGAGAGGTCGACCGTGCTTCGTCGTTTTCTCAGACTGGCCCTGCCCCGCGTGCTCACCGGCGCGACGACGCTGGAGGTGGCCGGGCACGGGCCCGTGGCGGCGCCGGAGAGCACCGCGAAGGCCGAGATGCGCGCGCTGGACGTTCTCCTCGGCACCTGGCGCTGCACCTCGATCGTGCACCCGCCCGAAGGCCCGCCCGTCGAGGGTGTCGTCCACGGCACGCTGGCGCCGGTCCTGGGCGGCGCCTGGTACCAGTGGAACTTCACGCAGGAGCCCAACGACGTCGTGCCGCGCCCGCAGCTGGGCCGGTACACGTTCGGCTGGAGCCCGGCCACCGCGCGGTACGTGGCCATCTACTACGACGACCGCGGGAACTACCTCGTCGAGACCACTCCCGGTCCGGAGTGGGAGGACGGCCACCTGCGCTTCCAGGGAACGACCACGCTGGTGGGCGAGGGCGAAGTGCACTTCACCGACGACATCACCTCGCGCGGGCCCGGGCACTTCCGCAACGAAGTCTCCATCACCACCGGTGGTGAAACGCGCTTGCACGGGATCTTGGACTGCGTACACGAAAAGCCGTAGCGGACGCGCTTTCGGCGTGCCGAATTCGACCGGAGGACCGCATGCCCCGCATCATCCTGGCGAACGTCAGGGCCGACTACTCCGAATCCGTCCGCGAGAGTTCGGGGTTCCTGAAGGGGACCAGAGCAGGCACGGACACGTGCGGCCGGTTCCTGTGGCACGCCGAGGACGGAGACGTCCTCGTCATCCCCGACGCCGTCGATCCGGCGTTCAAGGACTACGTGGGTGCCGTGGCGGGTTTCGCGCCGGAGAGCGTCGAGGTGCTCACGGTGGACCGGCTGCTCACCGACGAGACGCTGCTCGACGACGAGTTCGTGGACCGGCTCCGCGCGTTCGTTCCGCGGCCGGCGGACTGGTCGCTGTTCCCGTTCGTGGTCACCAGGGGAGTTGTCGAACTGACGGCGCGGCTCGGGCTCGAACCGTTGCCGGGCGCGGCGTTCGCCGCGCAGAATGGTGTCGACCTGCTGAACATGAAGTCCACGTTCCGCCGGTTGGCGGCGGGTGCCGGCACCCCGATCGCCGAAGGGGTGGTGGCGAGGTCGGCGCGGGAGCTTCGGAGCGCGCTGACCGAGCTGGCCCCGCTGACCGGGATGGTGGTCGTCAAACAGGATCGCAGCGGCGGTGGCCACGGCAACATCGGGCTGACTGGCACGCGGGGCGTCTCGTTGCCGGGAACGCGCGAGACTCGGCCGTTCGGCGCGGATCCCGGCCGGCTCGCCGACGACCTGTGGGCGGACCTGAGCGACGTCCGGAACCAGCTGGTCGTCGTCGAGGCGTACCACCCGGCCGAGCACCGGTTCTACCTCGAGTACCACCTCGGCGATGGCGGTGTCGAGTTCCTCAACGGCGGGATGGCCCGGTACGCGCACCGCCCGGGGACGACCGAAGGCAGCCCGGAGTGGGTCGGCCTGGACCTGCCGCTGGAGCTGGGCTCGTGGTCGTACACGGAGGTGATCACCCGGGCGCGTGAGTTCCTCGACCTCGTCGCGGCTCTCGGCTACCGGGGATACGTCAACATCGACGGTCTGGTGACGCCGGACAGCCGGCTCGTGTTCCACGAGATCAATGCCCGCTGGGGCGGCAGTCTCGTCTACCACGCCGTTGCCGCGCGTCTCCTCGGCCGGACCTACGCGGACTCGCACGTGGCGTCCTCGGTGCTGAACGTCGAACCCGGTCCGCTGAGTGGCCTGCTCGAAGCCATCGAACGGGCCGGCATCGGGTACCGGGCCGACAAACGGGAGGGCGTCGTCGTCCTCGCGGCCAACTCCGATCTCGGCAGCGGCGCCGAGTGCCTCGTCCTCGCCGAAAGCGGGGAGCGCGCCCGGATGCTCGAAGCCGATCTCCACCGGTGCACCGGAAACCGGTGAGCGCCATCAAGCCGCGCCGGCCGAACCGGCCGGACAGCAGAGGGGAAGAAAAGATGTCGCTTGCGGCCGGGGAAGACGTTCCGGTGTCCGGCTGGGAGTCCGCGAACCTGCACATGGCCACGGTTCTGTACGGGGGCGTGGTCATCGGGCCGATGCTGGCGGCCGTCGCGGAGCTCGGCTTACCCGACCTCGTCGGTGACACACCGAAGCCGGTCAGCGAGCTCGCGCGAGCGACGGGCACGCACCCGCACGCCCTGAGCCGCGTGCTGTCGGCGCTGGCCAGCCTGGGCGTCTTCGCGGAAACCGAGCCGGGTGTCTTCCGGTCGACCGCGCTGTCCGACACGCTGCGAGCGGGCACCGAAGGCTCGCTGCGGGACCTGGCGATCCTCTACGGGCGCCCGGAAACCCTCGTCTCGGGACCACAGCTGCAGCAGTCGATGACCGGCAACCGGCCGTTCTTCGACGAGGTCCACGGCCAGGACTGGCACTCCTACGTCGCCGAACACGTCGAGCTCGGCCAGGTCTTCAACCGGGCCATGGGCGGTGTGGCCCGCAACCTGAACACCGTGGCTCTGCGCTCGTTCGACTTCTCCGGGGCCGGCGTCGTCGTCGACGTGGGCGGCGGTGCGGGTTATCTGGCCGAGATGATCGTGAAGAACCACGAAGGAGTCCGTGCGGTCGTCCACGACCGCCCGGCGGTGGTCGAAGCCGCCGCGGCCCGCTTGAGTGGTTCGGTGGCGGGCGACCGGATCACGTTCGTTCCGGGCGACTTCTTCGGCGAGATCCCCGGCGGGGCGGACGTCTACGTCCTGTCGAAGGTCGTGCACAACTGGAGTGACGAGGAAGCGTTGTCGATCCTCGGGAACGTGCGTCGCGCCATGGGCGCGGAGAGCCGGCTCGTGGTGATCGACCCGATCATCTCCGACCGGCTCAACGAGCCGCACTCCGGGAAGCTGATGGACGTGATCGCGCTGACCAAGTACACGGGGTGGGAGCGCCGGGAGTCGGAGGTGCTCAAGCTGCTCGCCGGCGCCGGGCTCGCCCACGTCGACACCCGGGTTCTGGACGGGCCCTGCAGCCTGATCGTCGCGCGGTGCGCGTGAGAGCCGGCCCGGCGTTCCGTGGGTCCGGTACCGACAACGAGGGATGTGAGGCTTGATGGAAACCGAGACCGAGACCAGCTCGTCCACCGGGCAGAAGCTCTATTGGCGGGACGGGGCGTGTCACTGCGAGAACGTGTCGTTTTCGGTCGCGCTCACCCTGCAGCTGACGGTCGGCACCTGCACCTGCGGGATCTGCCACAAGTCGGGGCACCAGGAGATCATGCTGCCGGAGGAGCGTTTCCGGCTGCACCGGGGCCTGGAGTTCCTGAAGCCCTACCGGTTCGGCGACAAGATCGCCGACCACACGTTCTGCGTCGTGTGCGGGATCATGCCGTTCTACCGGCCCAAGTCGCATCCGGTCGGGTTCTTCAGCGTCAACGCCCGCTGCCTCGACCTGACGTTCGCGGAATCCGTCGAGTGGTTCGAGTTCGACGGCAAGAACTGGCAGGCGAGCATGGACGCCGGCATGCACCGGCAGACCGACTGACCGTCGTGCCCGGAACGGGAGGAGTCCGATGAAGACCCGTGGCGCGGTGATCCGCCAGGCCCCCGGCGAGTACGAGGTGACCACCCTGGACGTCGACGAACCCCGGCAGGGTGAGCTGCTGGTCGGGATGGTGGCCGCCGGCCTGTGTCATTCCGACGACCACCTGGCCACCGGCGATCTGCCGGCCGGGAGCTATCCCGTCGCGGGCGGTCACGAGGGCGCCGGTGTCGTGGAGTCGGTCGGGCCGCACACGCCGGGCTTCGAGGTCGGGGACAAGGTGGTGCTCTCTTTCGTCCCCAGCTGCGGCCGGTGCCGGTGGTGTGCCGGCGGCCGCCCCCAGCTTTGCGAGCTCGGCGCTCAGGTCGGCACCGGTGCCCGGCTGACCGACCCGGGCAGCTTCCGGCTGCGCACGGAGGACGGCACGCCGGTCGGGCAGATGTGCGGCGTGTCGACGTTCTGCGAGCACACGACGGTGGCGGTGGAGTCGGCGGTGAAGGTCCCGGCGGACACCCCGCTGGACAAGGCCTGCCTGCTCAGCTGCAGCGTGGGCACCGGCTGGGGATCGGCGGTCACCGCGGGCGGTGTGCGCCCGGGCGACACGGTGATCGTCGCCGGTGCGGGCGGTGTCGGGGTGAACGCGCTGCAGGGCGCGGCGCACGCCGGCGCGACCGCGGTGATCGCGGTGGACCCGGTGGCGGGCAAGCGCGACGTGGCGAAGGTGTTCGGGGCGACCCACGCCGTGAGCGGGCTGAAGGAGGCCGGCGAGCTGGCGAAGAGCCTGACCCACGGCCACGGCGCCGACGTCACGATCGTCACCATCGGCGTGGTCGCGCCCGAGCACCTGCGCGCGGCGTACTTCACCGTCCGGAAGCAGGGCACGCTGGTGCTCACCGGGCTCGGGAACATGCGGGAGACCGGGCTTCCCATCCCGCTCGGCAGCCTCGTGCTGTCGGAAAAGGTGATCAGGGGATCGGTCTTCGGGTCCTCGAGCCCCCGCGCGGACATCCCGCGCATGCTGGAGCTGTACCGCAGCGGTCATCTCCTGCTCGACGAGCTGGTCACGGCCGAGTACGGCCTCGACGAGATCGCCAAGGGCTACGAGGACATGCACGCGGGGAAGAACATCCGGGGCATCATCCGGTTCTGAGCGGGTACGTCCGCGCCGGCGCCTCGGCCGAGGCGCCCGGCGCCGTCGTGCGTTCAGCGGCGGGCCGCCCCCGCGTCCTCGGCCGGCAACTCCGGGACGAGCGCGCGGAGCTCGTCCTTCCGGATCTTGAGGGTGCCGGGGCTGCGGGGGAAGTCGTCGACCACGAACACGTGCTCCGGGACCTTGTACCCGGACAACCCGGCGCGGACGAACGCGCGGAGTTCCGCCTCGTCGAGGTGGGCCTCGGGAACCGCTTTCACGAACGCGACGCCGATCTCGGACTTCACCGGGTCGGGGACCCCGACGACGGCGGCCTCCGCGACACCCGGGTGGTGGCACAGCCGGTTCTCGACCTCGGCCGGATAAACGTTGAAACCGCTGGTCTTGTACATCTCCTTCGACCGGCCCAGGAGACTGAGGTTGCCCGCGTCGTCGACCGCGCCGATGTCACCGGTGTCCCACCAGCCGTCGGCGCGCAGCGCCGGATCGGGGTCGAGGCCGAGGTAGCCGGCGTGCAGGGCGAAGCCGCGGATGAAGATGTCCCCTGGCTCACCAGGGCGGCTCTCCTCGCCGGTGTCGCGGTTCACCACGCGCAGCTCGATGCCGGGCATCGGCCGGCCGGCCGTGCCGACCCGAACGGCGAAGGGCTCGTCCCAGCTCGACTGGGTGATGAAGGCACTGACCTCGGTCATCCCGTAGATGTGGGTCAGCCCGCCGATCGCCAGTTCGTGTTCGAGGGCGTGGGCGAGACCGGCCGTGATCGTCCCTCCCGCGATGCATCCCTTGGTCAGGCTGCTCAGATCGTGCGAGCGCCCGGCGGCGCGGTGGGCGGCGGCCAGGAGCGCGTAGTGCGTGGGGACGCCGTATATCGTCGTGATCCTTCGGGCGACGACCTGGTCCAGCACCTCGGCCGGTTCGAAGCCGGGTTCGACGTCGAGCCGGAAACTCCTGGTCAGCGACACGAGGAGGGCGTTCACCGCCCCGAACGTGTGGGACATCGGGACAAAGCACAGCAGCCGGTCGTCCTCGTCGAGGCCCATCCGCCCGCCGCCGTTGAAGGCGTTCGCCAGCGCCGCTCCGTGCCGGGTCATGCTGCCCTTCGACAGGCCGGTGGTGCCCGAGGTGAACATGACGTAGAGGATGTCGTCCGCGTCGGTGCCGGCGCCCGCCGTGGCGATCATCTCGTCGTCGGGTTCCGTCCCGGTGAGCTCGCTCCAAGACGTCGCCCCGGCGCCGTCCGCCGGATCGAGCGCCGCGGTCCAGCGCAGGGAGTCGCCGGTCAGGGCCGCGGTGAAGTCCGCGCCCGGGGGCTGCGCCGCGATGAGCCCGCGGGAGCCGGACCGGCTCACGAGCGCAGCGACTTCACCGGAGCGGCTCCGGGAGTTGGCCAGCACGTTGACCACCCCCAAGCGCGCCAGTGCGCACGCGCAGACCACCCATTCGACGCCGTTCGGCAGCCAGGTGGTGACGTGGTCACCACGGCGGAGGCCGCGTCGGGCCAGTGCCGTGGCGACGTTCCCGGCGAGCCGCCAAAGCCCGCCGTAAGTGTGCTCTTCGCCGGCCGCGGTGAGGTAGACCCGGTCCGGGTGAGCCCGGACGTGCGCTTCGAAAACCTGGCCCAGCGTCATCCGAAGCAGGTCGTCCGCTCGCACGTCCAAGGCCGCGCTTCGCGCCATGAGTCCTCCGATCGCGGGGGCCGCGCCGAACGCGGCCGGAGTTGACGATGGCGGCGCCGCAGGGACGGGGAAACCCGTCGCGCACTGCGAAAAGGGGAATCGGGCAAGAATTCTTCGCCGCCGCTGGCTGCTGCTGTTTCAGAATGCTCGTGGCGTCGAGGCAAAGTCAATGGCCATGAATAGTGCGAGTCCAATTTTATCATCGCTGTTTCCGGACCGGGCGAACGGGTTGCCGTGAGCATCCGTGAACGGAGAGTTACCCTCGCAGGGTGGAAACCACCAGTGAATCCCATCTGTCCACCACGGCGCAGGCATACGATGCCATTGCCGCCGATTACGCCGCCTTCGTCAAGGACGGCCTCACCGGGCTGCCGTTCGACCATTCCGCGGTCGCGGCGTTCGCGGGTCTCGTCCGGCAGTCCGGGGGCGGGCCGGTCGTCGACGCGGGCTGCGGTACCGCCTACATCGCCGGCCACCTGCGAGACCTGGGTGTGAACGTGTCCGGGGTCGATCTGTCGGCGTCGCTGATCGAGCACGCCCGCCGGCTCCACCCCGATCTGCGGTTCTCCGTCGGCTCCATGGCGTCGCTCGACGCGGCCGACGGCACGCTCGGCGGCCTCGTTTCGTGGTACTCGCTCATCCACACGCCGCCGGCCGAGGTGCCCGCCTACCTCGCGGAGTTCCACCGGGCGCTGGCACCCGGCGGACACGTGCTGCTCGCGTTCTTCGACTCCGAAGGCGGTCCGGTCACCCCGTTCGACCACGCCGTGACCACCGCGTACCGCTGGCCGATCGACGGCCTGGCCGAGCTCGCGGGCACGGCCGGGTTCCAGGAGGTGGGCCGCCTCGTGCGGAAACCGCTGGAGGGCGAGCGGTTCGAGCGGGGCCGGCTGCTCCTCTGCAAAGCCTGACCGGCCGGGGTCGCGGCCGCCGGTGCCGCCGCGACCCCGGGGTCAACTGTGCATTTTCCTCAGTCGCCGCACGGCTTTTCCGGGCCGGAAAGCGGTGTCATGATGCGCCGGTGGCGATCAACGAGATCGAACTGCGTCCGGACTTCAAGCCCGCGCGGTTCAAGTGGTCGGAGTTCGCCGGCGCCGCGATCGGCGCCGGCGCCGCCGAGATGGACTTCGGCACCGCGCCCGCCGTCCGGGAAGCCGTGTGCGCGGCCGTCGACGAGGGCCTGCACGGCTACCTGGCGCCCGATGTCGCGGACGAAGCCAAAGTGGCCAGTGCCCGGTGGCAGCGGGAGAACCACGGCTGGGCGGTGGACCCGGCGCACGTCCGGCTGGTTCCGGACACGGTCACCGCCCTGTGCCTGGTCGTCGAGCACTTCACGGCGCCGTCGGCCCCGGTCGTCGTTCCCTCGCCCGCGTATCCGCGGTTCGCCCGCATCGCGCGCGCCCTGGGGCGGCGGGTGCTTTCGCTTCGCTTGGACCACGACGCGTCGGGGCGCCACCGGTACCCCCTCGGCCGGCTGGAGGAGCTCCTCGCCCCCGGCGGTGGCCTGCTCGTCCTTTGTCATCCGCACAACCCCACCGGTTGCGTCGCCGGCGAGGCGGAACTGCGGGAGATCAGCCGGATCGTTTCCCGTTGCGCGGGAAAGGTCTTCGCCGACGAGATCCACGGACCGCTCACCTACCCACCCCGGTCTCACGTTCCGTACGCGTCTCTTCCGGGTGCTTCACCGAGTCACACCATCACGGCGGTTTCCGCGTCGAAGGGGTGGAACCTGTCGGGGATGAAGTGCGCGGAAGTCGTTCTGACGAACGAGGCCGATCGAAAACGCTGGGACCGGCTGGACCGGATCGGGCTGGCGGTCAACCCGACGGCGACGCTGGGTGTGGTGGCGGCGGCCGCCGCCTACAGCCGTGGCCGGCCGTGGCTCGACCTGGTCCGTGACCGGCTCCGGCGCAACGCGCTGATCATCGACGACTTCGTGGGAAGCGAACTTCCCGGGGTCGAATACCGCGTGCCGGAGGCAGGGTTCCTGGCTTGGTTCGACGTCCGCGGGCTCGGCGGGATATCTCGTGATCCGGCGCGCTACTTTCTCGACCGGGCGCGAGTTGCTATGGTCAATGGGAAGGATTTCGGGCCGGGCGGCGAAGGATTTGTCCGGCTGAACTTCGCGACTTCCGAGTCCGTGCTCGTCCAGGCACTGGAACGGATCAAAAAGGCCGTCGGCGCGCGCCCGATCGGTTAGCGAGCGACGTCACCGCCGGGGAAACCGTCCGGGTACTGCGTCGCAGGCTCATCTCTGGAGTGCTCATCATGTGTTCAGAACGCAGGACCGCACTGGGCTTCGACGAGGGCCGCACCACGGAGGCCGCCTGGTTCAACGAACTCACCAGGAAGCGCGGTACCGGGCCGGTTTCACCGCAGCACCGCGTCGTTCCGAGGACGTCGTCGGCGCACACCATCGCCGTTCATTCGGGTACCTACGAAGATCCGACGACCGGCAGCGTGGGGACGCCGATCTTCCAGACCACCACCTTCCGGCTCAGCGAAGACAGTTATTCGGCGTTTTCCGACGGCGCTTTGCGCGACGTGCCGATCTACACGCGTTACGGCAACCCGGGGCAATGGGCGGTGCAGGAGAAGGTCGCCGCGCTCGAGGGCGGGGAAAGCGCAGTCGTCACGGCGTCCGGGATGAGCGCCATCGCGAGCACGATCTTCACACTGACCAACAAGGGCAGTCACATCATTTCCGGCTACGACGTCTACGGCGGGACCTACAACCTGCTGCGGGAGGACATGGCTTCCTGCGGCCGGGACGTCACTTTCGTCGACCCGCTGAACGCCGACGCCATCAAGAACGCACTCCGGCCCGAAACCCAGCTCCTGCTCTTCGAATCGCTGACGAACCCGCTGCTGAAGATGCCGCCGATCGAGGCGATCGCGGAGATCGCCCGGTCGGCCAACGCGCTGCTCGTCGTCGACAACACGTTCCTGACGCCGGTCAACATGCGCCCGCTGGCCCTCGGCGCCGATCTGGTGGTCCACAGCGCGACGAAGTACATCGCGGGGCACAGCGACGTCACGGCGGGGTTCGTCGTCGGGCGCCGCAAGTTCCTCGACAAGATCTGGGCCCAGTCCCTCAGGTTCGGCGGGACTTCGGACCCCTTCTGTTGTTTCCTGCTGGAGCGCGGCGCGAAGACGCTTCCGCTTCGGGTGGAACGGCAGAACGCCAACGCGGCCGCGATCGCGGAGTTCCTCGACGGCCACGACGCGGTCGGGCGGGTGCACTACCCGACCGTGAACGGCGAGGACCGAAGCCGTGGCTACGGCGGGGTGGTCGCCTTCGAAGTGGCCGGAGGTGACGACCGCGCGCTCGAAGTCATGGGCGGGCTGCGCATTCCGTACGTCGCGACGAGCCTGGGCGGAGTCGAATCGCTGGTGAGCATGCCCGGGAACACGTCGCACAGTTCACTGACCGTCCGCCAGAAGGCGCTGATCGGGATCAACCCGGGCCTGATCAGGATGTCGGTCGGCATCGAAGCGGTGGACGAGCTGATCGAGGACCTGGACCAGGCCCTCGGCCGAGCCGGCGAGGTGCGGGGATGAGGAACGGGTTCAACACCGCCGGCTTCAGCGAAACGGTGCACGAGATCATCCACGAGCCCGCCGAAGCGTACTTCGACTACTGCGTGCACGGCCGCCGGAGCCCGCACAACGGGTTGTCCGCCCGCCTCGGCCCGGCGCTGTTCGGGTCCGTCAAGTCGAGCCGGGAAGCGACGATCTCGCTCCGGGAAGACGCCGAGACCGAGTGGCGCGACCGGTCCGTCCCGACCGTGGTGGACCTCGCGCTGACCGGGATCGGTTCGTGCATGCTCACGACGTTGATCGGGGGCGGGAGCGCCCGCAGCGCCGTGTTCGACACGGCGAGGCTGGCCGTCGACTACGACGTGAGCCGGGCCGGCGGTGCGGAGAACGCGGTCGTCCGGTGCACCTTCAAGATCAGCGGGGCGTCCTCGGCCGCGCTGTTCGACGAGCTCGTCGGGCAGGTGCAGTCGTTCAGCCCCAACTTCGTCTCCGTCCGCGAGCCGGTCCCCATCACGATGAGGCCGGCCTCGGCCGGCTCGTTCGCCGCCTTCACCTACTTCGGAGACCCGGCCGTGCCCGGCATCGGCTCGGGTTGTGACCTGCGCTGGGTCAGCGGCCCGCAAGCCGAGTCGCGGCCGCGGCAGGAGGGTGACGCGCCGGTGTTGCGGGTCGACGCGCCCAAGCAGCTGACCGGTGTCGACTGGGGCCCGAACCCCCAGGAGTACCTCCTGATGGGGCTGGCCGCGGAGCTCGCGGGCAAGCTCTTCGAGCTGTCGTCGGCCACCGAGCTGGCCGGTCTGCCCTGGGAGGTCACGGCGACCGCCCGGGAGGACGTGCGCGGGTTCTTCCACTCGGACGCCGAGGTGGCCGTGCACCTGCAGGACGTCGTGTGCACCGTGGCGCCGCCTCGCGACGACGTCACCGGCCTGCCCGGGCTCGTCGAGCGCGCCGCGGCGGACTCGGTGGTCTGCGCCCTGCTGACCGGCAAGCACGCGATCGAGGTGCGCTGGGAGCCGGAGGAGCTCGACGACGAGGAGCTCTACCGCCAATACCCGTCGTTCCGGCCGGCGATCGGGGAATGACCGTGCACAACGGTCGAGCAGCCGAAACCCGGATCCGCGGCCAGGCCGGCGTGCTCGCCATCGGCGGCGGGCCCGCCAACCTGAGCCTGGCGGCGCTGGCCGAGCCGATCGACGACCTGGACGTCGTGGTCCTGGAATCGCGGTCGTCGGTCAGCTGGCACCCGGGTCTGCTCTGGAGCGACTCGCGGCTGCAGGCCAGCCCGCTGAAGGACCTCGTGACGCCGGTCGATCCGACGAGCCGGTTCAGCTTCCTGAACTTCCTGCGCGAACACGGCCGGTTGTACCGGCACATCATCGCGAGCCAGGGCTACGTGCACCGCGCGGAGTTCAGCCAGTACTTCTGCTGGGCCGCGCACCGGCTCGACGTCTCCCTCGACGAACGTGTCCTCGACGTCGGCCACGGTGCCGACGGGTTCGTCGTCACCACCAGCCGGGGCCGGTGGACCGCCCGGAACCTCGTGCTCGGCACAGGCGCCGTCCCCGATGTGCCGGCCTGCGCCGCAGGCCTGCCCGAAACCCACGTACGGCACGTGGCGGCGCACTTGACGTCGCCGGTTCCGCTGGCCGGCCGCCGGGTCGTGGTGGTCGGCGGCGGCCAGAGCGCCGGCGAGGTGGTCCTCGACGTGCTCTCCGGCGATCGCGGGACGCCTCGGTCGCTCACGTGGGTCACCGGCCCGTCCGGCCTGCGTCCCCTGGACGACTCGCCCTTCACGAACGAACTGTTCACCCCCCGGTTCGCCCGGTACTTCCAGGCACTGCCGGAAGAGCAGCGGTGGGCGCTGCTCCCGCGGCAGATGCCGGCGGTGAAGGGCATCACGGCCGACCTGCTGCGCCGGGTCTACACGCGACTGTACGAACTGGACTACCTGGCCCCGGAACGGCTTGAGCACCGCATCGTGGCCGGGGCGGAGCTCGAGTCCCTCGCGCGGACTGCCGACGGCGTGACGGCGGAGTTCGCGGAGCGGGCCTCCGGCCGCCGGTGGGCCGAGCAGTGCGACGTCGTCCTGCTGGCGACCGGGTTCCGGCCGGAGCTGCCGGAGTTCATGGCGGGGCTCCGCCCACGGCTCCCGGTCGTCGACGGCGCCTACCCGGTGGACGGCAGTTCGCGGGTGCTGTGGGACGGCCCGGACGACCACCGGATCTACGTCCAGGGCGCCGGTCTCGTGAACTTCGGCGTCGGCGACCGGACGCTGGGCCTGTCGTCTTGGCGGAGCGCCACGATCATCAACAGCCTGCTGGGGAAGTTGCACTACACCGTGGACGGCGACCGGATCTCGATCGACCTCCCGGCTCGGCCACCGGGCTGAGCACGTCCGGGCGGTGCCGGCGGAGGTGGACCGAAGGAGGGGAATCCGCGGACGATGAAAGAAAAGTATGCGTTCTCGAACATCAAGAAGGTCTCGTCGATCAGTGCGCCGTTCTGGGACGAGGCACTGGACACGGGTGTGCACGGGCAGGTCTTTTCGCCGCGGCCGGGAGCCGGGGTGGCGTGGGCGCGGGGTGGCCACGGCTGCGTGAACATGTCGTCGTACTCCTACCTCGGCCTGGACGAGCACCCGGAAATCCTGCGGGCGGCCGCCGAGCAGCTGCAGGCGAGCGGAGTGCTGAACAGTTCGCTGTCGCGGGTGCGGATGACGCTTCCGATCCTCGAAGAGGTGGAGGCCGAGCTGTCCGACCTGTTCGACGCGGACGTCGGCACCGTGACCTCGTGCGCGGCGGCGGCCTGGTCGATGCTGCCGGTGCTCGCCTCCGGCCTGCTGACCGGTGGCACGCCGCCGCTCATGGTGTTCGACCGCTACGCCCATTTCTGCATGAACGCCATGAAGGCGGTGTGCGCCGACGAGGCGAGTGTCGTGACGATCGGGCACAACGACGTCGAGGCGCTGGAAGACCTGTGCCGGCGCCACGACGTCGTGGCGTACGTGGGTGACAGCGTTTACAGCACCGGCGGCAGCGCAGCTCCGATCTCGGAGCTGGCCGGCCTCCAGCGGCGGTACGGGCTGTTCCTCTTCCTCGACGACGCGCACAGCACTTCGGTCGTCGGGCGCAACGGCCGGGGTCACGCTCTCGAGTCGCTGGGCGGGATGAACGACCGGACGGTCGTCATCACCTCGCTCAACAAGGGCTTCGGCGCGACCGGCGGAGCCGTCCTGTTCGGGCCGAAGGGGGACAAGGGGGTCAGGCGCACCGCGATCCGCAACGGCGGGCCGTTCATGTGGTCGCAACGGATCAACACGGCCGGGCTGGGCGCGATCCTCGCTTCGGTGCGGCTGCACCGCGGGCCCGAGCTCGTGGTGCGCCAGCGCGCGCTGCAGGACAACATCCAGTTGTTCGACAAGCTCTACGACGCGGTCGGGTCGGGGAACGGGCTTCCGGTGCGCTACGTGCCGATGTCCTCGGAGAGTGCCGCCATCCGGTCGTCGGCTCACCTGCTGCGGCACGGCTTCTACGTCGAACCCGACTTCTTTCCGATCGTGCGGCGCGGCGATGCCGGCCTGCGCGTCCGGCTTCGCTCGACGATGTCACCCGCGGACATCACGAACTTCTGCTCGATGCTGACCGCCGTGCGGGACAGCCAGGACACCCCGGACGAAGAGGGAGCCCACCATGTCACTCGCTGAAGCGGTGATCGCCGGCGCGACACCGGACGAGCTGGCCGGCGCGGAACTGCCCGCCGATTTCCTCGCCGCCCACCTGCGGGTCGAGGACGAACACGCCTTCGCCCAGGTCGACGGCGACCGGGACGTGCGCAAGACGCTCCACGTCGGGAGCGTGCCGATGCCCGAGATCGCCCCCGACGAGGTGCTCGTCGCGGTCATGGCCAGTTCGATCAACTACAACACGGTGTGGGCGTCGACCTTCGAGCCGGTGTCCACGTTCGGCTTCCTCCGGGCCGCCGGCCGGCAGGGCGGCTGGGCCGCCCGGCACGACCAGCCGTTCCACGTCCTCGGCTCGGACGGCGCCGGGGTGATCGTGCGGACCGGCGCGGGTGTGCGGCACTGGCGCGTGGGCGATCACGTCATGGTCAACGCCGCGCACGTCGACGACCAGGAAGCTTCCGTCCAGGCCGACGGCATGTTGAGCGAGCATCAGCTCGCCTGGGGTTTCGAGACGAACTACGGCGGGCTCGCGCAGTACACCGTCGTCCGGGCGAGCCAGCTGATCCCGAAACCCGCCCACCTGACCTGGGAGGAGGCGGCCACGGTGCCGGCGTGCGCGGGGACCGCCTACCGGATGCTGGTCGGTGAACGCGGCGCCCGGATGAAGCAGGGCGACGTCGTGCTGATCTGGGGCGCCGCCGGTGGGCTCGGCGCCTACGCGGTCCAGCTGGTGAAGAACGGCGGCGGGGTGGCCGTCGGGGTCGTCGGCTCGGAGCGCAAGGCCGAGGTCGCCCGTGCCGTCGGGTGCGACCTCGTGGTCAACCGGTCGGAGATCGGTCTCGGCGAGGACGACGGGAACGATCCCGCCGCGGTCGCCGCCCAGGGCAAGCGGCTCGGGCGGCTGATCCGGCGGGAGTTCGGCGAGGACCCGCACATCGCCTTCGACCACGTCGGCCGGTCGACCTTCGGCGTCTCGCTGTACATCCTCCGGCGGGGTGGCACCGTCGTGACGTGCGGTTCGAGCACGGGCTACCAGCACCAGTTCGACAACCGGTACCTGTGGATGCGGCTCAAGCGCATCATCGGCAGCCATGTGGCGAACCTGCAGGAGCAGGTGGACACGGCCCGGCTGTTCACGCAGGGCAGCCTCGTCCCCGCGCTCTCGGCGCTCTACCCCCTGCGGGAAGTCAGCTCGGCGGCCCGGCTCGTGCAGCTCAACGAGCACGTCGGCAAGGTGGGCGTGCTGTGCCTGGCCGACCGGCCGGGTCTCGGGGTCACCGATCCGGTCAAACGAGCCGGCATCGGCGAAGAACGGCTCACCCGCCTGCGCGCCTTCGCGCCGACCGGCGAGCGGGCGTGGTGAAGGTGCCGGACGGCGACGAGAAGACGACCGTCTGCGTGCTGGGGACGGGCTCTTACCTCCCCGATCGCGTGGTGACCAACGAGGAGCTGGCCGCTCGTGTTCCGGGCGTCTCGGCGGACTGGCTCGCCGACCGCACCGCGATCCTCGAGCGGCGGTACGCCGCGCCCGGCGAAGCGGCGTCGGACCTGGCGGTCCACGCCGCCCGGCGAGCACTCGGCCAGGCCGGGATGACCGCCGAAGAGCTGGACTTCGTCATCGTGTCGACCACGACCGGTGACGCGCCGATCCCGTCGACCGCGTCCTTGGTCCAGCACGCGCTCGGTGCGCGGCGGGCCGCCTGCTTCGACATCAACATCGCCTGCACGGGCTTCGTCACCGCGTTGTCGATCGTCGAGGCGTACGGGGCGCTTCGCGCGGACGTCAAGGCGCTGGTGATCGGCACCGACGTCTGGACGCGGTTCCTCGACTTCGAGGACCGTGCGACCAGCGTGCTGTTCGGGGACGGGGCCGGGGCGGTGGTGCTCGGCGTCGTGCCCGAGCCGCACCGGAACGCGGGATACGGACTGCTCGGCGCGGACCTGGTCAGCCGCGGCGATTGCCACGAGCTGATCAGCCTGCCCGCGGGCGGAAGCCGGCAGCCGTCCTCGGCGGCCACGGTGGCGGCGGGCGGGCACCACCTCCGGATGCAGGGCCGCGCGGTACGGGACTTCGTGCTGGACAACGTGCCCGCGCTGCTTTCCAACCTGGTCAAGCGGTGCGGTTACGAGCTGTCGGACGTCGGCCACTTCGTTTCCCACCAGGCGAACGGGAGGCTGGTCGAGCAGCTCGCGGACGCGAGCGGACTCGGCCGGGCGCGGACGCACCTGCCCCTGACGCACTCCGGCAACATCGGGTCCGCGTCGGTACCCGTCGCGCTCGACGCCGCCCGGCGCTCGGGAACCCTGCGCGACGGCGACTTGGTCCTGCTCACCGGTTTCGGCGCGGGAATGGCCGCCGGGGCCGCGCTGATGCGCTGGTTTCCCGGTTCATGACGCCATTTCGCGCCCATTCACCGAGCCCGTGCGAAAGGTCCTGTCCGGGCGTGGGAAAACCGGTTCCACGATGACCTGAACGGGTGATGGTGGGGCGCGGTAATGTGCGGGGGAAAGGTGATCATCGGCGGTGCCGGGCTTTCGCGCGCGGCGCGGTTTCGGTCCCGCGAACCGAGAGGGGTGGAGAAATCAGCGAGGAGCGCGAGACAACCCGGTCCGTGGTGGGAAAGCCCTGGTACACCGTCGCGGTCCTCTGCGTCTGTGTCCTGATCCTGAACCTGGACATCACCATCATCAACGTCGCGCTGGGCACGCTGGCGCAGTCGTTGAACGCGACGACGACGGACCTGCAGTGGATCACGGCGGTCTACCTGCTGGCCGCGTCGGCGTTCATCGTCGTCACGGGCATCGTCGCCGACCGGCTCGGCCGGAAGCTGTTGCTCCTGCTGGGGCTTGCCGTGTTCACGATCTCGTCGGCGATGGCGGCGTGGGCGAGCTCCGTCGCGCTGCTCGTCGCCGGCCGGGCGTTGATGGGGCTGGGGAGCGCGGCCATCCTGACCGCCAGCGTCTCGATCATCACGACGATGTTCACCGGCGCCGCCATGCGGCGCGCGCTGGCCTCGTGGTCGACGGCGGCGGCGCTGGGCCTGCCGCTGGGGCCGGTGATCGGCGGATACCTGCTCGACACGTTCTGGTGGGGTTCGATCTTCCTGATCAACGTCTTCATCTGCGCGGCCGCCGCGGTGTGCGTGTGGTTCCTCGTTCCCGAGACCCGCCGGGGAACCGGCGCGAAAGTGGATGCTCTGAGCGTCGGGCTGCTTTCGCTGGCTTCCCTGCTGCTCACCTATGCGTTGATCGGGCTCGACGGCAGCCGCGTCGACGTGCTCGACCTGGTGGTGCTGGTGGTCAGCGTCGTGCTGTTCGCGTTGTTCTTCTTTCGGCAGCGCGGCCTCGCGCATCCGTTGCTCGACCTCGCGGTCGTCCGGAAGCTCAGCTTCGCGGCGCCGATGCTGACCCTGGTCACCATCTTCTTCGCGATGGCGGGTGTGCTGTTCATCGTTCCCGTGTACCTGCAATACGCCCAGCGGCTGGACGTGCTGGCGGTGGGCCTCCGGATCGTGCCGCTCGCGGCCGGTGTCGCGGTGGCGTCGCTGCTCAACGAGCGGCTGCTGAAGATCGCCACTCCGGTCAAGCTGATGGCCGCCGGGCTGGTCTGCCTGGCCGGCGGGTTGCTGCTGCTCACCGGGATGGATCCGGACGTGTCCGTCGTCCGGCTCGGCGCGGCGTTGATGCTGATCGGCTTGGGGATCGGGCTCGCCCAGCCGAGCGCGCTGGGCAGCTGCATCCGGTCGTTCCCCGTCGAACAGCACGGGGTGGCCTCCGGTGTCGTCAACTCGTTCCGGCTGCTGGCCGGGACCCTGGGAGTCGCCGTCACCGCGACGGTCGTGTCCGCGCTCTACGCCCGCAGCATCGCCGCCACCGGCAACGCCGCGGCGGTCTCCGCGGTCGACCGCAACGACCTCACGGCCGGCGCGGGCATCGCCTGCGGCGCCGGCCGGGGTGGCGCGGACCGGCAGGACGTCTCCCACCTGGTGTGCGGCTCGTACACCGAAAGCGTGGGCTGGGTGTTCGGTGGCTGCGCGGTGGTCGCGCTGCTCGCCGTCGGGCTGATCGCGCTCTCGAGCCGCAAGCGCAAGGACGCGTACGTCTGAGGAACCGGGTCGCCGGCATGGTGAGGAGCTTTCGTGGAGCACCACAACTTCCTGTACATCGACGGCGCCTGGCAGAGCCCGGACGGCGGTGACCTGATCCCGGTCGAGAACCCGGCGACGGAGGAACGCCTGGCGGCGGTTCCCGCGGGGACGGCGACGGACGTGGCCCGCGCGGTCGCGGCGGCCCGCCGCGCCTTTCCCGGCTGGGCGGCGACCTCCCGTGCCGAGCGCGCGGAGCACCTTCGGCGGCTCGGTGCGGGACTGGCCAAGCGGGCCGATGCGATCGCGCGAACCATCGTCGAAGACGTGGGCACGCCCCTGCGCATCGCGACCCGCATCCAGGCCACGATCCCGCAGACCGACGTCGCGACCGGCGTCGACCTGCTGCGAGCGGAGGCGCCGGAGGAGCGAATCGGCAACTCCCTGGTCGTGCGCGAACCCGCCGGTGTGGTCGCGGCCATCACACCGTGGAACTACCCGCTGCACCAGATCACCTGCAAGGTGGTCCCGGCGCTCGCGGCGGGCTGCACGGTCGTCGTGAAACCGAGTGAGGTCGCGCCGCTCAGCGCCTATTCGCTCTTCGAAGCGATCGACGAGGCCGGGTTCCCGCCGGGCGTGCTCAACCTAGTCACCGGATACGGCCCGGTGGTGGGCGAGGCGCTGGCCACCCACCCGGACGTCGACGTCGTCTCGTTCACCGGTTCCGTGCGGGCCGGGACCCGGGTGGCCGAGCTGGCCGCGCGGTCGGTGAAACGGGTGACCCTGGAGCTCGGTGGCAAGTCCGCGAACGTCGTCCTCGACGACGCGGACCTGGCGACGGCGGTGAAGGTGGGCGTCTCCAACGCCTACCTCAACGGCGGCCAGACGTGCACGGCGTGGACGCGGATGCTGGTCCCGGCCACCCGCCAGGAGGAGGCCGTCGAGCTGGCCCGCGCCTGCGCGGAGGGTTTTGTCCCCGGCGATCCGATGGACCCGAAGACGAAGCTCGGCCCGCTCGTGTCCGAGGCCCAGCGCCGGCGGGTCCGGGCGTTCGTTCGTGCCGGTGTCAAGGAGGGCGCTCGCCTGGTCACCGGCGGCGCCGACGTGCCCGGCGGGTGCGACCGGGGCCACTTCGTCCTGCCGACCGTGTTCGCCGGCGTCGATCCCGGCGCGGCCATCGCCCAGGAGGAGATCTTCGGGCCGGTCTTGTCGATCATCCCGTTCCAGGGCGAAGAAGAGGCGGTGCGCATCGCGAACAACTCCCGGTTCGGCCTGCACGGCGCCGTCTGGTCGGCGGACCGCGACCGTGCGCTGCGCTTCGCGCGCAGGATCCGCACGGGCCAGATCGACATCAACGGCGCCGCCTACAACCCGTTGGCGCCGTTCGGCGGCTACAAACAGTCCGGCAACGGGCGGGAGATGGGGCACCGGGCTCTCGACGAGTTCACCGAGATCAAGTCGATCCAGCTGTAGGCCTTCCGGCGCCGCTCAGAACAGCGTCGCGGGTTCGATCGGCTCCGGTTCGGGCAGCGCTTCGAGGCCGGGTACCAGCGCCCGCACGTCGTCGTGGAAGCGGCGGGCCAGCGCCGGCGCGTCGTTGTTGTCGGGGGTGTGCAGGAAGACCGTCGGCGTCCGGCCTTCGCGCAGCCAGCCGGCGACGACCTCGGTCCACGGCCGCCAGCCCTCGACCGTCTCCTCGACCGAGTCCCGGCCCAGGTAGCGGACGACCGGCTGGCCGGTCAGCGCGCGCGTCCGCCGTGGCAGCCGGGGTTTCTTGCCCCAGGCGTCCTGCTCGGCCTCGCTCACCGCGGGCTTTCCGAAGAACACGGTGGTGTCGAACGGCACCCACTCGGCGTCCGCGGCGGTCAGAGTTCGCTCCAGCAGTGACGTCGCACCGGCGTCGGTGAAGAAGGAAGGGTGCCGCACTTCCACGGCGCGCCGCCGGTCGGCGGGGAGCCGGCGCAGGAAGCGGCCGAGCGCGTCGACGTCCGAGGGGGCGAACGAGCCGGGCAGCTGGGTCCACAGGACGGCCCGGTCCCCGAGCGGTTCGATCGCGTTCAGGAACGCCCGCATCTCGGCCTCGACCCCGGCGAACCGCCGTTCGTGCGTGACAACCTTGGGCACCTTGACGACGAACCGGAAGCCGTCGCCGGTCTGCCGTGCCCAGGTCATGACGGTGTCGCGGGCGGGAGTTGCGTAGAATGTGGTGTTGCCCTCGACGGCGTTGCACCAGCCGGCGTAGGCCCGCAGCCGTTCCCCGGCGGGCAGCGACTGCGGCAGGAACCGCCCGGGCCACACTTTGTGGGTCCACATCGCGCAGCCGACGTGAAGACGTGCCATGGTCAGCTCCCCTCGATCACGAGCGAACCTACTACCTGCGAAGACCTTCGTGCCTGGGCGGGCGCCCGAGAGAGAAGTCGCATGTGATGCCTGCCTCCTGCGCTAAGCTTCGCGGCGCTGAGTAAGGAGCCGGATTGAGCACTTTTCACGTCAAGCAGATCGAAACCCACATCAGGTCGCTGTATCAGGCGACGTTGTGGAAGCCAGGGATCGACGACGTCGCGAATCTCTCCCGTCTCCTCGCCTACCACGCTGTCCAGCTGGTCCTCGGGACGGCGGATGACGCGGAACGTCTGGTCGACATCACCGATGGTGAACTCGACGAGGGGATTGACGCCGTCGGCGTCGACCCGGCCGCGAAAGTCGTTGTCCTCGTTCAGTCGAAGTGGCGACAGGACGGCACCGGCTCGATGAAGCAGGGGGACGTCCTGAAGTTCCTCCAGGGCGTCAAATCGATACTGGGGATGAAGGGGGACGGTAAACCTGCCCATGCGTCGGAGGAAACGCGCGCCGCGGTCGGTGCGCTGCTGACCAAGCCGGGGGCCAAAATCCGCATTGTCACGGCTACCACGGCGAGTGAGCCGCTGGCCGACCCCGTCAAAGCCCCCATCGTCGAGCTGCTCGGGCAACTCGACGACCTCGAGGACACCGAGCCTCTGGCCGCGCACGTCCATCTCGCGCAGGCAGACTTCTTCAGGTCGATCGCCGAGCGGCCACGGACTTCGATCAGCCTCGACGTGCAGATGCTCGACTGGGGCAAGGGCGCGGAGCCGCACCGGATCTTCTACGGCCGGGTCAGTGCCGTCGACATCGCGTCCTGGTTTGCCGACCACGGCAGCGACCTGTTCGCCGACAACATCCGAGTCGTGATCCCCCGATCGGACATCAACGACGGCATTTTGCAGACCGTCAAAGACGCCCCACAGCTGTTCGCGTACTACAACAACGGAATCACCATCCTCGCCGAGACGATCACCGTCGGTCTCGGCGGCACCCTTAACCGCGACGTCGGGTACTTCACGCTGGCCGGCGCGAGCGTCGTCAACGGAGCGCAAACGGTGTCCACCCTCGGCGCGGCCAAGGGAACCGACTTCGAACAGAACCTCGGCCAGGCCTTCGTGCTCGTACGGTGCATCGAGGTTCCGAAGGACCAGGACGGGCTTGCCCAGCAGATCACCCGCTTCGCCAATACGCAAAACGAGGTCTCGAGCCAGGATTTCGCGTTCCTCGACAAGGAACAGCACCGGCTGGTTCGTGAGCTGCACGTTCTGGGCTACGAATATATTCTTCGCTCGGCCGAGATCCCCAGGTCCAAAGCGACGCAGCGCGTCATCGACCTCCGGCAGGCCGCGGTCGCCCTCGCGTGCGCATCGGGAATCGGCCACGCGGTGCTCGCCAAGCGGGAAGTCTCGCGCCTGTTCACCGACCAGTCCGTCTACCGAGCCCTCTTCAACCCGCGAACGGACCCGGTCCGGCTCAGCCATGCTGTGATGATCGTCCGCAGCGTCGACCAGATTCTCGACTACTCGGCCCATGTTTACGAGGGTGTGCGAGCCGGAATTGCGGTGCACGGCCGCCGGGTGATCGCTCACCTGATCATGCGTGATCTCGGTGACAAGGTCCTCAACGATCCGGACACCGACTTTTCCGACGTGCTGAAAGGCGTTCTCGGCCAGGCGAGAGACTATGTCAACGCCTTCGCGCGTGTCTTCCCGTCGAACGCTTACCCGGGCAATGTGTTCAAGAACCAGAAGCGAGTCACGGAACTGGTCACTCTCCTCGCGAAGAGCCAGGTGAAGTGACCATGGGTGTTGCCGGCAGTTGAGCGCCGTGTCGCGTTTCCCGGTCGGGATGCTCAGCAGGGCCAGCGGCGGAACAGGCGTCATGCCGGACCGCGCGGCCAGGGAGCGCACGATCTGATTCCGTCGCCGGGTTCGCACGGCGGCGTTGTGCATGCGAAGGGACCGCAGTTCGCCGATAAGCGAGCCGGAGAACCAGTAGGCGCCTCCCGTGAAAGCGGTTAACGGGTTCAACCGTCGGCGATCCGCCATGCCGGAGCAGGGCCGCGAACGATGTGATTGGTGTCGGATTCATGGGCGGTGTGGCTGCACCGAGTCCGTCTGCGATGGTTTGTCTAGCATATTTGCCCGAAAGTATATTCCCGGCGCAAGTCAGCGGCGGCAAGACCGTTGCCCCGTGAAGGAAAGTCCTGTTGATCTGTGGCCGTGCGAGACGAGCGGCACCGGGCATCGCGTCGAAGAGAGACCACGGTGAAAGGCGAGGCGTCCGACGCCGTCTGGGAAACATCCGCGGCAAGCAACGAGGGTGACCTCGTCATCTGCATTGCTCGTCCCTGTCGAGGACCTGGGGAGGTGATTGGGTTGCCGGATTGGTGTGGCTCGACGGGTTCGTGCGGCGATGACGCGATGCGCAGCTTCGTGCTCATGACACTCCTCCTAGATCCGTGAATGACCTTTACTATTACGGTAGGACGCTTCGGTGGCCGATGCAAGGTAAATGAAAATTCACGGTTGAAGAGTGGTGTGCCTGACATTGCTTAGGAGGTCGGCGCGGTAAAGTGAAAGAAGATTCACTTGAGAAGGGGACCGACGGACGTGCCGAAGATCAGCGCGGAGCGCCGAGAGTCGAACCGCACGGTGATCATCGCTGCCGCGGCCAGGTGCTTCGCGCGCGACGGGTTCCACCAGACTTCGATGCCCGGCATCGCTGCCGAAGCGGGAGTGTCGACCGGCGCTTCTTACCGGTACTTCTCCGGCAAGGAGGACTTGATCGTCGAGGTCGCCGTGCTGGCCTTCGGAGCGCTTTTCCAGCCCCTCGACGAGCTGATGGACCGGCCCGAGCCCCCGACGATCGCGGATCTCGCAGAAACTGTCGCGACTTTCACCCCGTCGGACGTGTCCGCCTCGGAAACGGGAACCGTGTCCGAGGAGGAGCTGCCCCGGTGTGCCGTCCAGTCGTGGGTCGAGCTCCTGCGCAATCCGGATCTCCACGGCCGGGCGATCCGGGGAGTCGAAGGCAGCCTCCAGCGCATCGGTGAAGCACTCCAGCGGTCCCGGATGGCCGGCCTGGTCGGCCCGGGCTACGACACCGCCACGGGGACCCGAATCGTCCTCGCGCTCCTGCACGGATTCATGCTCCAGCGCATCGCGTTCGGGCTCGCCGACGTCGACGGCTTCACTCGCGATGTGCGGGCAGCATTCAACGGCTGAGAACGATGACTGCTTGATTTCCCAGGGAGAAACGATGTTCGCACGTGTGATCACGGCCCAGGCCGGGACCGGCGGAATCGACGACACGATCCGGCTCGCCGAGCGGCAGCTGCCTGGCGCTCGTAAGATGCCCGGATACCAGGGCTACTACCTGCTGACGGACCCCGGATACCGGAAAGGTCCTGATCATCTCGCTGTGGGAGAGCCGCGAGCAGATGGACGCCGTCATGAATGCCGCCGGGACCACCGGCATCCGGGACGAAGGCGTTTCAGCGACCGGCCTTGCGTCCTTGCGGCTGGAGACCTACGAGGTCGCGCTGAAGGACCAAGCCTGACGGCTCGCTCTTCCAGCATGGACGACCGCAACTGCCACTCCCTGGCCTTGCCCGATCCACCGTCGCCTGCCGCAGCTCTTCGTCACGGCTCTGCTGTGCGGACGCGATTGTGGCGTTGAGCCTGCGGTTAGTTCTCGTCGGCATCGGCGTTGATCCTGGTTTCTGTGACGCGCCGTTGGCGTTCCGCGTACCTCGTCAACCGGGAGTCGTCCCCGCGCAACGCGGCCGTCAACGCCGTGGTGAGGGCGTCCTGGATGCCCGCGTTCATGCCGAACCCGCCGATGGGGTTGTTAGAGCGACACGCTTTCACCGGGACATCCGTGCGCTCGAGCAGGCGCCGGAGCCGATCGTTCACCGATGCGGCCGACTCCGGTATCTTCTCCTCGGGCGGTACCCGGAAGACCAGTCGCGCGCGATCCGGGAGGTGCATGGCGACCACCCATTCGCGCGGGTCGAAGACGTAGGCGACCGGCCCCATCCCCGGGAACACCTCCGACGTCCGGGTCTCGGCTCCCACCAGGAGGGATCGGTCGGGATACGTGGTTTCCGAAAGGCGTACGCCCCGCGCCTTCCGCACCGTGCTGTCGCGCCGTCGGTGCCCACAAGGTACCGGCCGCGGATAGTGCCCGCCGAGAGCGCGTAGCTTCGGAAGCAGGATCCGGGTGACCGTGCTTTGCGGACACTGCAGGCGAAACAGCGTAGTGGTGTCCGCGGCGATGAGCTCGTAGGAGAACTCCACCACCAGCCGACGGTCGCGGTGCTCCCAGAACTGGATGCGGTCGGTCACCCGTCCGCGCTCGAGGGCGTCGTCGAGTGCGTCCCATTCCGCCAGCATCTCCAGCGACGGTGGGTGGAACGTGCTCGCCCGCTACTCGGTGCCGAGCTCGTCGAGCTGTTCCAGCAGCAGCAAAGAAATCCCCTGTGCGGACGGCGCCATCGCCAAACACATGCCGACCGGTCCCGCATGCTCCGGCACTCGTCGATCAAGATAGCGGTAGACCTCTACACCAACGTTGCCACGGGAAGTCGCCGACGGCGGTCCCGGAAGGTGGCCGGGGGCGATCCCGCAGAAGGCGTTGCACCCGGCGTGCGCTCTCGGGCTCCCTCGGACCGGCAGAAGACCACAATGGACAGAGAGACAGTGCCGGGATAGGCCGACAAGTTTATGCCCCTGGACGCTTTGCGAGGACTTGCGCAGCTACGACGACCGCGGGCGGTCGGTTATTCTGGTCTGCCGCGCGACGTTGATGTGTCGCTGTTTGGCTGATTCCAATGAAGAGGCGTTCGAGCGCGTGAGTGGCGAGGCCGATCCTGGGATCAGCCTCACCCGTTCGCGACCGCAAGTCCGCTTCGCGAATGCGTTGGGGATGCCTGGGGCCAGTGCCTGCACGGGGACGGCGACGACGCACCGCCGAAGGCCGCGCAGCATGTCCGGGCCGGGCCCGCCTGCGCGGACATGACAAGTCCCAGGTCGAGACGGTTCAGATCGACGCGAGTCCAGTCCCGCTTTGGCGAGGAGGACGGTCACAAAGGCCTGCGGGAGCAGACCGCTACCGGAGCTCGGAAACGTCGCGATTATCGGCGCTGCGGACGACCGACGCATCACGGTCAGAGTTCTTCGGCCTCGAATCGAAGCGCGCGTTCGGCGCTGTCGACCAGGTCGGCGAACGTGATCACCTGGACCCGGCTCAGGTGGGCATTGTACGAGCGGATCGTCTGCTCGACCTGCTCTCGCGTGGTGCCGTCGGTCTCGGCGAGCTCGGGGTGTCCGATGACCACCGTCCCCCGGGCTCGTCGGTAGTCGTACTCCAGTCCGAGCTCGTTGCGGTGGTACGTCTCCATGGCCGCGCCCAGTTCGTCGATGCCGCGGAGGTAGTTCATACATTGTCCTACAGCTTCGTGGACGTCGTTCGAAACGATCAGATGGTTGCGCTGCGCCTTGACCAACCGGTGCCCCGGCCGTTTCAGCTCGATGATGTGGATGCTGCGGTCGGCGCAGACCAGCGGGATGTCGTGCTGGTCGAGAGCGAAGCCGTCGCGCCGTTCCAGGACGCCGGTGTACTGGCCGCCGAAGAGCCAGTATTTCCGGCCGATCATCTTCTGGATTTCCTTCTCCGTCGTGACCGGATTCAGGACCAGGTCGCGGAGTTCGGCGACGGTTCGGCGGCGACGGTGAATGACGTCGAGGTCCACTGCGACACGGCCGGCGTCGGTTGCGCTCAAACCGGCGACGACGACACGCAGATCGTCGCGCTCGGCAAGTTTGCGCCCGAGCTCCGCCGCTTGGACGTTGCCTTGGCTGCGAGCGTTTCGGATGGCTTCGACGCGCTCCGCGATGTGTGTTGCAAAGATCGCGAACGCCATCGTCGGATCCGGCTCACGAACGGTCACGTCGGGAGGCCTCGTCGAAGTCAGGAAGCAGATCGCGTCGTACAACTCGTCGTGTAACAGCCGCCGGAAGAAGTCGCGGAGCATGCGCACGGGGGACTCAGGCGGTCCAGTTGGAGCGAAGGTGCTGAGCGCGCTTTCCCGGGGCTGGACGAGCTTCGTCGTCTCCGGGCGTTCTTCGAGCAGGAACAGGTGTCCGAGTGCGGGCTTCAAAGCCCGCAGGTTCTCCTGGTTGTACGCTCTGGCGACATTGGTGCCCTCGGCCAGCAGGTCTGCCATCCTGTTCCGGATGTTGTTCCTGAAACTTGGTCCCAGCATCTGCTTGACTTCGATCGCGGCTACCGGCATGTCCGCTTCGAGCACAAGGATGTCCCAGCACCTGCCGGTGTTCTGGTACGCACCGGGGATCGGGAGCGGGTGATCGATGTGGATGGTGAGGCGGTCGATGCCGGCGCGGACAAGCTCTGCGACGAGTGCCTCGATCAAGGGTTTGCGGCGGGTCCCCCTCAAGCGCCCGGCGCCACAGCTGGGATCGGCTGCCCTTTCCCAGTGGTCTCGAATGGCGTCCTCCGCAGGATGCGTCGGCACAGGTCCCCCCTTGGCGTAGCCCACGTTGATCGAACCCAGGCAATTTTGCCGGAAACGCGTGGGCTGCTGAGGCTGGGGTCAGCCGGCCCGTCGATGCGGGGTGGTGCGGCGGCTAAGGCGACTGTGCGTGCCGGCTCTGCTCGAGTCGGTCGGCGGCTTGGATGAGCATGGGGTGTGGTCGACTCGGCGGGCGAAGCCGCCGAGCGGCCGCGCATTCCTTGCCGTGGACCGTCTGGTGGACTGGCCGCATGGCGACGACGACGTTGGCCGGTGCTCAGACCTGGCCGATGCCGCCCATGCGATCGAGGGTAAGCAGCACTCGGGGCAGCGGCTGGCGAGCTCGTGCGCGGTACGGCGCCAGCCGGTCCACCAGATGCTCGAACGGGAGGGGCTGGTGGGCATGCGCGGCCAGATCGCTACCGCGTGGGCGGGCCAAGAGCTCGACGAAAGCCAGGTCGCCCGACAAGTTTTTGCACAGTAAGAGATTGGTCACGAAGAAGTCGGCCAGGTCGTCGACCGCCGCTCGATCCGGCCGACACCCAGCGTGCAGAACCCGCCGCGATATCGGCACACACGCACCACGACATTTCTCGCGCTTCTGCGACAAGGTTCGGCAACGTCAGATACCTGGCGTCGGCTGTACTCACTCGTCCGGGCCGCAGGGCTCGACACCGCCAGAGCGCGGCCGGTGTCGCGCGAGATGGGTGCGCCGGCCCACTACGATTTCCAGGCCGCGATGCTGGGCGACGTGACGAACCGGCGCAGCAGCTTCGGATGACTAACGTAGGCGCCAAAGTTGAGCGGGATCACCGGGGTCAGCTTCGGTCAAAGAAGGGCTCGATGAAGATCTCTCCGGAGAGACCGCCGACAGCGGGCATTTTACGTGGAGTCCCGTTTGATCCAAAGACTTCTGATGTGTCTCTGGACAGTTGCCGCTTCGAGCGGATCGTCATTGGTGGCGACGACAGGCGGATGATCCAGCAGGACGTTCAGAAGCACGTCGTGCTCCTGGTAGACGGCCCGCCCGCGGTCGGTCAAAGCGGCGACCAGTTCGCGAGGGGTCTCCTCGGGCAGCGGACCGAGCGGCACCTCGGACGGGGCGGCATTCGCTTTGGTGACTGTGGCGTGGTCCATTGCCAGGATCTTCGCTCCGTACAGCTTTTGCACCTGGACGGCGATGATGAGGCCGTCTCGGTCGATGTCACCCGCGTAGCTCAATCGCACCCCGCAGTCGATCGCGCGGCGCAGGAACGCGTGGTCGACCGCTCGCAGGTGTCCGCTGGTGCACGCGATCGGGCCGGTATACCCCGCGGCCAGCGCCGCTTCGATCACCGATGGATTCTCGACGACCAGGACAGCCTCGTCAGCCAGGGTCGGTGGGTTGACGGTGAGGTCGAACAGCGTCAGCGGCACCGGGCCGCCGCCCAACCTGAGCCGCTCGTCGACGACGCCGTGGCCCGAAGCCTGCAGGTTCAGCACCACGACTGAGGACGACAGCCGGTCCGCGAGCACCCCCGACCGCGCCAGCAGCGCTCGGGATTCGTCGGGCCGGGACACCATCGGCTCGCCGGCCCGCTCGGCGACGGCTTCGACCAGGCGCCGGCCGATGAGCTTGTCCAGATCGAAGCCGTGGGGATCGCCGGTGCAGTCATGAGCCAGTTTGGCCAGCGTCACCGGGGGAGTGTCCGGTCGGCGGAGCCGATCGATCTTTGCCACAGCCGCTGCGAGGTGTCGTGACTCGGTTCGGACCGAGTCGATGTCGGTGTCCGCAACGCCGGCGGCGCGGATCCGCTGCGCGAGCAGCGGCACCGCAGCCAGGGTGCGCTCGACTTCGGTCCAGAGCGCCGCGCGTGCGGCCGCGCCCGCTGCTCGTCCGGCCGCGTGGTTCACCACCGGCCGCCCCGTCGCCAGCTCGGCGATTGCCGGTAGATGTTCGGCGGCAACACCGAGCCTGGCCAGCAGCTCGCGCACCGGTACTTTGGCCACGCCGTTGGCGGGTGAGATCGCCGACTTCCCGCGACGCCGCCGAGCGTTGGTGTCGAGCCAGCTGCGCAGGAACGCGACGCCGGCCGCGGACAGCCCGGTGATCGAGACCGTGGCGAGCTCGGCGGGGTCGTCCACCTGGCACAGCCGCTGGTGGACCGCCTGCCACAGCGGAGCGAGATCCGTGTCTTCGGCCAGAGCGCGTGCGGCTGCCGGGAGTTCCGCCGCGGTCATGGCCGGGCCTGGGCGTTGCCGAAGCGGTCGGCGACGAGGACCGGCTGCCCGGAGCCGGTCCACAGCCAGGGCGTGGACACTCCGACCGAGCCCGACTGGGTGACCTGCGCGATCATCACCCGGCCCGCCTCGGCCTTCAGCAGTGCGCTCATCTCCGGGGCGGTGGAGAGGACGTCGAAGTTCCACTCGCGCAGCAACCCCAGGAGCTTCCGCACGTTCTGCGGGTCGAACGCGGCGTTCATCTCGTCCACGAAGAGCAACCGCGGGCCTGCGTAACCCGGGGCTTCGTACATGGACCACGCTGCCGCCAGCAGCGGCAGCATCGTCGCGAGACGCATTTCCCCGGTGCTGAAGGAGGCGAGCGGGTTCGACCGGGGAGTCAGGGTCCGGAACGTTTCCGTTTTGCCGTCGCCGAACGACGCGTGGGTGACCTTGATGACCCACTCGTGCCACGCCCGGTAGTCGAAGGTGTGCGCGACACGCGCCTCCCAGGTCTCGCCGTTCGCGTCCTCGAGCCGTTGCCGTAGTACCTCGTACATCTGCTCGAACGTTTCGTCGGAGGGCAGCGCCTTCACCAGGTCGATCATGCGTTCCGCGTCGGGGTCTTTCTTGACCTTCCAGTCGACCTCGACGCCGACCCGCGCGACTCCCGTGCGCACGTCATCGAGGGTGGCGCGAATCTGCCGGACGAGGTCTTCCGCGGCGGTCCGCCGCGTAGCGATTTCCCGGCGCAGTGCGGTGAACATGCTGGTCTTGAGTGTGGACTTGACATCGCCGCGGAGATCGTTCTCCAGTTGTTCCGCCGTCTGGCGCAAGGTCAGAACCGTAGTGTGCAGGTCTTCTCCGCTGAGGGCATCCGGTGCGGCGACGACCGCGCGACGCCAGTCGGTGCCGGGAATCGTCTGCACCGTGACCTGCCGGTCGAACCGGGTCAGCGCCGCGCTGACCTTCCTCGCTTCGCCCTCCAGCCGCAGGCGCCGGTTCTCGAGCAGCTTGGTGAGCTCCTCCCGGCTGTGCCCGCGCGGTTCCGCGGCCAGCAGAGCGGATCCCCAGGCGAGCGCGGCCGTGAGGTTCGTCGGCCGGCCGTCGTCGTCGACGGCGATGTTCCCGGCCACGGGCACGACCGATTCGTCGACCAGCCGGTACATGCGGTCGAGGCAGCGTTCCCGCGTGTCTCCGGCCTGCTGACGTTGCGGTGCGACCCCCTCAAGGGTGCTTTTTGCCCCGGCTGCGGCGACTTCGGCCCGCGTGATCTTGTCCTTGATCCGGTCGACCTCCTCCCGCGCACCCTGATGGGCGTGCGCCATCTCTTCGTGAGCTCGGCGAAGTTCTTCATAAGCCGCGCCGTAGAGCTCGCGCAGTCGTTCCACCTCCGCTTTCGCGCTCACCGCGGCCGCTTTGGCTTTCGCTGCCTCGGCTTGGGCCGTGCGGCTTCGGCGGCGCTGGTCGGCCGCGGTCTCCGACGTGCGTCTGGCTTGGGTGCGCAGCCGCTGTGTCCGGTCGACAATTTCCGTCCACGAGCGGATCTGGACGGCCAAGTGGTTCACCTCGTCCGCGAATGCCTCCAGTGCCTGGCGTTCGGCGGGCAAGGACAGGCCGCCACCGAGATCCACCGCCTCGTTCAGGGTCTTCAGTGCTTTCCGGGTCTCCAGCCGGTGGTACTCGAGCTGCTCGGCCGTGCGCACGACGTTCCGCTGAGCGCCTTGCAGCCGGTTCGTGGCTTCGTCTTCGTCGTCCCGTGCGGTGACGAGCGCAGTGAGGGGTGGAAACCCGGCGCGTTGCTCGTCCGCGCTCGCTTGGTCGCGGACCGCGTCCTGCCAGGCGGCCGTGGCTTGTGCCGCGGCCTCGTCGCACTGGGCGAGATGCTCCGCAGCGGCCTCCGCTGCCTCGGACGCCGCCTCGGCTTTCGCCACCGCGGCGGCGACTCCGGCCAGGATGTCGCTCAGCACCCGGTTCCGAGCAGCTTCGTTCTCCCGCAGCCGGTCCAGGACCGCTCGCCGCGCCGATTCCGCCTTGGCGAGCCGATCCGTGGCGTCGCTGTCGGCTCGGCCGGCGTTGAGCCGAGCGGTCTGTGCTCGGGTGCGAGCCTCCCGCCACGGCCGTGATGACGGCAGGCTGTCCCGTTCGTCGACCGCTTCGGCGAGCACGGCTTGCCGGCGCGTGACGTCAAGTTCCGCGGTCTCACGGCGTTGCATCAATTCGGCTTGCTGGGCTTCGAGCCCGGCGACGCGCTCGGCCCGCGCTCGTTCCCGCGCGGTCGCGCCGATGTGGCGGCTGATGTATCCCGCGGGCGGGGCGGCGGTCAGCGCCCCGGTCTGCACAGTGGTGAGGCCGGCGTCTGTCTCGTCGAGCGAAACGCTCCGGAGGAGGGCGTTCAGCTGGCCGGGGGCTACCGGCGACTCCGGCTCCGGAGACAGGACGTCGGCCAGCGTCGGGCCAGTCGGCTGCTCCCGTCCGGACAGGACGACGTCGCCCACGCGTGCCCGGCCGTCGGAGGTGACGACGGCATCGAGCAGCCCCGCCACCAGTAGCGCACCCTCACACGCGTTCCGCCGCTGCGTGCCGACCTCGGGCCGGAAATCGACCAGCGTCCACAATGGATGGCCGTCGACGCGGGTGCGCCAGAGGGGAACCGGTGGTGGCGCCGGTTTCTGCCGCGCCTGCTCGAGTTCGGCGGCGACAGCGCTCAGGTCGTCGTTCAGCGCGGCGACGACGGCCTCTGCCTGGGCTATTTGCCCGTCGATCCGCCTGATTGCGACCTGACCCGCGTCACCCGCCGCCGTCCGCAACGCTTGGTCGTCGAATCCTGTGAGCAGCTCGAGAGCCTGTTCGGACACCTGTACCGGCACCGCGATCCGCGTGAGCTGTTCACCGGTTCGGTCGATGCGCAGCTGTGAGATCGCATCGATCGCGGGCAAGGCGCCCGCCAGTGAAGTCGGGTCGAGGTGCTGCAACGTCGATCGCCACCGGTCGACGCCGGAATGCCAGTCGCGCAGCTCGCCCAGGGCCGACTCGGTCGAGTCGAGCTGGTCGGCGAAGTGCTCGTGACGGTACAGCTGGGCGGCTTCGGCCTTGCGGGCGTGCTCCGCCCGGGCATCCCGGGCGCTCTCGGCATCCTGCGCCGCCGCCACGTCCGACTCCCGCAAATGTGCTGCTTCCCGCGCGCGCTGCGTCTCGACCTCACCCGCAGTACGGTCCAGGATCGAACGCGTGGTTGCCGCGTCCCGGACAGCCTGGTTCCGCAGCTGCTCGGCGGTGATCTTGAGTGTTTCGTGTCCAGCGGCGTCGACCCGCTGCCTGATCGACGAGGCCTGCTGATCGGCCCAGCCCACAAGCCGGTCCGGGACGACCCGGCCGTCGACCGGGTCCGGGTCGAACAACTCATCGGGCACGGCAGGGAAGTGCGTCGCCGACTTCTGCCAAGCGAGGACGGCGGCTTCGAGGCGTCGTTCGGCTTCTTCTCGCGAAGCCGCGCACTCGTTCAGCGTGTCCCGGTGGCCGTCCGCCTCCTCCTCCGCCTTGCGGTGCTGCTCGGCGGCGGCCACTGCGATGCCATTGGCCATCTCGACTCCGGTCAAAGCCGTGGCTACCGCCTTGACCTTCAGCTTCCGGTTTTCCGTCCAGGCCAACGGAGTCTCGGCGAGGGTTTCGGCCGCGACGTCGACCGCGGCGGTCTCCGGATCCAGCTGGCCGGCCTTCGCAAGCTCGACAGCGGCGCCGCCCAGGTTCGTCACGGCGCCCTCCGCCCGGATCTTCGCCGCGGTGGTGGTGAGTTCCTGCGTGATCTTGGTCAAGCTCCGCTGGGCGGCGACGGCGTCCTGTACGGCGGTAGCGGCGTCCTGTACCGCCGCCGCCACGTCCAATGCTGCCTGGCTCGCGCGGTCTTTCGCGGCATCGGCGCTGCCTGCGAGGCTGCGGGCTCGTTCCTCCTTGTGCGGCAGCTCCGCGCCTGCGTGGTCGCGGACCGCGGTTTCCGCGGCCCGGTGGTCGCCTTCGCGCAGCTGCAGGTTGTGGTTGGCTTCGTCGAGCGCCGACTGTGCCTGCTCGATCGCGGCGTTCGCGTCCTCGAGCTTCTTCTCGGCCGCGCGTTCCGACCGGGTGAGGTTGTCGAACTCCGTGTTGGCCGAGCGCAGAGCGGCGGCCACGGCGAGCGCGACCGCTTGCCGGTAGAGCTCGTAGACGCGGTCGGTGTCGGCTAGTTTCTTCGCTTGTTCCCTGGTGTCGGCGAGCTGGGTTTCCAGCGTGGCGATCCGCTGCATCGCCGACGCGATCTCGGTCAACCGCGTCTGGTCGAGCGCCGGCAGCGCGCCGGTGAGCACGGTGAGCATGTCCTTGGCGGAGATCTTTTCCGCGGTCCGGACGCTGCGGAGGGTCCGCAGGACGCTTAGCAGGGCGTCGTACTGGATCTCGTCGAGCGGCGCGAAGATCCGCGTCCGGACCGCCGTCCGGTAGTCGGCTTCGCTGCCGACGGTGCCCAGGTGCGCGGCTGCCTTGGGCTTGAGCCGCGGCGCGTCGGTGAACACCTCACCGTCGTGGGCCGCGAGCTGTTCGGCCACGCTGTCGATGCCTGCCGGGTTGCGGTCGAAGTGCAGGGTGAGCTCGTGCCCGACCCGGCCGGGGACGAGGAAGAACGCGCGCAGCAGTGCCTGGCCGCACGAGCGCAGCCACAAGCCTGTCGTCAGGTACTCCGTCCGGCCGGTCTGCGGCTCGGTCCGGCCGTATTCGAGCCACCAGACCCCGGTCTTGTCCTCGCGGTCTCGGTTGTCGGTGTGCCGGCTCAGCAGCGTGCCGGCGGCTCGCCCGGAGACGCTCAGTGCCGTTTGGGAGGTGTCGCCGTCCAGCAGGACGGTCACCAATTGCGACGCAGTGAGTGACTTGCCTGATCCGTTGCGGCCGATGAACGCGAGCCAGCCGTCGGCGAAGTGGAACTCTTCGTCTGCCCACTTCCAGCTGTTGAGAACGCCGGCGCGGGTCGGCTGCCACCGTCCGGTCACCGCCGGCGCGCCGTGGTCGGTCTGCGGTGCGGTGGGCATCAGGCGGTTCCTTCCAGGACGTCGAAAAGGGTGGGTGTCTCGGTTCTCTGCTCGCGGTTCGCTCCGGCGGTGGCGTGGAGCCTGACCCGCCACATCCGCACTGCCGGAGTGGGCCGCCATCGCGGTTCCGGGACATCGCCGGCCGGCTCGATGACGAGGAAACCCGCGTCGACGAGTCCGTTCGCCGCTGCCTTGGCCAGCGCCCGGAGCTGCCCGCCGTAGGCCGCCGCCCACCGTGGCAAGTCCGCCCTGACCTGTTCGAACAACGCGACGATCTCCTCGATCGCCACGACGCGCTCGCGTCCGTCGAGTGTCGGATCGCGGGTGCTCAGGTGCTGGAGCAGGGCAAGCGCGGCTTGCCGTTCGTTGCGCCTGCCGTACGGGAAGTCGAGCGTGCTGCCCAGCTGGGACGGGTCGCTGACCTGCCACCAGTCATGGCGCACGGTGGCCACCAGGCCGAGGGCGTGCAGCACGGTGAGTGCGCGGTTGCGGCCGGTGGACGACTGCAGGTAGTCGTCGGCCACCGGGTCGGTGCCGGGGTCGTCCACCAGCCGCCGCATCGCCCGCAGCCGACGCCGGGTGGTCTCGCTCCGCGCGGCGCGCCGGGCCTCGGGGCCATCGGCGAGATGGGGTTCGTCCTGGTCGTCGGGGAGTTCGTCGTCTTCGGTGATCCGGTCCGTGGCCAAGGCCGCAGCGTGCCGGTGGGGTGGCAGTTGCGCCAGGTTGAGCAGTGACGGCGAAAGCGAAGAGAATTTTGAGGTCAAGCGGTCCCGGGACGCGGATACCACCGCGTCACCGCCGTCACCGGCCGCCTGGTCGAGCGACCGGTCGACGGCGATGGTCCCGTCGGCCTGCAGCAGGCGCAGCGCATCGACGAGACTGTGCCGGTTGCGGTGTGCCTCCTGCTTGCTCACCCCGTCACCGGGCACGACGGGAAACCGCGGGAGCAGGTTGCTCTCGCAGTCGGTCGCGCAGACCTGCGCGACCGACTGCAGCAGGTCGTTCAGCGTCATCCGGGGACGTCGCCAAAGCTGCTCGCAGGCGAGGGCGGACAGCACCAGCACCAGCTGTGACGCCGGCACCGGGTCCGGTCCCTCGCGGCGGATCCGCAGGCCGCGTGCGCCCGGAACGTCCTCCCGGCGCTTGTGCAGCCGGATCAAGTCCGCGGCCTCGAGCACTTCCAGCGTCCAGCCGAGTTCGGTGTGGAAGAACCTGGCGAGCTCGGCGCGGCCACGGCTCGCGCTCCGGTACAGCTCCGGCTCCCGCTCGGCAAGCAGCCTGCCCCGCGCGATCAGGACCCGCGCGCTCTCGGCGAGATCCGGGTGCAGCAGGGTGTTGTGCCTCATGCGACTCTCCTGGGCCGACCCGTGGCCGGCGGTTCCGGGCTCGGCATCGCGGCCCCGGCCGGGACCACCGTGACGAGCAGGCGCGGCCCGGTCAGATCGCCTTCAGCCAGCGGCACGGTGACCTGTTCGCCTCGGCCGGCCGCCAGTCGCACGCTCACCAGCACCCCGGCCTCGTCCGCTTCGGCCTGCCCGACTCCTGTTCCCGGCTCCACCATGTCCAAGGCGAGCTGGATCGCGTCGAAGAGCACTGCCGCCGTCTCACCGTCGAGGCCGGCGAAGTGCTCGAGCCCGACCTCTCCCGGAGTCAGCAGGGCTGCGGCACAGCGCCGCCGGTGTTCGGCCTGGTCGGCGGCATTCGCCAAGGCCGCTTCCCGCTGCGCACCGGCATCCACGACCTTGCGCGGGCGGCCACCCGCCGGGCCGTGCCGCTCGTGTTCGCGGAGGGTCAGATCCACGCCGAATGGGGCCTGGCCGGCCGCGGCGCTGGTGGCGTGTTCGACGTCCTCCTCGGCCGGACCGGACACCACGTGCCACGCGGGCCAATCCCCGAATGCCGCCGCATACACCTGCCGGGCTGCGTCATCGTCCGGCTGCCGGTGCAAGGACTGGGCGAGCAGCCGGAAGTCCACCGCGAGATCCGAGCCGCGCAACCGCGCGTTGTACCGCCTGTCGACCGCGTTGAGCAGCGTGTTCACCGCCCCGTAGGCCGATTCGACCAGCCGGTGCACACTGCCGCCGGGCACGAACCACGCCTCCAGCGCGGAGAGCAGGGCGACCCGGTCGGTCACCCAATGCTGCTGCGCGGCCGGATCGAGCAGCCCGGCGTGCTTCACGGCGCATTGCACGACGTGCTGGTGGCCGACTTGCCGCAGCGCCTCGAGGGCGGAACCAACGCGTACGAGCGCTCGGTCGTATTCGCGAGCGAACTGCCGCAGCGCTTCCACCACCCGGTCGCGGTTGCCGTCGAAGACGTCGTCCTTCGTCACGTCGGACTGGACGAGCTGACCGAGGGCGTCGTAGAAGTCGGCCGTGACGCGCTGGAGTTCCGCGATGCGGGTCTCGACGTTGCCCAGGTCAGCGTCGAGCAGCCCGTGCTCGTCCTGGTTCCCGGCGTGCCCGAGCAACGTCCGTATCGTGTCTTCGACGCTGTCCAGCAGTCGGCTCGGCAGCTGGAGGGCGCGATCGGCGGACAGCACTGCCGTGCGGACGGCCGCGACGATTGCGCGGCCGCGGCGAGTCAGCGCCCAGGCCTCCTGTCGGCTGATGACGCCATGGAGGTTTCGTAGAGGGGCGGCGAAGTCGCGAAACGGCTTCGCGAACTCCCACTGGGCGAGCTGGTCCAGCAGACCGCGCAGCTCGGCGTCGGTCAGCGGATCGTGGAACCCGACCGCACGCAGCCTCTCCCCGATCTCGCTCAGCGTCGACTGGGGACCGCGGGTGCTCAGCTCCTCGAGCGCGGCGAGCAACGCGGAATACCGCTCACGAACCAGGTCGTTGTGCTGCGAAAAAGCCACCCAATCGCTCGCGGTGACCTGCCGCCACCACTGTGGCGGCCGGTCCGGTGAAGCGTTCGAAATGGTCACAGGGCCTCCCCGCCTGGACAGTCGCCGAGGGTATTCCGGTTGCAACAGTGCCAGTATGGGACCGGCCACCGACAAAAACGGGGCGCTGCCGTCGCTGAAGGAGCATCGGAGCGCCGTGGGCTCCGGCGAATTTCTACTGGTAGGTGCTGCGGTGCTCGGCTAAACGGGTGATCTTGCGAGCGCGGTCGAACGGTTCACTGGACAAAAACACGTCATTTTCCGGGCATCGGTTCCGATCCGGCTCGTGCGCGGCCAGCCTGTGAATCAGGAACCCTGTTGCGGAGCCCTGCAAATGGTTCCGCAGCCTGGGAGGTGGGGGAGTTCGGTGGCCGGCCGGCGTCGCGCGAACCGGGCTGTTGAACCCCGCGACTTCGTTCGCGGCCCGCGTTTCCACTCCGGATAGCGCAGAAGCGGGGGCATGGGCAGAACACCTCCGAAAAAACTTTCGTCCGGATTGAAACACCGCGGAGCCGCCGAGCGATCAGGGGGTGACTGTGGAGGGCCGCAACCCCGCGGCCGCACCGTATGCGGTGATGCGTGCCGCGAACGGTGGCTGATCGAGGGAGTCGTCTTGAGCGCTGGCACCGAGCCCGGCACCGACAAGCAGCTTGCCGAGCGTGGTGCTGTCCTCGCCGAGGACGAGCGGCAAAGCCTCCGGCGGGCTCGGATCGCGAAGTCGGCCGCTGCCGCTGTCAGCCAGGCCGACCTCGTCGGGGAGATCCCGAAGCTCGACAGCCGCCAGACGACCAGCCTCCACCAGCATCTCAAGCTCCGCGCCGGGGCGTCGCTCGCCAACGTGGCCTTGACCGTCCGGTCGACGCTTGCCCGCGCCGATGACGAACACGCGGCGCTGGTTCTCCGCGACTGCTTCCGCCGGCCTGTACTGGCGACCGCCGCAACGGGTGAGCTGTCGGAGAGCCAGCTCGCCGCGATTCTCGGCGCGGATGCAGACGAACTCGGCGAGCTTTTCGGATCCCTCCACAAAAGCAGGCTGTACGAAGATCTGCTCGACCTCGAGCACTTCGGGTCGACACCGACGGTGCGGGCGGCGGCTTGGTCGTCGATGGTCGGGGCCGGGCGCGTCGGGGCAGTGGCCGCCCTGGGATGGCTGCTTGCCGATCCGCCCGTGTTCTGGAACGCGGCCCAGGCCGAAACCGCTCGGCAGGTCTGGCGGACCGTTCGCGAACGGCATCCGCTGCTGCCGGAAGCTCCGGCGCCACTGGCCACCCTCGTCGACGTGGTTTCCGTGCTGGACGAAGAGAACGACCTCGACGCTGTTACTCAGGAAACAACAACTCCGGAGGGCGCCGCAACGCCCCGGGAACGTTCCGGCAGGAGCGGGCCGACTACGCTGGCCGAGCTCGCCACCGAAGTAGAGCGAATCGAGCAGGAACGGCAAGCGATCGCCGACGACGTCCTTCCTGCGTTGGTTCGTGCGGTTGCGGATGGCGTCCCGGCCGACAAGTCCTGCGTGACCCGCGTCGCGGAGTTCTTCTCGAACCTGACCGAGTTGCTCGCGGCTGCGGCGGCCGCCGGTGGTGATGAGCCGGTCACGAGCTTGCGGACTGCCGACCAGGCCTTGCAACGCGCGCGAAAGGCTGCCGCCGAGATGGATGCGGCCTCCTCGCGAATCGGACGAGTCCGGCTGCTCACGACGTTGAACGGGCCGAAGGTCGTCGCAGCCGACATCGCGCGGATTCGATCCCTGGCGAGCGATGTGACCGTGGACAGCGAAGCCGAGACGGTCGCCGGCTTGGCCGCGCTGGTCGAACTGGTCGAACTCGCCGGTAGGGATCCGCAACGGGCCGTTGAACTCGTCCGGACGGTCAGCTCGACGGTCCCGGTGGCGAATCCGCTGTTCATGTTCATCAACGATCCCGGCAGTTTCACGCTCGGCGGCCTGGCCGGGCCCCAGACGACAGATGGTCCGGAGGAGACCGTGGACGTCGTGAGGGTCGTGGCCGACCCCGAATCGGCGCCCATCGACGACAGCGAGAGCGGCGTTTCCGGCGAAGAAGAGGCGACTGTGGAGCAGCAGGCCGCTCAGCGCCCCGACCCGAGGCTCGAAGATGTTCTCGCACAACTGAACCTCACCGTGCCCCTGCCGCGCCCGACCGCCGGTGCTGTCCCGGACGAGTCTGTCGTCTCCGCTGATCCGGTCATGCCGGGCGAGTCCGGTTCAGTCGCGCTCCACAGCGAACTTCTGCGTTGCGGCGAGTTGTCTCTTGCGTACTGGCTGACCGTCGCCGAGAACTTCGGCGCACCGTTGCAGATCGCACACCGGCTCGCCGCACTGGCCGGTGCGATCAAGACGTCCGCCGGATCCAACGCAGCGGCGTTCGCGTCGACGGTGGCCGGCCTCGAACCGAGCGATCTCAAGGACCAACCTGGCGCACAGATGCTCGTGTACGGCGCATCCGTGCGAGCCGGCTTGCTTTCCCCCATCGCAGGTGCGTCCGATCCGCTGCGGGACGCGACCACCAGTGTGGTGCGGTCCGGCGGTGCTGTCGGTGAACTGACCGAGTTGCTGCTGAACGCCATCTACGCCGGGGTCCACCTGACTTCGCACAACGCCGGCAAGGTCGTCGAGGCAGCCGAAGCCGCGTCCGAACACGATGCGCTTGCCCGAGATGCCGCCGCCAGACTGAAAAACGCGCCGAACCGCACCATCAAATACGGCCCGGCAACCGACCTGTGGCAGATGTGGATGGTGCCCGAGGACGGCTACCTGGGCAAACCTTTGAGTATCGTCGCTTCGGGGTCGCGGTCACCGGGCGACCTGACCTTCATCCGCAACCGGATTGCCGAGCTGCGCTCACCCCGCGATCTCGAGCAGAAGCTCGACAGGTCCACGTCGAGCATCCGCAGTGGCAAGCGCGCGGCCAAGCGGATCGAAGCCCGGGCACGGACCACTCTGCTCGACTGGACCGGCGAAGTCACCGAACTGCTTTCGGAGTGGGTCACCGTAACGGAACCGCTGGCCCCTTCCGACGACGGGACGTGGATGAGCGACCCGATCGCCGACCTGCAGGCGAAAGTCGCCGCCGTCCGCGAGCAGGCGCTGCTCGAGCTGGAGCAGCTGCGCGAGAGCGGCGACAAAGTCCGTGATGCCGCGGCTGACGCCGGGCTGGCGCTGCTGAACGACGCGCTGGACCTGCTGATGGGGACTGAGCTGGTCGTCGGGCCGGAGGTCCCGTGCGAACGAGTCCTCGGCGGACCGCTCACCCTCGCCCCTGAGGTCGAGCTCACCCAGTCGATGACGCCGCGCCGCGGGATCGAGGTGGAAAACATTGTGGTCGCGTTCGACGCGCTCCGCGCCGGAGAGGAGGGCTGGAGCAACGCGTTCCACGCGCGCGCCGAGCGGCACGACCAGGTGGGTACTCAACTGCTCATCGAAACGCTGCGACCGCGGAACGCCCGGCTGGCTCAGCGGCTGTCCGCCACGCGTGACAAGGCGATCGACGCCTCTGTCGCCCAACTCGACGACCGCACCGCCGCGCTCACCGCCCAAGTCGACTCCGACCGGCTGTTCGGCCGGTTGACCGTCGATCAGTGGACCGATCTGACGACCAGGGCGAGCGCCTACCAGCCCGGGCGCCGCGGCACTCGTACCGACTTCGACATCATGCTCCACGACCTCGACACAATCGAAGCGGAGCGGGCCGACGCGGTGACCGCGGCCATCGCCGAGGCCCGGGACACGTTCGTCACCACCGGCATGCCCGCCGAGGCTGTCGAACGAATCGGACGGCGGATCGACGACGGTGACCTGACCACCGCGGCGGAGTACGTCGAAACGATCCGTTCGGGTGGCCTGCTGCCCAGTCCACGAGGAGACGTCGATCACCTTTCGCTCTTCTCGAAGTCGTTCCCCGACGCGTTCGCGGCCACTCGCCCTGGGATCGGCGCCGGTGTCCACCCGATGTTGACTCGGCTGCGCCAGGCGCTGGATGCGGGAACGCCGACCGCCGGCATCTCCGCCGGTGAGCTCGCCGAGTCGCTGGCCACCGCCGAGATCAAACTGGAGAACGTCGGCCGGGGAGCGACGTCCGCGGCCCGGATCGAACAGTGGACGCTGCTGGCGGAGGCCCGTTCGTTCGATGCCCGGGTCAGCAGCGTGAAGTCGGTTGTGGAACAGATCGGGTTCGCGTTCGACAAGTCCACCAACCCACCGGCCCGGCGCGGGCACGCCGGCGGCCGCGCTTCATGGCTGGACCTGCACGGTGTCCGGGCCACCTCCGGCAAGGCCCTGGTGCCCGCGTTCGGTTCGGGGATGAGCCCTTCGGGTGATTCGTTGCGGTTGCTGGGTACCTGGCGCGGCCCGACCCCGCGCGAGCTCGTGGAGATGCTGCGCGACGAGCCGAGCGACAACTCCATCGTGGTCCTGTACTTCGGCACACTCGATGCGGTTGCGCGCCGCGAGCTGGCGAGCCTGTTCCGCGGTGACCGGCGGCTGCCGGCGACGATCGTGATCGACGACGCCGCGTTCGCGTACCTGTCGTGTCAGCCGGAACCGAGCCGCGAGATCACCATGTCGACGTTGCTGCCGTTCACGGCGTCTTCACCGTTCACCCCGGACGTACCGGGTGCGAGCATCCGGCAGGAGATGTTCTACGGGCGCAGCGACGAGCGCGCGAAGATCATTGACATGATGGGCCCGTGCATCGTCTACGGCGGTCGGCAGCTTGGCAAGTCGGCGCTGCTGCTGGAGGCGGCGCGGAAGTTCGACGACAAGCACAACCGGCACGCGATCTACGAGTCGATTTTCAAGATCGGCCTCGCCGTCCCGGTCGATGCGGTGTGGACGACCCTGTGGCCCTTGCTGGCCGCGCGGGAGATCGTGCCGCAGGACATCCCGGCGGGCGACGTCGCCGGTGCACTCACCCGGCACGTCGAGAGCTGGATCTCCGCCCGGCCTGGCCGGCAGCTGCTGCTTCTGCTGGACGAGTCCGACAAGTTCCTCGACGGTGACGCCGAAGCGGTGAACGGGATGTTCACACACGTCACGCACTTCAAGGAACTGATGGAGCGAACCGGTCGCGCGGTGAAGGTGGTGTTCGCCGGGCTGCACCAGACGGCCAGGTTCGACCGGCTTGCGAATCACCCGCTGGCGCACTTCGGCGAACCCATCTGCGTCGGTCCGCTCGCCCCGCAGGCCGCTTACGACCTGCTGACCCGGCCACTGCACGCGCTCGGGTACCACTTCGACGACCACGATCACGCCGCGCGGGTGCTTGCGCTGGCGAACAACCAGCCCGCCCTCATCCAGCTGTTCGCGGCTCAGCTGCTGCGCAATCTGCAGGCCGCCAAGATGCCCGCCACCGCGCCACCGCAATCCGTGCACGCCGAGGACATCGAGCGCGTCTGGGCCGATGCCGGCCTGCGGACTTCGTTCCGCAGGCGGTTCGACTGGACCCTCGAACTGGACCCGAGGTACAAGATCATCGCTTACAGCGTCGCACTGCACGCCCACGCCGACGGGATCGAGACGACGATGACCCCGAGCGAGCTGCGGGCCGAGTGCGAGACGTGGTGGCCGGCCGGCTTCTCCGCCGAGGATGTTCGCACCGGTGAGTTCCGGGCGTTGCTCGACGAATGCGTGGATCTCGGCGTGCTTTCCTACACCAACCGCGGGTACCGGCTGCGAACGCCGAACGTGCTCGACCTGCTCGGTACCCAGGAAGAGGTCGAAGCGGTCCTGGACCAGGCAGAGTCGATCGAGCTGCCGGAAAGCTTCGACGGCAGCATGATGCGGCCGGTGTTCGGCGACGGCCCGACCCGGGGGCCCTTGACGTCGCAGCAGATCGCGGATCTGCTCGCGGCACGCAGCCAGGTCCGCCTGGTCGTCGGTTCGCATGCCTTGACCATCGAGCGGTGCCTGAAGGCGCTGCAGGATGAGAACGGGCACGCGGTGTCCGGTCACCGGGAAAGCGTCATGCGGAACGTGACCCCGGCTACGCTGGCCAAAGTGTGCCGGCAGGTGATGCTCACGACCGCCGGCCGCCACGTGATCGTGATGGTGGACCTGAGGAGTGCTACCCCGGGGACGGCTTCGGCGACGTGGAAGCTGGCACGGGAGCTGATCGCGACCCATTCCGGGGGCACTCTCGGGATCGTGCTCGTGTCCGGTCCGGAGCTGGCGGCCACCTGGCCGGTCGCGGCGCGAGAGGCGGACACGTCTTCCGGACTGACCGAGCTGCACCGCTACGATCGCACGGACCTGCGGCTGTGGTTGACCGACACGACTCTGCCTTTCCAGGACAACGCCGCACGTGAGGAGCTGCTCACGATCACCGGCGGCTGGCCGATCCTGCTGAACACGGTCGCCGAAGACCTCACCAGGAACGATTCCGGCTTGCGGTCCGACCCCCTGCGCGCGGTCCGGCCGGACTCGATGGACGTCAGGCGTTCCCGGGAACTTGTCGAAGCGTCCGGTGTACGCAGCGGTACCACGCTTATGCAGGCGTGGAACTTCCTCGTGCGAACCGTTGCGGACGAGGTGACGGACTTGGACACCCTGGCGGATTACCTCACTCTGCACGGAGACAGCGGTGAAGCCGGTTCGGATGCGCTGACCGCGGCTGCGCTGGCTGGCGCCGGATACACCGGCATGGCGGACGTGCTTGAAGTGCTGCGCGTCCTGGGGGTGGTCATCGGGCTGCCCGCCGAAGGCGACTTCAAGCTCGAGCCCGTCATGGTGGCCGCGACCAAGCGTGGGTACGAATGAGCCAGACCCCCGCGCAGCTGCTCGATGCGGTGATCCTGGACGCGGCCCGAGCAGCCGCGGAATCCTCGATGTACGCCGATGGGCAGGTCGACGTACCCAGCCTCGCCAAGGCGAACCGGGACAAGCTGCTGGACCTCATCGCCGGAGTGCCCGCACTGCGAGCGGAGCTTGCGCGGAAGTATCTTGACGAGCTGGCCGGCACCCATCCGCGGCTGGTGGCACTGCTCGGTGCGGATGCGGAGAGCAGTGCCGCAGCGGCGAAGGCGCTGCGGGGCCCGAAGCCGCTTCGAACGCCTCGCGGCCGAACGAAGGCTCGGGTTGGCGGTGGGCTGCCGGCTGATAACGGGGATGGACAGCGGTCACCGGATCCGGTTGCGATTCGGCGGTCTGAACGGTTCGGAAGGCGCCTGGCCGAAGTGCGAGCAGCTCGCGACCAGGCGAGGGCACAACGCGACTACGCCCGGTCGGAAACCGACCGAGTGCGTCGTGTTCTCGAAGCCGCAGAGCAGGATCGAGACGAGTCGCTCGCCATCAGCGAAGCGCTACGGGCGGAGTTGACCGCCGAACGTGCCAGAGCGGAGAACCTGGCCACCGACGTTCTGGCGGCGGCGGCCGTGTTGCGAGCCGCGCTCGTGCCGTCTCCGGCTTCGGTCGTCGATGTGGACATCGACCCGCGCGAACGAGAAGCCGAAAGAGCCGCCGGTGCCACGCAGCCGGCCGAGACCAGCGTTGATCCGCGGATTTCCGCGGCGCTCGCCAAGACCGAAGTGACGTCGGAACTGCTGCTGGAGATCCTGGACGAGGTGCTGGCACCGCCGGCACCGGCCGAGCCGGTCTGGATCGGCGAGCCGCGCGAGATCACGTTGACGCCGCTGGGCGGCGGCACCCACATCGGCGGTTCTTGCATGCTGGTGAGCGCTGGTGACGTCCGGCTCCTCGTGGATGCGGGGATGCGGCCCAAGAACCGCATGGATGACGCCGGACCGGAACACATCGACGTGGCTCTGGCCGGGCGGATCGACGCGATCGTGATCACGCACGCACACAACGACCACGCCGGCTACGTGCCGGCGTTGACTGCGCGTTACCCGGACCTGTCGGTGATCTGCACCCCGGAAACGGCCGCGCTCCTGCCGACGATGTGGAACGACTCGGTACGGGTGTTCGAGCGAGCCCGTGACGACTGCGCTCAACGCGATGAACCCCGCGCGGAGCCTCCCTACGGACAGCCGCACGTGCTCGCCGCCCAGCACCGCATCCGGGAGGTTCGGTGCGGACGGGTCGTCGAGATCGCCGACGGTGTCACGATCACGCTGTTCCCGGCCGGGCACATCCTCGGTGCGGCCGGGGTGGTGGTGTCAGCCGGTCCGAACCGCATCACGGTCACCGGAGATGTGTCGGACCTCGAGCAGGCGAGCGTGCCCGGTCTGGTCGTACCGGCGGTGGCCCGCCGGTCGGACCTGCTGGTGATCGAATCGACGTACTGCGGGCACCAGGGCTCGAACCGCGAGGCCGAGGTCGAGAAGTTCGTGCGGATGGTGGCCGAAACCGTCGGCGACTCGGCGGCGACCGGCGGGCGGGTGCTCGTGCCGGCTTTCGCTCTCGGAAGGGCGCAAGAAGTCGCGTTGACGCTGCGCAACCGCCTGCCGGACGTCCCGGTCCTCATCGACGGGATGGCCAAGGAGATCGCGACGATCTACGAGCAGCAGACCGCCGGGACCGCACGACCGTTGGAGATCTACGGCGATCAGGTGTCGGCGGTGCGGCCGGGTGATCGTCAGCAGCTGCTGCGCACGTTCCGGCGCGGAGTCGTGGTGACGACGTCGGGAATGCTGACGGCCGGTCCCGCGGTGACGTGGGCTCGGTCGGTCCTGCCGGACCCGGATGCGGCGTTGCTGATCGCCGGCTACCAGGACGAGGACTCGCCGGGGTTCGAACTGCTCGAGCTGGCCGAAGGCGACCGGCGGGGCACATTCGCACTCGGCCGCGATGAGCTCGAAGTGAATGCCCGGGTTGCTAAATTCGGGTTGTCTGCACACGCTGACCGGCGCGGCCTTTCGTCGATCATCACTGACGTCAGTGCGCGTGAAGTGATGCTCGTTCACGGAATCGCGCCGAAACAACGTGATTTCGCGGATAATCTGACTCGCCGGGGATTTTCCGTCGTGCCCACACGGCGCTGGCAGCTCAGCGGATGAACCGACCCGACCACGACGGCCGCCGAACGGACTCGCGGCGACGTCGCGGTCGGCTGTGAAGTCAGCCGGCGACGCGGTGCTCGGTGAGCTTGGCCAGCACGACCTGGTTGGCTTCCCAGCCGTCCGGGAACTTCGCCGGCACCGACAGGTGGACGGCGTCCGTCGATGGGTGGCTGTCCAGCAGGTCGATGATTCCTTCGCGGGCGACGACGATGCAGGCCTGCGGGTGGCGGGCACGCACAACCGCACGGTCTCCAGGTGGAACGCGGTCGCGTCCCGGTGGCCCGACAGCGGGTGGACAACGATCGCGAGCTCGAACTCGCGGCCCTGCCGACTGTTGGCGGTGCCGACGGCGACGCCCGCCGCGTGCGGGCGACCCGAGCGCGGTCCGGACGAGAGCGGCCTGGTCGCGGTGGGCGACGCCGATCGCGATGTCGCCGGCGTCCAGGGCCCGGCCGCCGGGGTGGCGTTCGCAGGTGGCGACCGTGCCGCGGTCCAGTGTCCGGACAGCGAGGTTCGCGGCTGTCGGTGTCGGTGCGCGGGACGTGGCGGCGGGGGAGCTCGTGCAACGCCCAGCCGCCGGCGAATGCGAACGCCAGGGTCTCGTCCAAGGCGGTGCGGCCGAATGCCGCGGTGCCGAACTCGATCACGCGGACGCCTTCGCCGGTGCCCGCGCTGAAGCCGGCGAACGGTAGAAGGCCCGGGACACAGTCGGCGCTGCGGTGGCCGGAAGCCGCCAGGACACGGGCGGCCGGTGCACGGGAGTCCCGGGGTTGTGCTTCACCATCACGGTGACGCCGTTGCTGGTCGGGTCGTAAGGAAGCCCGATCAACCGTTCCGCGTCCGTCAGGGTGAAGGGGTCCAGTTGTCCGGGGATCCCGACGAACAGGCCGCGCTCGAACCGGTCGACGATCTGGAACAGCAGGTCCGACCGCATCTGGTACGACTCGTCCAGGATCCCCCACTCGAAGATCTCGTCGCGGACGGTTGCCCACTTGGCGGCGGTGCCGACGACGATCCGGCAGGCGGCCACGGCCGCCACCCGGGTGGCGACGACGGTGTTCGGGAAGGGGTCGACGGTGCGAAGTAGCCGGTCGCGCTCAGCCGGCCGATCGTGGTGTCAGGGTGAGCGGTGGCCAGGCGGATCACCAGGTCGTCGACCTGGTTGTTGGTCGGGGCTCCTGCCGGCGCCGGGCGGCGAGTCGACGACGACCGCTCGGTGGTCGGAGTTCGCGAGGTCGGCCAGGATCACGGTGGTCGCCGCGCCGGCGGCTGCGGCCGGGGCGAAGCCGGTGTGGTCGGCAGTTGTCATCGCCCCACTCCTCGGTGGCGTCCTGGTCGGCTGTGATGGGATCGACTGACTCGGAGTCCTCCGGGGCACCGGCGTGCGTCCACGGGATGTGGTCGTGGTCCGGGAACACCGGGGTCGGACGCCAGCCGAGGTCGAGCAGGTAGGCGATGAGCTGCCCGACCGCGGGTACGTCATGATCAACTTGCCTGTGCGGACCAGCTGGTCACCGAACGAGACTGGACCAGCGGAGCTCGTGTGCTGCGGACTCGAGCAGATCATTGACAACCCAGTTGCGAAAGCCTGCGAGCCACTCCGACCGGCACGACGATCGCCCTCGCCGCCACCCGCGGGCCCAATGGCGACGTACTGCGGACCCAGTATGTTGCCGGTCCGCGCATCGCCGTCGACCGACTCCAACGAAGAGACCTCGTCTTCTTCGGCGCAAGCCCGAGCCACGTCAACCCACGTGGGGCTCGTTCTTTCGGGAAGCTCGATGATCAAAGCGCCGGACTTCGGGAAAGCCGGTTCAAGTTGACAACACAGGAAGCGTGCGGTGTCAGCCGGTCTGCGCGATGAACGATTTACACACACCCGGGTCAGGTCCTTGATTGCCTGAGACTTCGTCTCGGGTCGCCGAGACGACGCCCATCGGAGGTTCGCAGCTTCGGGTGTAACTGAACCAGCAGGCGAAGCGACTCTTCAGCCAGGCTCCCCTGGGGAGGGAGTAGGTGCGCTTCGAGAGGATAAGGATGAAGAAGCTCGTGATACCGGGAATCTTCACGCTCGTTGCCGCCGTGATCGCCGGCATCTTCGGTCTGGTTCAGGCGAACATCAACAAGCCCCCCTCACCCGCGTCGCAGCCGGCCAGCCCAACTCCGCCGGCACCGGTGAATTCCAGTCTCGTTCCGACGCCAGCATGCGTCAAGCAGGTGGCCATCACCACGCCGTCGACCGGAGCGGAGATCGACGGAATCCAGGGTGTCAAGGTCGGAGGAACGGTCTGCGGTCTCGCCACCCAAGAGACGGGCTGGCTGTTCGACTACGATCCATACGACCAGAACTACTACCTCGTATACGACCCTGACGTCGGGCCGCAGCCGGTGGCGAACTCCAACGACTCCGAATTCACCATACTGGATCAACCAATCGGCGATCCCGGAGACCAGCGAAAGACTTCCACCCCTTGCCGCTGGGCTGCGCGATCGCGGACCAACGTCAAATCTTTGAAACTCAGCGGTAATACGGCAATGACTTGCGAACGGCGTTACGTGCACAGGACTGCGGCGAACATGGCCTGCCTTACCTCGTGGCAGAAACAATGGTTGGCGTAGCCGTGGCGTCGACGAGCCGCAAGCTGGCGATCGTTGGCCCCTGCGACGGCAGCGCGTTCGCATCAGCCGACCAAAACACTTATCTCCTGGTCAGAACCGATTCTGGCCTCGCACTCAATGCTGACATGTTCCCCGGCGCGCGTGGCCGCCAGGCCATGCTGGAGAACAGCGCGCCGAAGGTGCTCCGTCTGGGTGACCTGCTGCGAGCGGCGCGTTCTGGTGGGCGACGGCCGCTGCGGTCGCGATTCTGATCGCGGTCTTCGTCCTCCGCCGGCACCTTCGTTCCCACCACCTCCGCTCCGTGTCCGGTTCGAACTCCTGCCGACCGCCGGCTTCGACCCATCGCCTCAGGCGGTGCTCGCCCTCGCGCATCACCCGGGCGCGTGCGGCCCCGTGCACGGATGGGTGCCGAAGTCGGTGGTCAGGGGTGCGGTTGCGGTTCAGCGCGGACCCGCATCTCGGGGAATTGATGATGAGCGTGGAAGCGACGCGAGTCGATGACCGGTGCGCTGAACAAGCTCGTCTACCCCAACGTCGACACCCGGCGTGCGATGTCCGAAGGCGAAGTGTCCTCGGTCGGCGGCGAGGGTGATGCCTCCTCGGCCCCCGCGGGACGGTCGTAGGCCTGTCACCCGGAACTCGAATCCGATGGAAATGCACATGCAGTTGCTCGTGCGTGTCCGATTCTGTTGACACTACGCGTTCTCCGCTACGGGCCGCCGAAGCTGTCAACATTTTGTCCAATCCCGGTAAGCGGCGTCGTAAGCGGTCGAAGAATGCATCACCGACCTGGGTGATCTGTCCACCGAGCAATCTGTCTACCCTCCTTCTGGGTGATCAAGAAAGCGTCGAACGGTCAGGGAAACGCCTGGTTCGCCTGCGCAGGTTGTAATTGATGGGTTACGGTTACCCGTGCGGCTGACTCGTCGGGCCGATCACTCTTGATCAGTCCGACAAGCCGGCTCGGCCGATCGCCGGCTATCGGAAGCGGGCGGTCGAGGGCACGCAGCGCTGAGCGGGAGGGGTTCACGCGGCCGTGGCACAACCACACACAGACACCGATCCGTGGCTGGCGGGTGTCGACGTACAAGTCCAGGACAACACCGGCGCTCATGGAGCGACTGCGTCGGGAGCGGGTTTCAGCTTGTCGCCGGGCGAGGCGAAGACGATTCTTGCGCAGGCACTCAACGCGTGCGAAGAGCTTGAAAAGCTCCGACGGCAGACCCAAAGGTTGAAGCAGGTCAGACCCGCGGCACACGATCCCGCCAGTATCGCCTACAACGCCCGGCTGGCGAGCGGGCACGGCGTCTTCGACGCGGCCGGCGACCACGTCGACGCCGAGGCCAGGTATCTGCACGAACTAATTGCGAAGATCCAGGTTGCCCTGCGCCGGCTCGGCGATCGCGACGGCGAGGCCGCTCGTGAACTCACGCCGCCGAACGGGAGTGTGACGGGATGAATCGCTGGCGATACGGTGTCGTCGCGTTCAGTGTCGCCGGTCTGGCTTGCGGTTGTTCAGTGCCGGACAGCACCGAAGTCGCAGGGAACGCACTTCCGGCACCTGCGGGTCAGAACGCGTCGGCTCCCGGTCTGCCTTTTGCCGGTGCGCCCAGAGTCAGTGATCCTTTGCCGGTGTCGGTGCTTTCCGGCGATCCGTGCGTAGACGCTCTGACCCCGGAGCAAGTCGTCGCGGCCGTCGGAGTCAGCGTCGCGGGAAAACGTGAAGATCTGGCTCAGGTCGGTCCGGCTTGTGCGTGGTCGAATCACGGGACCGGAGGCGCTGTCGGAGTCGCCTACACCGTCAACACCCATGTCGGACTCAGCGGGGTCTACGCCAATACGCAACCTCAATCGGCCGTGTGGCGCGTGCTCCCGGACGTCCAAGGTTTCCCGGCGGTCGCCCACGCGGGAAACAAAGGTGGCGAAATACCCGCGGGTTTCTGTCAGGCGAGCATCGGTCTTGCCGACAGTATTTCGATCGACGTGAGCCTGACGTTGGGCGCGAGCAAGCGCGACACCGAAGACGCATGCAGCCTGATCCCTCAGATCGCTGACATGACAGTCACGACGCTGAGAGCGAAGGCGGGTTCCTGATGTTTCCCTTCGATCAACTGGGGACGGCCGCACACCACGCTTTCCGCGAAGCCGCGGATACAGGCACCGCGCTCGTGCAGAACGTGCAGGATGCCGTCGGATGGGCCGGCGACCTCTTCGCCGGCAACATCGGAGTCCAGGCGATGCCGGTTCCCGCGGTCGTCAGCCACGTCATGGCCGGCAACAGCTCCAGCTGGACCACGAGCGGAATCGGGTCCGGCGACGCCGCCGCGGCACACCACCAGATCGCCGCGGAACTGACCACGATGCTCAACAATCTCGAGCCGACCTGGACCGGCAAGGGCGCCGAAAGCGCGAAGCAACGGACTAAGGCGTTCAGCGATCTGGTCGAGCGCGCGGCGAAGACGCTGGGCTCCAACGGCAGCAACGTCACCGACGCGGCATACGGCTTCGAGCTGGCGAAACGCTCGATGGAACCGATGGGCGAACGTCCGGACAAGTCGTTCTTCGACGTCGCGACCCCCTGGGACACCGACACCGAGGACGCCATCGCGGCCTACAACGCGAAGGCGCAGAAGAACCTCGAGATCTACAACGCCTACGTCTCACATCTGGACGGGCAAGGGCAAGGCTTGTCCGGCGATTACGGCCAGCTCGACCCTGCGACGTCCGCCGTGCCGGAGGACACGACACCGACCGACACGCACCGCGCGACCGCCGCCCAGGACGAACGCCCGGCCGAACAACGGCGGGACGACGGCGATACCACTCCATCGGACCGGCAACTGCCTGTCGATGTCAGTCCGGGAACTACCGAGGAGCGCCGTGGAAGCGACGCCCACGCACCCGCCGGCACATCGGGACCCGAGACGCCACCCAACCCTTCGGAATCCGCAGACGTCACCAGGGCGGCCGGGGTGCGGGATGGGCGGACGCTCAGCGGTCTGCCATCGATGTCGCAGCCGGAACAGGCCGTCGGCAGTCCGCTGTCCGACTCGGACGGTCGGAGACCTGCCGGGTTCTCGTACTCGCCGCTCCCTTCGGCACCGAACGCGGGGACGCCACCACGAGCCGGCACAGGCGAGGTGGGCAGTGCGCCGTCTCGCAGGTCGCCGAGTGCCGGCGGGCGGGTAGCCGGCGCCGGACGGGCGGGCATGGGATCTGCCGGCGTCGGCCCTGCGGGCTACGCACGTCCCGCTGACGAAGACGAGAAACACGAGCGCAAGTACGTTCGGGACGACGGCAGCGTATTCGCCGACGTCGACGACGGGCTTGTCGATCCACGCACCGGCTTCGCGCCGGTCCCTCCGACCATCGGAACCTGACCCACTTCGGGTGGACCGGCATTGGCCTTCCCCGCCTGTCGTCCTGCATCACGGAGTGTGTGTCGTGGCCGTCATCGACCGACCCGTCGTCCTGCCCAAGCTTGCCTTCTTGACCGCGTGGAGCATGGTCGAGACGGGCGAGCTGCCGCCCGCGTTCGGTACCAGCCTGCACAACTGGGTCACCGCGGACGGTCGCCGCGAGCTCGAAATCCGGGCGATGGCGGCGTTGACCGATCTCGGCTTGGCCCGCAACAACCGGCTGAACGGGCTGTGGCGGTCGACGGCGGCCGTTCTCGCCGATGCAGGCCACGAGTACTACGCGTTCAGCAACTTCGCCGGCGGGCGCTCCTGCGCGGTTCTCCTGGCGGCCCGCGACGGCGACGCTCTCCGGGCGATCATTGACGACAACATCGTTTCCCTCGAGCCTGTGCGAAGCAAGTGGCTTGCGACGGCGCTGCTGGACACGTTGCCCGACGTGCCTGCCGCGAAGGTCGTGCCCACAGTTGTGACGAGCTCCGCGCGGAATGGCGACGGCGCACTGCCGGAGCACTCGAACGGCCAAGAAGCCGGCTACCTCGACGAGGTGATGCAGCGGCCGCGGCGTGCGGTCCACCAGATTTATGTCGCCCGCCGTGACTCTGCCGGCGAACGGTCCCGGAGCATGCCGATCACCGCGATCGATCTCGAGGAGCCGGGCCGAGTCCTCGTTTACCCTGACTCCGAAGACAACGTGGTCTTGATCCCGGCGACGGCAAGAGAGTTCGTCTCGACGCTGAACAAGACGTTTGCGGGCCTATGACGACGTCAGCGGCGTAAGGCTGTGAGCACTCCCTCGACGAGCTGCGTCGCCTTGGCGCAGGAAGCGGTGACCGGTTCGCCGTTCGGGCCGTTGTACAGCGTCGCCAAGCCTTGGCCGGGCGCGATATCGACGATCACTTGGCAGGAAGTGAAGCTGCCGTCCTCTCCTTTGCTGAGCACCCATTCCCCGGCCGGGTAGCCGGTCACGGTCGTGAGTTTGACTTGGCTGCCGGGGCCGGTGACGAGAGGTAGCGGGCGCGCTTTGGGGTAGAAGCGGACTTCGGCCGCTGCGGACAGCGGCGGTCCGCTGGACAGACGGCATTCTGATTGATCGCCTGCGCCGACGAGGACGGTCTCATGGGCATCGTTGCGCTGGGGCAGGCCGAGCTGCGTGGTGAGGTCGGTGGGCACCCCTGCGCATGGTTTGTCCAGGTGAGCGGTGACGTCCAGCGGGGTGGCCGTGATCGGAGGCATCGTCGCCGACGACGTCGGAGATGACGTGCCGGGCCCGGTGCAGGCGGTGGCAGTCACGGCGATCGCGACGCCGTACACCGCGGTTCGGCGGATCGTGTCAGCCATCGAGGCGCCTCTGGATCGGAGTGGCCGGGGCCGTAAGACCTGCCGGGCCGTGCTGGTCGATCAGCTTTCGGTGTTCCTGGTCGACTTTGGAGTCGAACTCCACGACCGGCCGGTCGGTGGAGGAGAAGTCTCCGTAGTGGAAGCTCGGTGAGGCCACTGTGATGCTCGGCGGCATCGGCGCGAACAGCTCGTTCTTCTCACCGAGCAGATCTCGTTCGGCGTCCTGCGCCTTGCCCAGCGCGGTGGTGACGATGTCCTGGTAGGTGGTCAGGACCTGGTCTTTGGCTGTTTTGTAGCCGGAGGCGACGTCGGCGAACTTGTCGCCGTCGACCGCCAGCTGCAGGCCTGCGGACGACGCACCGATGATGACGCCGGCGCTGGCGGTGAACCAGGCACCACCGGTGGCGACGCCCAAGACGGCCGAGACGACGCTCGCACCGACGGAGATCGCGATCTTCGTGTCGGCGTCGGCGTGCTGCTGCAGTGCCTTGGCGACGGCGGCGCTGGTGGCGTCGGCGGCCGCGATGTAGTCCCGCCGCGCCTGCACCGACGCGGCGAGCAGGATCGCGAGCGACTCGACGGTTTTGACGAGGTAGCCGGCCTGCTGGCCGAGGAATGCCTGGATCATCGAGACCTGGTGCCGGAAGGCGTTGGCGCCCCCGCCTTCCCAGTCCTGGACCGAATAGTCGATCGTGCGAAAGACGTCGATGATGTCGGTCGAGGTGTCCTGGTCCAGGGCGCGGCCGACCTTCTTCATCCGCTCGAACTCGTCGATGATCTTCTGCGGATCGAGGCTGACGACCTTGTCGGCGTCGTCGAGCAGCCCTCGAAGGAGGACTGCGCCGCCGCCGCTGGGGTAGGCCTCCGGTGAGCCGAGCCACTTGCCGTCGGGTTGCTCGTCATCGAAGAGATCGATGAGCCGCCGGGCGGCCCGGTCGGCGGCGGAGCGCACTTCGTCGTCGGTTTTCCAGTCCGCCACGGCTATCCCTGCCCGTCGGCGCGGCGGTAGAGCGCAACGATGGACTTGGCGGCCTCCGCGGTGGCATCGACGACTTCGGCGCCGTGTTTCTGCCTGGCGGCGATTTCGTCGGTGAAACGTGCATAGGCCAACTGAAAGTCGTTGACGGCACCGAAGGAGCCGGGCCCGGCGAGGCCTTCATGCGCGTTCAGCACCGGGAGTTGAGCTCCCATGATGTCCCGCAACGCAGGAAGAGCGCTGTCACCGACACGCTGCAGCTCGTCGAGCGCGACCTTGAAGCCATTCCCCACGGGGCCTCCCCACCCTCGAACAGGTCATGCCAACTCACCATAGCCGATCGACTACACACCGCAAGTGCCGTGCGTCACGTGTATCGGTATCCGGGCACCGATTCGCGCGATTTGATCAGGCATCAACGAAATGCGACACGTTCCCCGCTACAAATGACGGACAAGTAGGCCGAGCACGTGGGAGTCCGGTGAGCTTTTCTCAGGAAAGTGACCATCAACGACATCGGAAAACCGGCCGAGCGGGGCGTAACGGTGGCGGTCGGCGGAGCGAATCCTCGGGTGGCCTTTCGAAGCAGGGGGTAGCACTGCATGGCACCGGACGCGGACCGGCCGCCGAAGCTCGGCGTACTCCTGGCTGTCGCGATGGTGATCATCGGTGCCGTCGCGGGCCTGGTGACGAACGTGGCGTCGGGGCTGCCACCGTGGCCGTGGCCGCTCGACTACCTGCGCCGATACCCGTGGCCTTCCTTCGCGGTGCTCCTGGCCGGCACCACCGTCCTCACGGTGGTCAGTCTGTACGTCGACCGCAAGCGCAAGGCCCAGGCAGAGGCTGACAAGTTTCGGAAGAGCCGCGATGCGCTGCTGGCTCAGGTCCGCACCCGTCTGGGTGAACAGCTCGGACCGGCATATCGGGGCCAGGCGATCGATGTGCCGCTGTCACGACACCCCGAAAATCGTGGCGTGGTCAGGGTCGGCGGACTCGGTGACGTCGTCGAGAACGCGCGGGCCGGCTGCCGGCTGATCGTGGTCGGTGCCGAAGGCAGCGGGAAGAGCACGACCTTGTTGCAAGTCGCGATCAAGCTGACGACCAAGATCGGCGATAGCTCACCGATTCCCGTCCTGGTCAACCTCTCGACGCGCGACGTCGCCCAGCGACGCCGCACCTGGTGGCGGCGTCGCCGGATCGTCTTGGCCGACTCGAACGACCTGGTCGGCCATCACCGGGTGCTGCCACTGCTCGACGGCCTCGATGAGATTCCCGAAGAGTTGTGGGAGCTGGCCAAGGGAAAGCTGAACACCGCGCTCTTCGCCGAGGACCGCCAGTTCGCGCTGGCGTGCGCTGAGCGCGCGTTCCCAGACCTCATCCCTGTCGACGTGATCGCGGTACCCGGCACCCAGGTGGTTCAGATCGAGCCGGTGCCGATGATTGCCGCCGAAGAATACCTGCGCGAAACCGCGAGCGTGAAAAGCTGGAACAACGACTGGCCACCGCTGATAGCCGCGATGCAGGTGCCGGGGAGCCCGGTTGCCAGGGCCTTGGCCACGCCGCTCATGCTGTACTTGGCCCGTTTCGTGTACGAGCAGGGCAACCGCAAGCCGGCCGAGCTGCTGGCGCCGGAGCTGAAAACCAGCGAGGCGATCGAGGCCAAGCTCCTGGCGTCGTACCTTCCCGCCGCTTACGCGCCACTCGAGCACACCGACGAACTCGCGACAAGGTCCCGGGAAGGGTACCGCCAGGCGGATGCCGAGCGTTGGCTCGGCGGCTTGGCGAGGTACATGAACGAGCGTCATACGAGCGTGCTCCAGTGGTGGGACTTCGCCGCCGAGTCGGCTCCGGCACCCCGAAGGCTGGTGTCCCGCTGGGATTGGAGTGCGTGGTCGGCTGTCACCGCGCTGACCACCTTGGCCGGCAGTGTTCTTTTCGCCCTTCTCAGTGTCGTGTTGACCTTGCTCCTCTGGTTGGTGCTCAAGCTCATCGGTCTTGTTCCCTCGGTGGCCCAGGGCTCTCCGATGCACGATGCTCTCGACGCCGTTCACCTCTGGGCGGGCACGGTGGACGTGTGGGATCTCTGGTGGAGCGCCGCAACCACACCGGTTGTGCTGCTGGTCTACTTGACTCTCTGCCTGGTCGCCGGTCTCGGAATTGCTTCCTGGTACACGATGGAGGCAGACGATTCCGAGGTTTTCTCCGCTTCCGGCGCCCGGGAGAGCCTCAACGAGGACATGCGCATCACCCGCGTTCGGGCGATTCTCGCCTTCGGCTTGACGTCGACTCCGTTGTTCATGGTCAAGGAAGCCGTTTGGGGCTGGATCACCCACTCCGCCGCGCCGTGGATCGGTGAGGTGGCGACCGCAAAGGCCGAAGAGCTCGCGGCGCAGGGACAGGACACCTCCGGCGTGGCCGGTGTCGGGGCCATCGCGAAGTGGATCAGCGGCACGCAGAGCGGGATTTCGTGGTGGCCGGTCGGCCTCAGCGTGCTCGGTGGCCTGATTGCCGCGGCCGTCGTTGTCGCGCACAGCGCTTGGTGGCGTCTGCGGACCCGGCAAGGACGGTCCGCGGTGCTGGGGCAGCTGCCTCCCGACCTGCTCACGTTCCTGGACGACGCCGCCCGCCGAGGTTTACTGCGTCGGCACGGTCCGGTCTTCGAGTTCCGGCACCGGCGCGTGCAGCGCTTCCTCGCCGATCCCGAAAGTGCCGTGCGTCCGACCGGCGACCTGATCGCCGAAGCCCGGGCCCTGGCCGCCGACCACGACTTCAAGGGGGCGATCGAGCGGCTGACGAAGCTGGTCCCGCACGACGGCCGGGCGATCCCGGTGCTGGCCGACATCCACGAGGAATGGGCGGGCCGCCGACACTGGAACCCCTTCAACCGCGAGATCCGCAGGAATCGTCTCCAGGCGGCACAACGGTGGCGAGAGGCGTCGATCGTGGCCGGCCACCCCCAGTCGGCCTGGGAACTGGCCCTCTTCCACGAGCGGCGCTTGGACTCGTTTTCGGGTTCGCTCATCGGCGGACTGCGGTCCTACCGCACGCACAATGCCGCCGTGCGAACTTGGAAGCAGCTCGCGACGACCACTCCGTCACCCGAACGGGATCACATCGTGGCGCTCATGGAGCGCAGGTCCGAGGTGCCGCCACCCACCCGGTTTCACCGGCTCTTCACCCGTCGCATCAAGGTGGTGCTCGACGGGTTGCGAGCTGCCGGACCACCGCCCGTCGACGGGCTCGGGTGGTGGACGTCGACGCAGCTGGGCGACATTTCCGCGAGGGCATTGCAGCACGCCGCCTCGCACCATCCCGGTGTACTCCAGACCGGGATGGTGTTCGCCGCCCTGATGGACGCCGACCCCCGAGCCGGAGACTGGGCACGGTTCGCCCTGCACGCCGGCTCGCCTTCGGCCGACGACCTGCGCCGCGCAGTGGACACCCATCAGGACGCCGCGCACCAGACACTGCCCCTCGACGGTGCAGCCTGGACCATCACCGTGTCCGAGGACTTGATGAGCGGTCTGCGGCTCTTGCCGCGCATGACCGCGGAGTTCGGCATGACGCCCATCCCGCCGGGTGCGCTCGCGCTCGCGTTGTGAGCGTGTCGAGCGGTGGCGCCGCGCGGATGCTGCGCGCGTACAGCGGGATCGATGACGCCGAGCTGCGCCGGATCGTGAAGGAAGACCTCATCGGCCTTCCGGAGCTGCCCGACCTCGAGCAAGATCATTGATCTGCGCGTGAAGCAGCCGTCGTTCTCCCGGCGACGGCGAATCCGGGACTGCGTCGCTCGGGTTGCCGGCTACGCTTCGCCCCTCTGGTCGCGGTTCGGTTTTCAACGGTGCAGTCTCCAGCTGACGGTGTCCGGGCGGTCCAGCCAGATCCGGTGCGAGCCGTCCTGCGGCACGGTGAGGCCGAGCCGGTCCCAGGTGGGGCGGCCGAGCTCGATCCAGGTCGTGGCGGCGGCTTCGACGCGGTCCCAGATGGACGTGGGACCACCTTGGCGGATCTCTCGTCGGCCGTCCTCGGCGGCTTGGGTTCCGATGGTGCACCATGAGCCGTCCGGTGCCGCGAACGTTGCCCATTCGGGGCCGGCAGTGGTCACGCCGCGCTAGCCGAAGCTGATCCCGGGCGGGAGGTCCGCCTGGGCGAGGAACCAGGGAATGAGGGGCATCAGTCGTTGATCCAGCCCTCGGCGCTGGGACCGTCCTCACCGTCGACGGTCGAGGTGGTGGGCGCGGTCGGCGCCCCATCCGGGGCAACTCGATCAAGGCCGTCCGGTCCTGTCGACCGCTTTCTGTGTCTGCGGGTCGTAGCGCCAGGCCGGCAGTGTGGTCCAGGGGCTGTCCGGGGTGGCACGCCGCAGGCCGAAGGGGCGAACTCCGACTGGGGACGCGACGTCGTTACGACGCTCGGTGAAGCTTGTCCCGCTCAGCGCGAACTGGGCGCTGGCCGGGGCGAGCCGGTTGGTGCCGATCGCGTGGCTCACGAGACCTCCACGGTGGCTTGGAGTGGAGAAGGCCGCCAAGAGCGGGATCTACGAATAAGCAGTGACGCTGGTCAAGGCCACCTTGCGGGTATCCACTGCGCGAGGTGGCCTTGGCGCTTCATGCGGGTCCTTCCTGCGGTTCGGGGATCGCTTCGAGCGGCCGTCCTTCGCTCTTTAGTACGCGGAGTGCCATGACCGCACCATCACCATCCATGGTTATGATTCCCGTCCAGTCCCGCTGTACCGCCGCCCAGTGCCTCCGGCACTGGGCGACCACCTCCGGCATCTTCTCCGCGTAGGCCCGGGCGCCGTCACCCGTCTTGAGGATCTCGTGCAGTTCTTTCGGCATCGCCGAGAAGACTTCGACTCGTTCACGTGCGAACCGGAAGACGTGGTCGGTGCCGACGAACGCGATCCCGCCGAGTTGGACGCGGACGTCACATTCCGCGTTGACCGCCTGCGGAGAGTGATCGACGCCCAGCCGCCGTTGCTGCCGCGCGGTCAGGTACTTGTACGCGTTGTCGCGATCGCCGACGAAAGTCAGGAGCGCTGCGGCGCTCGCGCGGACCAACACCCGGGAAAACCACTCGAACTTGTCCGAGGTGATGTGGAAACCGGGACGGCTCGAGATCTGGCCCTGTGCGTCGACGGTCTGGATGTCCGGGAAGAAGTTCTCCTCCTGCACAGGGCCGTACGGGTCGGGAGAGGGCTTGCCTGGTTCGGCGAGTACACCGCCGCCCACGGGATCGAGCAGGCGTATCTCGATCCCGCCTTCCGCGACGAAAGCCGTCGACATCAGCAGGCTCGGCAGCGGATCGGCGCTGCCGCGCCCATCGCCGAGTGCGATCACGTTGACCCGCTCGGCCGAGGCCATCAGCTGATTGTGCTGCGCACCGGGCTGGCCGTGTGACCCACGTCCGTCGACCAGCGCGATGCGCAAGGGCTCACCGGCTTTCCTGCCGACGAGAAAATGCCCAGGTCTGCTCCGTCGTGTGCCCTTCGCTTCCGCACCTTGACCCCGCAGTGCCCAGCCTGCGTCGAGTGCGAGATCCACGTCGACGGGCTCGAAGCGGTACCCAGAATGCCTTCGCTGTAAGATCTTCCGCGCCGCAGTCAGCGCGAATGCTGCACCGAGTTCCTGCGCTTGCACGCCCTTGCGGTGATACCTCGGGTCGTGTCCGTCGGGTGAGAGTGCCATCCGGCCGCCGTGAGCTTCCAGCGTCGTGAGGTAGCGCAGGCAGTTCCAATGCTGAGAGAGGCCGCGCGACGGGTTCTGCCCGGACAGCGTGGTCGCGCGGCCGAACGTCTGTAGCAACTCCCACGGCGTGATCTTAAAGCCGCCCTCGTGTTCGGCGGGAGGGACGGGCCCGATGTCGGGCTTGCGCAGCACCTCCGGTTTTTCGTCTTCGGAACGCTTCTCGTCTTGTTTCGCGATGTAGCGGGCTATGGCTCCGGACAGCTCTGCAGTGGAGTGAATCGCCACATGAGAGCTCTGCAAGAGCTTCTCCAACGCGTCTCTGAGCTCCATGGCCTACCCCGTCCCCTCGCGCGTCCACCCTGATGCACCGCCTTCCAACTCACCGGATTTCCCAGAGTTTGTCTGCCGCCTGAAGGATGACGATCCGCGCGGGCAGTTGACACTGCGTATGTCTTGTCTGGTGAACAGCGGAAACCGTCTGCTCGGCTGTCTTCCACACCACTCGTTCGGCCCAGCCGTGCTATTGACCCGAGTGAGTCCCTTGTAGGACGGCACGCGTCGGTGTGGGCCACGACCAGCTCGCAGATCGTCTGGTAGAGGTGGCGATCAGGGTCGGCCTTGTCGGGGATGCGCAGGGTCTGCAGCCCGCCGAGGGGCTGTTCGGCGAGGTGGGCATCGTCGAAGATGACCAGGTCGGCCGCCCCGACCCGTTGCCTGCTGTTGAAGTAGACCCAGTAGTTCATGGTTCCGACGGCTCGGGCTCGGTGGTAGTCGTCGAGCTTGGCGCCGCCGTAGTCCTGGGCGGCGAAGCGAACGACTTCGAGTCCCAGGTCTTCGGCGGGTAAGCGCGTGATCGGCTATCAGCAACGCCAGCAAGGTCTTGCCCTCGCCGGTGGGCATTTCGACGGCCAGGTCGGCGGTATCGAGGTGTTGGTCCGCGTACGCGGTGAGGACCTGGCGCTGACCGGGCTGAAGCTTGCTGAACTTGGCTGATCCGAAATCCACCAGGTTCTGTTCGAAGTCCGGCCCTGCCGTGTCTGTCACGGTGTTCACCACTCACCCCTAGGAGGTGAACTCTGCGGGCTCGGGGCGCTGATTCGGCCGCAATACTTCCGTTCATGCAGGCGGGTGGACGCTACGAGCTGGTACGACCCCTATACACGGCTTTCGATCACAGCCTGACTCGGCGCACGCGCAGGGCTCGGCAACTTGACGAGCGAGACGCTGCCCTGGAAGGCGCCCTTTGCGGGTGGCGCCCGCCCATCTTGTCTCTCCCCTCGGAGCCGGCTGCCACGCACTGTCTTGGCGGGAAGGCCGGACGCCTTGCAGCCAGTTGCTCTACCGACCTTCGGCGAATGGCAAGTCACCGCGAACGGCGGCTGAACGAAGCAGTGCGATTACTGCCGTGTGCCGCACTGCGGCTTGCGTCAGAGTCGGTTTGAATCCATCCTTACCGGGGGAGGTGTCGTGCTCGTCGTTGCACTCGCCGTGCTTGCCGCGGTGTCCACCGCCGCCGCGATCTTGTTCTACTTCCGCAGCAAAAGTGCGCCTGGAAAGATTCCAGACGCCGTCTACCAGCTGCTACGAACCACGCCGGTATTCCGTGAAGACCTTTCGGAACATGCAGCTGAACGCCTCACCGAGCAGCTTCATGAGCTGCTGGCTTGTGTCGCGGTCGGCATCGCCGACGCAGAGGGCAGCCTTCTGAGCTGGGCGGGCCGAGCACAACACCACTACGTCGACTTCGCCGACCACATCAACTCTGTCCGCCGCGGTCAACAACGGGCCACTGTGACGCACCGCGACCTGCCGAGCTCGTCTTGCCGCTCGTGCGACCTGGGTGTCGCGATGATCGTCCCGATGCTAGTCGACGGCCAGACCGAAGCCTTGCTCATCGTGGTCGTCAAGAGCAGAAGCCGACAGCTGAGCATGATGGTCGACGCTTTAGCCCAATTCGTCTGCATCCAGTTCGAATTAGCTCGCCTCGATTTGTCGAAACATGCACTGCAGGAAGCGGAAATCAAGGCGCTTCGCGCGCAAATTTCACCGCATTTTGTCTACAATGCCCTCAATGCGATATCAACGCTGATCCGCACGGACCCGGAGGAGGCTCGAGAGCTGTTGCAGGATTTTGCTGACTTCATCAGGTACTCTTTCCGTGCTTCCGGTATGTTCACATCGCTGGCCGAGGAACTACGCAACATCGACCGGTACTTGACGATCGAGTCGGCGCTCTACTCCGGGCGACTGGGCGTTCGTATGAAGATTGCGCCCGAGGTCCTCAGCGTCGTGCTTCCGGCCCTTGTTTTACAGCCGATAGTGGAGAACGCAGTCAAGCATGGACTGTCAGGCAAGCCGCGTGGCGGCACTGTCACCGTCATCGCCGAGGATTCTGGCGACAAAGCAATAATCACTGTCGAAGACGACGGCGTAGGCATGGATCCCGAGCGACTCAAGGATCTCAATGACGGCCACCGAGTCGGATCACACATCGGCCTCGGCAATGTCAACATGCGAATGCAGCAAATTTTCGGCGGCGACTATGCTCTTATGGTGGAGACTGCACCGGGGGCGGGCACAAAAGTCACTTTGCGACTGCCGAAGTTCATCCCGGCGGCGCGACCGAACTCGGAGGAACCGGAGTGAGGCGCGGATTGCGGGTACTCGCGGTAGACGACATGCCCACCGCGCTCGATGGAATCTGCCGTCTGCTACGTGAAAGCCCCCAAGTGTCCAACGTCAGTGCTGCCGAGGATCCGCTGAGCGCGCTGAACATGATCCGAGGTACGCGCTTCGACGCGGTCTTCGTCGACATATCGATGCCCGGTATGAGCGGCATCGACTTGGGTGGCCTCTTGACGAAGCTGACCGACCCGCCCGTGATCGTCTTCGTCACCGCTTATGACGAACACGCCGCCGACGCGTTCGAGCTCGGTGCGATCGACTATCTGCGTAAGCCGGTGAGCGCTGATCGGGTGTCGGCGGCCCTGCGGCGAGTGATCAAGATGCTGCCGTCGACCGACCGTGCACCTGCACCCGGTCCGGAGTCCTTGACGGCACTCCCGGTGGAGTCGAGGGGGCGCACCAGGTACATCAAGCGCCGCGAAGTCGTCTTTGTCGAGGCCAGCCGGGACACGGTCAACGTGCACACCTTCTCCGGAGTTTACCCGGTACGGACGTCCATCTCCAAGCTGGCCGAGCATTGGGAGGAAGCCGGTTTCGTGCGCACCCACCGCAGCTATCTCGTCGCCGTCGACGCGATCACCGAATTGCGCAGCGACCCCATCGGCGGCTTGGCGGCACACACCGGGCTCGGCGATGTGCCGGTGAGCAGGCGGCACGCGCGCAGCGTACGAGAGCGGCTGTTCCGGGCGGCGCGCGCGGAAGACCCGGAACACTGACAGTCGGTCCCACTCGCCCAGCAACCGCTCGTCGGTCCCTGCTTACCGCTGGTTGACCGCTCGTCGTGCTTTCAGGTTCAGAAATCGGCAAGGTTTCCCGCCGATGCACCGGTTTCCTAGCATGGTGTTCACCGGCAGCCGGCGATCCTCTGTCAACGGAAGGTCTGACAGCTGCCGCGACGCCGCAATCATCCGGCATGGTGGTGGCGTCCCAAACAACGCGCAGAGCCGGGCACCGGGCGGAACTGGGAGTGTCACATTTCTACAGCTATGATTGTTCTCGTGGTGGTCCTTTCCGTGTTCTGCCTCACCGCGCTGGCTCTCCATCTGATCAAGGGGGCCGCCGATGGATACTTGAAAGTCAAGTTCGGACCATTCTTGTTCGAGTACGGTGCACGTCCCAAGGCGAGCACTGATGAGCCAACCGTGGGCAAGAAGCAGTCCGATCCGGGCGAAGATCTACCGCCTGGCTCTTGCTGAGAGCGCGGCTATGGGATCGCACCCGCGTGCGGCGGGCTGGAGAGACTCGAGCAACGAGGCGCTACGTGCGGCGCCCGTGGAGCATTTCGGCGAGACCGGTATTCGGGTCGAAGGAAGGCCGGGTGGCTGCACGCCGCCCGCACATTAAAACTGAGGGCTGTCACACGTTATCGGGTTCCGCCTCGTTCACCTTATCTCGGACTGGGGTTCGCGGTGCTGGGTTCCTTCGCTTCGGTTCGTCATGTTGTCCAGGGTTGGAGAGTTGCTCGAGACGCGTGCATAGTTGGAGCACGATGGTCGCCGGTGGGGGTCGCGTTGTCCGCGGCTGGGCGAGCGTGGTCACGGGCGGCGGGATTTCGCGGTCGAGCTGGCGGACGGCCGAGACGGTGGTTGTCGTCGGGTCCAGCGCGGCGGGTTTTATCGCGAGCTACGGCGGAACGTGCGCGGGGTTCTGGCTGGGTGACGACGTGGATCCCGCGCGAGCCCTGGTGACGGTGGCCAGTGGCTGGATGTGTGGCTGACGAGGAGGAACACGCTGCGGCCGCGGTTGGGTGGGCTCGCGCTGTCGGAGCTGCCGATCGGGAAGGTGCAGGCGGCGTTCACAGCGTTGTTGCGAGCGAACGCGGTGCGGTCGCGGCCTCTGTCGCCGACCACGATGCAGCGAATTCGCGAGGTGCTGCGGGCCGCGCTCAATAGTGTGATCCGGCGTGGATTGATCACGCACAATCCGGCGCGGTGGGTGGAGTTGCCCTTGGCGCGTCGCCCACGGGCGGTGGTTTGGTCCGCGATCACCAGCTGTATCCGCTCTGTCACGTGGCAGCCCTGCTGGGGTTGAGCGAGGCGGTCGGTCTGCGATGGTGCGATGTCGACCTGGCGAACTGGACGCTGTCGGTCGTGCGGCAGCTGGTCGAATGCGATGGCCGGGGTGTGCCTGGCCGAAGACCTACGCGAGCGGCCGGATGGTCGCGCTGGATCGGGGGACGACTGCCCTGCTGCGCCGGCTCGCCCGAGAGGACCCGGCCGGTGCTTGGGTGTTCTCCATGACGGTGGCCGGGTGGAGCCCGAGCTACGTCTCCCGCACTTTCCGGGCCCTGGTGGACGAGGCGGGGTTGCCGCCGATCCGGTTCCACGACCTGCGACACGGTGCGGAGACTCTGCCGCTCGCGGCGGGCAACGAGCTGCGGGTAGTGCAGGCCCTGCTCGGGCATTCCAGCATCGTGCTGACTGCGGACACCTACACCAGCGTCCTGCCCTGCCTGGCGCAGCAGGCGGCGGACGCGACGGCGGCGCTGGTCCGGCGCGCGGGGGTACCAGCGCGGGGCCACGATCCACAAGGTGGCGGTACACCGGCAGCGCAGCGGGGCATCGCGGGCACGGCTGGTGACACCCAGTCACTGAACCGGGGCGACACGTCGGCTGCATCCGGGCTGCACATACGAGCAAAGCCCACCAACAGCGACCCTGCAAATTGCAGGGAAACCGTTGGTGGGCTTTGCTTTCCGACTGTGCGCCATCAGGGACTCGAACCCCGAACCCGCTGGTTAAGAGCCAGCTGCTCTGCCAATTGAGCTAATGGCGCCGGTGTCTGCCAGAGGTTTCCCTCGGCGACGTGGAAAAGATTAGCACCCCGTTCAGAGCCCGTTTCAGGGGGGTCCCCTTGTCCGGGTTGGGACGTTCCCGCCCCGGCGTCCCGGCTGGTCGGGCACACTGTAGTCGGACATCGACGGCGAAACAGGCGGGTGAGCATGCGGGGTACGAAGGCGCGGCTGCTGGTGGTCGCGGGGGTGATCGGCCTCACGGTGGCCGGGTGCAGCAGTAGTCCTTCGAGTGAACCGCCGAAGGAACCGGCGTCCTCGAGTGCTCCCAAGCCGGTGCTGAAGCCCGCCGTGGTCACCGTGAGTCCCGCGAAGGATGCCAAGGACGTCGCCCCCGGGGAGCCGGTCACCGTCTCCGTGGCCGACGGGAAGGTTGGTGAGGTCAAGCTGACCGGGACCGACGGGAAGGTCGTTGCCGGGAAGGCGCGGGCCGACGGCTCCGGGTGGGACTCCGCCGAGCCGCTCGGCTACAACAAGTCCTACACGCTGACAGCCACCGCGACCGGCGCCGACGGCAAGCCCGTCACCGCCGAGTCGGCCTTCAGCACCGCCAAGCCCGCCCGGCAGCTCGGGGTCTCGGTGAACCTCGTCGAGGGGGAGACCGTCGGGGTCGGGCTGCCGCTGATCTTCACCTTCACCGGCAACGTCGCCGACAAGGCCGCCGCCGAGAAGGCGCTGAAGATCACCGCGGAGCCGGCTACCGAGGGCGCTTTCCGCTGGTCCGGCGACAAGCAGGTGACCTGGCGGCCGAAGGACTACTGGAAGAGCGGCACCAAGATCAAGGTCGAGGCCGCCGTCTACGGCAAGCCGCTCGGCAACGGCAGCTACGGCCGCGAGCACAAGACCTTCACCGCGGCCGTCGGCGACAAGCTCGTCGCGGTCGCCGACGGCGGCACCCACCAGATGACCGTCTCGGTCAACGACCAGGTCGTCAAGACCATGCCGACGTCCATGGGCAAGCCCGGCCACAACACGCCCGCCGGCACCTACACCGTGATGAGCGAGCACAACGGCTACACGATGAACTCCGCCACCTACGGCGTCCCCGAGGACTCGCCGGGTGGGTACAGCACCTTCGTCCAGTACGCCGTGCGCCTGTCCTACAGCGGCATCTTCTACCACTCCGCGCCCTGGTCGGTGCGGCAGCAGGGCCGGTCCAACGTCAGCCACGGCTGCCTCAACCTCTCCACCGAGAACACGAAGTGGCTGATGGACACGTCCAAGAAGGGTGACGTCGTCACGGTCCAGAACAGCGGCGGCCCGAAGCTCGAGCCGACCGACGGCTGGAGCGTCTGGCAGCTGTCCTGGGACGAGTGGCGGACCGCCGCGAACTAGCGGTTGTCGTACGCCGTGCGCGCGGCGTCGATGTGCGGCAGGTGCTCGATGCTCCACGCCAGCAGCGGCGCCGTGGCCTCGCGCAGGGTCCGGCCCATCGGCGTCAGCTCGTAGCTGACGTGCGGGGGCATGACGGCGAAGACCGTGCGCGTCAGGATCCCGTCGCGCTCGAGGTCGCGCAGGGTCACCGTGAGCATGCGCTGGCTGATGCCGTCGATGGACCGCTTGAGCTCGGTGAAGCGCCGCGGCCCGTCCTTGAGCATGCGCACGACCAGCAGCGCCCACTTGTCCCCGACGATCCCGAGGACCTCGCGGGCCTTGCACGGGTCCTCCATGGTTACCTCCTGAGAACCGGGGCACCGGAAAGTGCCGTATTGCCGGGGGCGCGCCGAGTCGATCACGATGCTGTCATGTCCACTTTCCTGCTGGTACACGGCGCTTGGCACAGCGGACGCTGCTGGGACCGCGTGGTCCCGCTGCTCGAGTCCGCCGGCCACCGGGTGCTCGCGCCATCCTTGACCGGCTACGGCGACAAAGCCCACCTGCTGAACCCCGAAGTCGGGCTCGGCACCCACCTCGACGACGTCGCCGCCCTGCTCGAAGCCGAGCACGACGTCATCCTCGTCGGGCACAGCTACGCCGGGATGGTCATCTCCGGCGTCGCCGACCGGCTCCCGGAGCGGATCGCGCGCCTGGTGTTCCTCGACGCCATGGTCCCCGAAGACGGCGAGACCGCGGCCGACGTCATCCCCGTCACGAAACAGCTGGTCGACAACGCCGTCGACGGCTGGCGGGTGCCGCCGTTGGCCGGCTACTTCGGCGTCACCGATCCCGACGACGTCGCGTGGCTGCGCACGATGCTTTCCGACCAGCCGGTCCGGTGTCTCACCGAGCCGGTCCGGCTGGTCAACCCGGCGGCGAAGGCGATCCCGCGCACGCACATCCACTGCGTCGCCGGCCGGCCGGACGGCATCACCCGGCGTCCCGTTCCGCCGGGTGAGCCGGTTCACGAGCTGCCGACCGGCCACGACTGCATGATCACCATGCCCGCCGAGCTGGCGGGGCTCCTGCTCGCGGCGGCTTAGGACTTCGACTCGCGCACGAGCTCCCGGGCCTCCTCTTCGGTCGACACCGCGGGCCCCGAGCCCCAGAGCGGCTTGTTCGCCGTTTCGCGGCTGAAGAAGACCGCGACGGCGCCGATCGCGGCGGCCGCCATCATGTACCAGGCGGGCCAGTAGTCGTGGCCGGTCGACGAGATCAACGCCTGCATGACCAGCGGGGTCGTACCGCCGAAGAGCGACACCGAGATGTTGAACGCGATCGACAGCGCGCCGTAGCGGATCGCGGTCGGGAACAACGCGGGCAGCGCCGCGGGCATCGACACCTCGAAGCAGAGCAGCAACAGGCCCAGGCCCATCAACCCGAGGAAGGTGAGGACGAGGCCGCCGTCGTGCACCAGCAGCATCAGCGGCCATGACAGCACGAGGTACCCGATGCAGCCGGCCATCATGACCGGCTTGCGCCCGACCTTGTCGGTGATCCGCCCGCCGACCAGGATGATCAGCATCATCACGACCATCACGACGATGATCAGCAGCAGCCCGTGCGTGGCGTCGAGGTGCAGCTGCTCCGACAGGTACGTCGGCATGTACGACAGCAGCATGTAGTCGGTGACGTTGAACACGAGCACCAGGCCGACGCAGATCAGCAGCGCGGGCCAGTACTCGGTGAACATCTTCCAGAACGGCTCGCCGGAGCGGCCGCGCTTCTCGGCCTCTTCGGCGTGCTTCTGGAACGCCGGGGTCTCCTCGAGCTTGAGCCGCATGTAGAGGCCGATGATGCCGAGCGGGCCGGCGACCAGGAACGGCACCCGCCAGCCCCAGTCGAGCAGCGTCTCGTGCGGGACCCAGGCCTTCATGCCGGTGACGACGGACGCGCCGAGCACGTACCCCGAGAGCGTCCCGAACTCGAGCCAGGAGCCCATGAAGCCACGGCGTTTGTCGGGGGAGTACTCGGCGATGAACGTTGTCGCGCCGCCGTACTCGCCGCCGGTGGAGAAGCCCTGCACCATCCGCGCGAGCACGAGCAGGATCGGCGACCAGACGCCGATCGAGGAGTAGGACGGGATCAGCCCGATGCACAGGGTCCCGATGGCCATCATGATCATGGTGACGGCGAGGACCTTCTGCCGTCCGATCCGGTCGCCGAGCGGCCCGAAGACGAGCCCGCCGAGCGGCCGCATCAGGAAGGCGGCGGTGAAGGCGCCGAAGGTCCCGATCAGCCGCACGCCGGGCGACACGGTGGGCGGGAAGAACACCTCGGCGATGGTGTCGGCGATGTAGGCGTAAACGCCGAAGTCGAACCACTCCATGGCGTTGCCGAGGGCCGCGGCCCCGACCGCGCGCTTGAGCAGCGATTGGTCGACGACGGTGATGTCCTCGTACCGCAGTTTCTTCTTCCGCCTGATCTTCGGTGTTGAACGTGCCACCTGACCACCGTGCACCGGCGATCGGACGTTCGCACGCTGAGCCATCCGGTCGTGAGGGTTACCACCGGTGGCGGTACGCCGGGAACGCAAAAACCCCAGCCCGGATCTGAGATCCAAACTGGGGTGATGGGGTGAGCGACGGGTTTCGAACCCGCGACCTCCTGGACCACAACCAGGTGCTCTACCAGCTGAGCTACGCCCACCATCGCCGAGGGGATCCGCTTGCGATCACCTCGCTTGAAGTAATCGTAGCGGGTGCCCTCCCGCGGTTTTCAAGGGGCTACCCCTGGTGCTGTTCCTGCACTTCAGCGGCGACGGCCTTGGCTTCGTCGCTGGTCGGCCCGGGCTGCGGGACGAACGCGACCCGCCGGTAGTAGTCCAGCTCGCCGATGGACTCCTTGATGTCCGCGAGCGCGCGGTGGGCGAGGCCCTTTTCCGGCTTGGCGTAGTAGATCCGCGGGTACCAGCGGCGCACGAGCTCCTTGACCGACGACACGTCGACCATCCGGTAGTGCAGGTGGGCGTCGAGGGCCGGCATGTCGCGGGCGATGAAACCGCGGTCGGTGGCGATGGAGTTGCCGGCGAGCGGCGCGGTGCCGGATTCCGGGACGTGCTCGCGGATGTACTCGAGCACGCGGCGCTCGGCTTCTTCGAGGCTCACCGTGGAGCGCCGGACCTCTTCGGTGAGGCCGGAGTGGGCGTGCATCTCGCGGACGACGTCCGGCATCCCGGCGAGTTTGTCCTCGTCGGCGTGGATGACGATGTCGACTCCGTCGCCGAGCACGTTCAGCTCCGCGTCGGTGACGAGGGCGGCGATTTCGATCAACGCTTCCTTGCCGAGGTCGAGCCCCGTCATTTCGCAGTCGATCCAGACTAGGCGGTCGGTCACCTGGTGACCCTAACCCGACACGGGGATATCAGGGGCGTTACCTGCGCGTACGGCGCGTTACGCTCGCCGCTGTGGTCCAGGACACAAGATCGGGGAGCTGAGAGTGACCGAGCAGGGGTCGCCGGCGAGCGAGATCGCCGCTGGTTATGCGAGTGAGGGTGCCGCGCTGGAGCTGGGCGCGGTGGTGATCGACGGCCAGGCCGACGCAGCCGCCGCGGTGCGGCTGCCGTTGGCGACGCTGAACCGGCACGGGCTCGTCGCGGGGGCGACCGGCACGGGCAAGACGAAGACGTTGCAGCTGGTCGCGGAGCAGCTGTCGGCCGCCGGGGTGCCGGTGGTGCTCGCGGACGTCAAGGGTGACCTGTCCGGGCTCGCGGCGGCCGGCGAGGCGAACGACAAGGTGTCGAAACGCTCGCAGGAGCTGGGTGACGACTGGGCGGGCACGGCGTTCCCGGTGCAGTTCCTGTCGCTGGGGACCGGCGGCAAGGGCTCGCCGATCCGCGCGACGATCACGAGCTTCGGGCCGGTGCTGCTGTCGAAGGTGCTGGGCCTGAACGAGACGCAGGAGTCGACGCTCGGGCTGATCTTCCACTGGGCCGACCAGCGTGGCCTGGCGCTGTTCGACACGAAGGACCTCCGGTCGGTCATCACGCACCTGACCAGCGACGAGGGCAAGGCGGACCTCAAGGGCATCGGCGGGGTCTCGGCGGCGACGGCCGGGGTGATCCTGCGCGCGCTGTCCAACCTGGAGGCCCAGGGCGGTGAGGACTTCTTCGGCGAGCCCGAGCTGGACGTCCACGACCTGATGCGGCAGGCCGACGGCAAGGGCGTCGTCACGCTGCTCGAGCTGGACAACCTCCAGTCGAAGCCGGCGCTGTTCTCGACGTTCCTGATGTGGCTGCTGGCCGAGCTGTTCGAGGAGCTGCCGGAGGAGGGCGACCTCGACCAGCCGAAGCTCGTATTCTTCTTCGACGAGGCGCACCTGCTCTTCAACGACGCGTCGAAGGCGTTCCTCGAGCGCATCGAGCAGACCGTGAAGCTGATCCGGTCGAAGGGCGTCGGCGTGTTCTTCTGCACGCAGCTGCCCACGGACATCCCGAACAACGTGCTTTCGCAGCTCGGCGCGCGGATCCAGCACGCGCTGCGGGCGTTCACGCCGGACGACCAGGCGGCGCTGGCCAAGACGGTGAAGACTTACCCGAAGACGAAGTTCTACGAGCTCGACACGGCGTTGACGTCGCTGGGTATCGGCGAGGCGATCGTCACGGTGCTGTCGGAACGCGGTGCGCCGACGCCGGTCGCGTGGACGCGGCTGCGGGCGCCGCGGTCGAAGATGGGCTCGATCGGCGCGGACGCCGTCGCCGCTTCGGTTGCTTCGTCGGACCTGCACGCGAAGTACGCCGAGACGATCGACCGGGAGTCGGCTTACGAGAAGCTCGCCGCGAAGGTGGCTCCCGCTCCCGAAGCGGCTCCCGACGCGCCGCCCGCTCAGGCGCCCGCGCCGGCTCCGGCTCAGAAGGACGACCCGGGATTCATCGAGTCGGCGATGAAGAACCCCGCCGTGAAGTCGTTCATGCGGTCCGCGGCGAGCGCGCTGGGCCGGGAGATCACGCGCGGGCTGTTCGGCAACCGGAAGCGCTGAGGAAAGCCTGACGCATCCTGTCAGGTATCGCTGCGAAGCTGGTGTCCACAGCGAAGAGAGGGACTGCCATGACCAGCACCGCGACCGCGTCGTTCGTCCTCGACCAGTGGGAGCCGCAGGCGACCGACGAGGCCGCCGGCACCGAGTTCGCCCGAGTGTCCATCGCCAAGACGTTCACCGGGGCGGTCGAGGGGACCAGCACCGTCGAGATGCTGACGGCGTCCAACGCGACGTCGCGCGCGTACGTCGGCTTCGAGCGTCTCGCAGTCTCGGTTGACGGCCGCAAGGGCGCGTTCGTCCTGCACCACTCGGCCGACGACACCGGGCTGACGCTGAAGATCCTCACCGGCTCGGGCTCGGGTGAGCTGACCGGGATCTCCGGCTCCGCGAGCATCGAGATGGACGCGGAGCAGAACCACACCTTCACGCTCACCTACGAGCTGTAGACGGCGCGAAGGCCGTTTCGAGAGCCCCCGATTGACTCTCGAAACGGCCTTCGCCGGTTCCCCGCTCCCCGAAGCGGGTGGGACGGGCCGCCCCGACCACGACCCGTTCGCGTCCTAGTTGTTCACGATCTGGTCGACGATCTTCTTGGCGTCGTTGATCGGGATGGCGAAGCCGATCCCGACGCTGCCCGCCGAGCCGTTGGCCGAGGCCGTCGGGCTGTAGAGCGCCGAGTTGATGCCGATCACGTTGCCGTTCGCGTCGACCAGCGCGCCGCCGGAGTTGCCCTGGTTGATCGAGGCGTCCGTCTGGATCGCGGTGTAGCTGGGCGAGTCCGCGGTCTGGTTCGACGTCCGGTTGAACGGCGACTGCTGCTGCTCCTGGCCCTGCCCGATGTCCGACAGGTTCCGGTTCAGCGCGCTGACGATGCCGGTGGTGACCGTGTTCTGCAGCCCGCCGGGCGAGCCGATCGCGACCACTTCCTGGCCGACGGCGAGCTTGCTCGAGTCGCCGAGGGAGGCGGCGGTCAACCCGCCGGCACCCTGGGCCTGCACCACCGCGATGTCCGCCTTGGTGTCGGCGCCGACCACACTGGCCTGGTACTTCTTGCCGTCCGACGTCGTGATGACGACGTTCCGGGCACCGTCCACGACGTGCGCGTTGGTCAGGATCCGGCCGTCGGAGGTGAGGATGACCCCGGAGCCGATGGCCTCGCCCTGGTCGGTCGTCACGTTGATCTGGACGACGCTCGGCGTCACCTTCGCCGCGACGGCGCTGACATCGCCGGACGTGGAGTTCGAGACCGTCTGGCCGTTGGCTGCCGGCGTGCTCACCGACGTCGTCGTGCCGTCCGCCGAGGACGTCGTGAGCCCGACGATCGCGGCGCCGCCGACCCCGCCGACCAGCGCGGCGCCGAGTGCGGTCGCGCTGACGATCAGCGCGACCCGGCTTCCCTTGCGCGGCTTGGTCTTCAGCGCGGTCGGGGCCTGCGGCGGCTGCGGCGTGAAGAGCGGGTTCGGCGCGGCCTGCTGCTGCGGGTAGCCGTACTGGTGAGCGTACGGCCCGTACTGCGGAGTGCTCTGGTGCGGCTGGTGCCCACCGGGTGAGGCGGGGCCGGGCCGACTCTCGTTCTCGGTCATGACACCAGGTTCGCGCCCGCGCTTGTGAGCAACCTGTGGAAACACCTCAGGCTTTGCTGAGAAGAATCAGCTGAGAAAACTCAGCTGGTTCTCAGGCGTCAGGCGAAGAACGACGGAACGTCCAGCGCACCTCCCGCCGCCTCGAACTCGTCGTGCACCGCCTTCCGCAGCTCGGCGTCGCCGAGGTAGTCCGCGGCGGTCAGGGCGAGGCCCAGCGCGCCGTCGCGGACCGCCGCGTCCCCGCTGGGCGAGCCGGCCGCGGCCGCGAACTCCTTGGTGTGCAACGCGACCGTCGGACCCGAGACGGCCAGCATCGGGTGCAGCGCGGGCATCCGGTAGGAGAGGTTGCCGAGGTCGGTCGACCCGGTCAGGGACTCCGGCACGATGCCCGGCGGCAGCGGTTTGCGGCCGGTGCCGGCCTCGTTGACCGACCAGCGCCCGGCGAGCGCGGTGTTGAACCGGATCGGCAGGTAGGCGGCCTGGGCGTCCCAGATCAGCTCGACCCCGCAGCCGGTCATCGCCGCCGCGCCCTCCGCGATCGACGTCATGCGCGCGGCGAGGTCGCGCAGGGTGTCCGGGCTCTGGGAGCGGAGGTAGAACAGCAGCGCGGCGCGGGCCGGGACGACGTTCGGCCGGGCGCCGCCGTCGGTGAAGATCCCGTGGACGCGGTCGCTCTGCGGGAGCTGCTGGCGCAGCGCGGAGACGCCTTGGTACGCGGCTACGGCGGCGTCGAGCGCGTTGCGGCCCATGAACGGCTGGGCGCTCGCGTGCGCGCCGACGCCGTGGAAGACCATCTCCAGCTGACGGCGGCCGAGGAACGGGTGCAGCGCGATGTCGTGGCCGAACGGGTGCAGCATGATCACGGCGTCGACGTCGTCGAACACCCCGGCGCGGGCCAGGATCTCCTTGCCGCCACCGCCTTCTTCGGCCGGTGTGCCGATCAGGCTGACGCGGCCGCCGAGCCGCTCGGCGACGGTGGCGGCGCCGAGGAAGCCGCCCGCGGCGGTGGTGCAGATGATGTTGTGGCCGCACGCGTGGCCGAGGCCGGGCAGCGCGTCGTACTCGGCGAGGACGGCGATGTGCGGGCCGTCTCGCTCGGGCGTGCCGGCCCGCAGCGCGGTGTCCAGGCCGCCGACGCCGACGGTCGCCTCGTGACCGTGGCGCTTCAGGAGGTCGGCAAGCGCTTGCACCGAGCGGTGCTCGGCAAACCCTTCCTCCGGATGGGCGTGCAGATCTTGGCTCAACGCCACCAGATCGGGTGAACTCCGCTCCACCGCGGCGGTCACCTCGGCCCGCGTCGCCTCGTCCGCGCCGGGGTAGGGCGAGGACAGCGGTTCGGCGGCCGCGACGGCGTCGGCGGTGGCCTCGACCAGGGAACGCAGGTAGCTGTCGTCGGGCGGGACGGGCTCGTGGTGGGTCATGGGGCGATGCTAACCGGCGGGCCCGACAATCCGCGGCGCTCAGGTCAGCCGGCCCGCCACGATCTGCGTGACACCCGCGTACCGCTCGGTGATGTCGGTGAACCCGCGGGCGCGCAGGCTCGCCGCCACTTCGCCGCGGTCGAACATCCGCTGCCCGCTCAGGATCCCGCCGACGGACTCCGCAACCCGCGCGGGTTGCCAGCCTCGACGGGCGCTCGTGAGCAGCACGACCCGCCCGCCCGGCTTGAGCACGCGCGCGAAGGAGTCCAACGCGGTTTCCGGCTCGGCGAACATGTGGAGCGCGGCGAAGCAGCAGACGCCGTCCACAGTGGACTCCCGCAGCGGGAGGCGCACGGCGTCCGCGCGCAGGTAGGCGACGTCGGCGCTGCTCTCGGCGACGGCCTTGGTGAGCATCGTGCGCGCGCCGTCGAGGCCGATCGCGAGCCCGTCCGGCCCCACGGCCGCCCCGAACGCACGGGTGAACCGGCCGGTGCCGCAGGCGACGTCGAGCACGGTCCGGCCGGGTTCGAGGCGGAGGAGCTCGGTGGCGAGCCGGACCTCGCCCGCCATGCTCGGGCCGAGCGGCCCCTTGAGCGCGCGGCCGAGGGCGGGGCGCCAGTACCGCTCGTAGACCTGGGGGAGCAGGGTCGTGCGCATCAGGCGTTGCGTGAGCCCGGTCGGCGGACCGGCCTGGGTCGCGGTGCCGAGCAGATCGAGGAAGCCTTCGCCGCGCTCGGCTGGTTCTTCCAGCAGCTTCTCGAGGCGTTCGAGTGCGGTGGTCACGGGCCCTCCCGGAGTTCGGATACCGGCAGTATGCCAAACCGGGGCGGGTTGCGCGCCGTTCGCTCGATCAGGTGAAGAACGCCGGGCTCAGACGTTCGAGGCCGGAAATTGTCGGTGCCGGTTCCTAACGTCGTCGGCGAGGTTCCCGATCCGAGGAGGAGAGATGACGATTCCCATGGTGGACAACACAATCGCGGTGCACGGTGAGTTCGACCTTGCCGCTGCGGCCCGGTTCCTGACCGGGTTCGCCCCGGCCGGCCGGCCGGAAGCTCAGCCGGGCGCGCTCCGGGTGGCCTTCCCGCTCGACGGCGAGTGGACCCCGGTGGGAGCGGTGCTGCGGCAGAGATCGCCCGGCGAGGTGACGGTGGAGGTCCACGCGCCGCCCTCGCAGGCCGACGCCGTCGTGGCGCAGGTGAGGAGGATCTGCTCTCTGGACGTCGACGGCACGACGTTCCCGACGGTCGGTCACCGCGACCCGGTGGTGTCCTTGCTGCGGGATCTGCAGCCAGGACTGCGTCCGGTCCTGTTCGCATCCCCGTACGAGGCGGCGTGCTGGGCCGTGCTGAGCCATCGGGTGTGGATGACCCAAGCGGTCCGGCTGCGCCGCCGCTTGACGGAATGCCACGGCACGGAAGTCGACGTCGGCGGGGTGACCTTGACGTCGTTCCCGGCACCGGCGGTGTTGGCGGACCTGGAGTATCTGCCGGGCCTGTCCGGACGGAAGGTCCAACGCCTGCGCGGAATCGCTTCGGCGGCCGTCGCGGGCGCGCTCGACGCGACCGCGTTGCGGGCGATGCCGCCCGAGGAGGCACTGAAGGAGCTGCAGCTGCTCCCGGGGATCGGGCGTTTCAGCGCAGAGCTGATCCTGATCCGCGGCGCGGGCCACCCGGACGTCTTTCCCCGTGGGGAGAGCCGTCTTCACGAGATCATGCGGGAGGCGTACCACCTGCCGGAGGCGGAGGTCGCAGAGCTGACGGAGATCGCGGAGGCCTGGGCGCCGTTCCGAAGCTGGGTGTCGTTCTTGTTCCGCGTCGAGGGCGAAGCGCGGATGAGGGAGTCGCGATGACCTGACCCGGGTGGCGGTATGTCGGGGTTCGCGCGAGCTTGATCACCTCGCCGAAGCCACGCCCGCGGCGGCCGTGTGGACTCTCGCCTGACAAGGGTGCGGTTGCACCCCGCCTGCACACGGCGAGGTGCAACCGACCGGCCGCCGGCGGCAGTCCGCACTCGGTGACCAGCCGCACGAGCTGGGTGATCTCGCGTCCGTGAAGAAGGCGCATCGCCGCCGAGCCTGCAACGGCGGCACCGGCGTCCGCGGCCGAGCGAGCGGAGGACTACGGCCCCAGTGCGGATTGGCGTCGGGAAGTTCCCGGCTCACCCGAGTCTCGGTTTCCGCGGCGGCCGCACACGTCGGCAGGCGTGGCCCGAAGCGCCACCACCTTGATGCCGAACAACAGCTCCGCGTGGGCCTCGGAAGGCACGCCTCGGGCGCCTGACCTTGATGCCCGGGTGTTCGGTTCGGTCGGCCACTTGACCGATCGTGCGAATGCCCTGCTCCAGGGCGTCGATGATCACTCCCGCCAGTGTTCCCGCCGGGCCGGGACCTCCAGCGCCGGCAGGAGCGCCAGGTCGGCCAGGCCCGTGATGTCGACGACGAACACTTCCCCGCCCGGGCCGGCTCGCCCAGAGAACCGAGGAGGTCGCCGCGGTCGTCGAGCAAGGACGGCCCCGTCCGTGCACAGCACGAGGTGCCGGTGCCGGAGGCTGTTGCAGTCGAGCTCCTGGCCGACGAGGTGCCCGAGATCGCCGTCGATCGCCATGCGGCCGGGGCAAGGTCAGGCACCGCATGGCCGGGTCGTCACCGAACGTGTGCCAGTCGCCGGTGGCGGCCGGGCGTGATCGTCGTGCCCCGTCGTTTCGGCGAGCGGGGAGAACTCCTCGGGCCGCAGCTCGCCCAGCTCGGGGTGGCGCCGGCGCAGCACGGCGTTGCGCGAGGTGATGATCGCGGCGTCCGGGAGGACGGTGTGGGGGCGGCAGCCGACCGTCATCTCGCCCGCCGGCGCGCCCGCGATGCCGTACCGCACGGCATCGTCCGCCTGCTGGCCACCGGGTTGGACAGCACCCAGCGGACCTGGCCGAGCTCCTTCGCGCGGCGCAGCGAGACCTACGCCGACCGGACCGCTTCCGCCGCGTGCGCTGCGCGATCGTCGGCAAGGAAGACGCCCACCCTCGCGCCGAATCCGGCACCCAGACCATCCACATAGGACTGTAGCCTGAGCGTGGCGATCGCCGCATCCGCCAGCTCCCTCGCCACCTCCTCGTTCTCCGCTCCCGCTGGAGCCTGCACACCGGCCCGTCACAATCGACGGGCTCAGCCGGAGCGCCTGCCGCTCGTCGCTCGGCGGTGAACCGGGATCAGGCGAGGCCACTGTGCCCGGGGTGCGCGCCGCGGCGGGCACACCGGCGGAAAGCGGTGCAGCCGGATACCGGCACATGCTCGGCAGGGAGCTCCGCCGGCTCCGCGAGGAGCGCGGCCTGACGCGCCGCGACCTCAACCGCCGGCTGCGCAGCGACCCAGACCCTCGCCACCTGCGAGCTCGGCGCCCGGCGGTGCTCGGTCGCCCGCCTGGTCGAGCTGTACCTGGCACTGGAAGTGGCCCCGAAACGCTGCCCGCCCACGTCGGGCAACGCTGTTCCGGCACCTTCGAAGCCACGGAGTCCAACGGGCCCGGGTCGGCCCGCGCCGCGTCGTCCGCGCGCGGCACCAGGGCCGGCCCGTTCCGCCGCTGAGCCGAGGGCAAGCTCGCCGAGTGCGGCACCGACGACGCCCGCAGGAGGTGCGCCTCGACCTCGCTGCCCTGGAGCGGCGCGCCGAGCTCCGCGGAACCAGGACCACCACCTTGTTCGCCCGCATCCGGCCGCTGCCCGACCACACGGGCTGACCCGCTCGGGCGAACTCCGGACCGCGAGGCGCCTATCCTCGACACCTTTTCGCTCGTCGCGAGTGAACGTAAGACTTCCGCAATCTTTCCCGTGACCCCGAGCGTCGGATTCACATGAATTTCACCCGCGCTTCCCCTGATTCCGCGCTTGTCGGCATTTTTCCGGACATCGGAATGCTCATTCACGAATGGTTTGATCACCCGCGTGGGGAAGATCACCGTTTGTTACTTGCCAACTACGGTCAACTCTGTCGAGGATGGAGATACATACCAACGGGTGAACCGGGCTACACCGTATGGAGTCCTGAAGGCAGCCGTTCGAGTGGAAAGGGAGCTGCGTGGGGTTCACGGACTTTCCGTCCGATTCCGTCGTCGCCACGGCGGCCCGGCCGTCGGACGCCGAGCCGGTCCGGCGGTTGCACCACGTCTTCGAGCGAACCGCCGACCGCGTTCCGGACGCCGTCGCGCTCGAGGTCGGCGGCGATTCCTTCAGCTACGAAGAATTGGACCGGCGGGCCAACCGGCTCGCCCACCGGTTGCGCGCCGCCGGGGTCCGGCGCGGGGCCAGGGTCGCGATTCTCGTCGAACGCAGCCTGCACACCTACACCTGCCTGCTCGCCGTCGGGAAGGCAGGCGGGGTGTTCGTGCCGATCGACCCCGCGTCCCCCGCCGACCGGGTCGCCTACATCACCGAAGACGCGGGCGTCGACCTGCTGCTGACGACGCCGGACCGCGTCCAAGACGCCCCGTGCCCGACGCTCGATCCCGCCGACCTCGCCGGCCGCGACGACCGGCCGGACCTCACCGAGGACGACCTGCTCGACGCCGACCCGAGCGCGTACGTGATCTACACCTCCGGGTCCAGCGGCCGCCCCAAAGGCGTCGAGGTCGCGCACCACAGCATCCGCAACTTCCTCGACGTCGTCCCCGAGCTGTACGACGTGCGTCCGGACGACCGCGTCTACCAGGGGATGACGATCTCCTTCGACTTCTCGATCGAGGAGATCTGGCCGACGTGGGCGGTCGGCGCGACGCTCGTCGCGGGCCCGACCGACTCCCGCCGGCTGGGCGCCGAGCTGGCCGAATTCCTCGAGGAGGCGCGGATCAGTGTCCTCTACTGCGTCCCGACGCTGTTGGCGACGATCCCGCACGACCTCCCCCTGCTGCGCAACCTCCTCGTCGGCGGTGAAGCGTGCCCGCGCCAGCTGGTCGACCGCTGGGCGCGCCCCGGCCGCCGGATCCTCAACACCTACGGCCCGACCGAGGCCACCGTCACCGCGACCTGGTGCGAGCTGCGGCCGGGCCGGCCGGTCACGATCGGCGTACCCGTGCCGACGTATTCGGTGGTGCTGCTCGACGACGACCGCGTGCCGGTGCCCGCCGGCGAGGTCGGCGAGATCTGCATCGGCGGCCCGGGCGTCGCCAAGGGGTACGTCGGGCGGCCGGAGCTGACCGCGGACAAGTTCATCAGCCACGACGGCGAGCGGGTGTACCGCACCGGCGACCTCGGCCGGCTCGTCGACGGCGGGGAAATCGAATACCTGGGCCGCGCCGACGCCGAAGTGAAGATCCGCGGGCACCGCGTCGACCTCGGCGAGATCGAGAGCGTCCTGCTCGCCGACGCGGACGTCTCGGCGGCCGCCGCGGCGATGGTCGAGGTGACGCCGGGCAGCCCCGAGCTCGTCGGCTACGTGGTGTCCACAGCGGACGAGACCGCGCTTTACCCGCGCCTGCGGGAAAAGCTGCGTGACCAGGTGCCCGCGTACATGGTGCCCGGGTTCTTCGTCACGCTCCCGGTGCTGCCGATGATGCCCAGCGGCAAGGTGGACCGCCGCGAGCTGCCGGTGCCCGAAGGCCGGAAAAGAACCCTGGACGGCCCGCTCGTCGCCCCGGCCACCGAAACCGAAGAGACCGTCGCGCGAGTGTGGGCGGAAGCGTTCGGCATGGCGCCCGAGGACTTCTCGGTGACCGCGGACTTCTTCGCCGACCTGGGCGGCCACTCGCTGTTGGCCGCGACTGTCGTGTCCCGGCTGCGCGAGCACGACCTCGCCGCCGGGATCGCCGTGCGTGACCTCTACGCCCACCCCGACGTCCGCTCCCTGGCCGCGCACCTGGACGCGCACGAGCCCGCGGCGGCCACCGAAGCCGAGCCGCGCCACGCGCCGATCCGCCATCGGACGCGCCGGATCGCGGTCGCCGGCGGCGCGCAGGCCGTGGTCGTCTACCTGCTGCTGCTGGTGATCACCCTGCCGGTCGCCTACGTCTACACCTGGAACGATGGTGACGTCTCGGTTTCCGTCCTCGCGCAGCTGCTGGTCGCGATCCTGGTCAGCTACCTCGGCGTCCGCTGGCTGGTGCCGCTGCTGCTGGTGTGGCCGCTTTCGGCGGGCATCCGGCCGGGCCGCTACCGCCTGTGGGGGCCGACCTACCTGCGGCTCTGGACGCTCGACCTGCTGCTGAGCGTCGGCCCGCTGCCGGTGGTCAGCGGGTCCGGGCTGATGCCGCTGTACCTGCGCCTGCTCGGCGCGCGCGTCGGCAAGCGCGCGGTGATCGCCACCAGCTCGATCTCCCTGCCCGCGCTGGTGCGCGTCGAGGACGACGCCGCGATCGGCTACGGCGCGGTGCTGCGGCCGTGGCGGGTCGAGGACGGCTGGGTGACCGTCGGGGAGATCACCGTCGGCGCGGGGGCGTTCGTCGGCGCGAACTCCGTCCTGGAGCCGGGCACCTCGGTCGGGCCGGGCGCCGCGCTCGCCGAGCAGTCGCTGCTCGGGCGCGGGGAGTCCGTGCCCGCGGGCGAGCGGCGGGCCGGGTCGCCGTCGGCCCGGGTGGACGCGCTGTCCCCGGTCGTCGAAGACCTGCTGGCGCCGGCCGAAGCGGGCCGCGGGTGGCGGTGGCACCACGTGCTGCTGACCCTGCTGGGCCTCGGCGCCCTGGAGGTCGGCGCGATCTGCCTGATCCTGCCGAGCGTCGCGTTCGTGTGGTGGGCACTGCTGGGCTGGGGCGTGCTGGCCGGCGTGGTCGCGACCGTGCTCGCCGGGCCGATCTTCGTGGTCACCGTCTGCCTGGTCGTCGCGCTCGGCCGGAAGCTCGTCCTGCCGGACACACCGGTCGGGATCCACCCGGTGCGCTCCGGGCTCGGCGTCCGCAAGTGGGTCGCCGACAAGCTCCTCGAGTTCAGCCTGACCTTCACGAACTCGCTCTACGCAACGCTGTACACGGTCCCGTGGCTGCGGCTGCTCGGTGCCCGCGTCGGGCGCGGTGCCGAGGTGTCCACGGCCGGGCACCTCGACCCGGACCTGCTCACCCTCGGCCCGGAAAGCTTCGTCGCCGACATGGCCACGGTCGGCGCGGCGACGTTCGCCCGCGGCCGGGTCGCCTTCCTCACCACCGACGTCGGGCGGCGCGCGTTCGTCGGCAACGCCTCGGTCGTGCCGGCCGGGACGGCGCTGGGCGAAGGGTCCCTGGTCGGCGTCGGCACGGTCCCGCCCGGGACGCAGGTGCCCGGGGACTCCTCGTGGCTCGGCTCGCCCGCGATGCACCTGCCGCGGCGCCAGGACAGCGGCGACTTCCCCGAGGAGCAGACGTTCCGTCCGCCACGGCGGCTGGTCCGGCAGCGCCTGGGCATCGAGTTCGCCCGCGCGACGCTCCCGGCGTCCTTGCTGGGCCTGAGCTTCTACCTCTTCCTGCTGGCGCTGTCCGGGCTCGCGGCCGGCCGCGACCTGCCGGTGCCGGCGCTGGTCTCGCCGCTGGTCGCGATCGCGTCCGGGCTCGGGGTGATCGGGTTCTGCGCGGCGACCAAGCGCAACGTCGTCGGCGAGTACACCCCGCGCGTCGAGCCGCTCTGGAGCCCGTTCGTGCGCCGCAGCGAGTTCGTCACCGGGCTCTACGAGTCGGCGGCGGTCCCGGCCGGGCTCGGCATGCTCGTGGGGACACCGTTGCTGCCGCCGCTGCTGCGCTGGTTCGGCGCCCGGATCGGGCGGCGCACGTGGATCGGCACGACGTACCTGACCGAGTTCGATCTGGTGCGGGTCGGCGACGACGCCACGGTCGGCACCGAGGTCTCGCTGCAGACTCACCTGTTCGAGGACCGTGTCATGAAGATGTCGGTGGTCACGGTCGGGGACGGCGCGACCGTCGGCACCCGCGCGATCGTGCTCTACGACGCCGTGGTCGGCGACGGCGTCTCCCTCGGCTCGCTGTCGCTGCTGATGAAGGGCGAACACCTCGCCTCGCGCACCTCCTGGCGCGGCATTCCCGCGCAAACCCTGCTCGTGAAAGGACTTCCGGCGTGAACACCGCCCTGCTGACGTCCGGCGCCCACCACTTCCGGGTCGACTACGAGATCAACCCGTACATGGACACCGCGGTGCAGCCGGACCCGGCGGCCGCGCTCGCCGAGCACGACGCGCTCGTGGCCGCGCACCTCGCGGCGGGGCGCAAGGTCGAGTTCCTCGCCCCGGCGCCGGAGTGCCCGGACATGGTCTACACGGCCAACGCGGCCGTGGTGCGCGACGGCCGGGCCGTGCTCGCGAACCTGCCGCCCGAACGGCGCGCCGAGACGCCGTACCACCGGGACTGGTTCACCGCCAACGGGTTCGAGGTCACCGAGTCGCCGTACGCGTTCAGCGGCCAGGGTGACGCGCTCGCCCACGGCGACCTCCTCCTGGCCGGGTACGGGCAGCGGACCGACCGGCGCGCTCACGACGTCGTCGCCGAGGTGCTCGGGTACGAGATCGTGCCGCTGCGGACGACCGGGCCGCGCTGGTACGACCTGGACCTCGCGGTCGCCGTGGTGGCGCCCGGTGTCCTCGCGTACTGCCCGGCCGCGCTCGACGAACCCAGCCGCGGCCGGCTGCGCGACCTCGGCGGCACGCTGATCGAAGTTTCCGAAGCCGAAGCCGAGGCGTTCGCGCTCAACCTGGTGAGCGACGGCGCCACCGTGACGATGACCGCGGGCGTCCCGGTGCTGGCGACGGAGCTGCGGGAACTCGGCCTGGACGTCGTCGAGCTCGAAACGACGCAGCTGCGCAAGGGCGGCGGCGGGGTCCGCTGCACCGCGCTGACCCTCGACAACCCCGGGCGGGCCGCGTGAAGCTCGCGCTCGTCTACCGCGGCCCGGCGACCACCCCCGGCTGCCCCGAGGCCGTCGCCGGGCTGCTGCAGTCGACCCGGCACGGTTTCGACGTCCGGTTCACCGGTCCGCGCGAAGAGATCCCGCTCGGCTCGGCGGCGCTGTCGGAGGCGGCGCTGTACGCGCAGCCGGGCGGCGGGACGCTCGGGCGCGCGTACCGGAAGCTGCGCGGCCACCGTGACGACATCCGCGCCTTCGTCGACGGCGGCGGCCGCTACCTCGGTTTCTGCCTCGGCGGTTACCTGGCCGGCGCGACGCCGGGGTTCGGGTTGCTGCCCGGCGACACCGACCGCTACATCGACACCGGCAACGCGACCATCGACCACGACGAGGACGCCATCGTCAAGGTCCGCTGGCGCGGTCGCCGCCGCAAGCTGTACTTCCAGGACGGCCCGGTGTTCGTGCTCGACGACCCGGCGGCCGCGGACGTGCTCGCCACCTACCCGAACGGGACGGCCGCCGCGCTGGTCGCCCCCTTCGGCGCGGGCCGGGTGGGCGTCGTCGGCCCGCACCCGGAAGCCACCCGCGACTGGTACACCGACGGCGGCCTGCGCGCACCGTGGCTCCGCTTCGGGCACGACCTCGGCCGCGACCTCGTGAACACGGTGATGGCCGCATGACGGACACCGCGCGCGAGACACAGCCGGGCACGACCGAAACCCCGCGCGACCGCGGGCCCCGGGTCCGCCTGACCGCCGTCGACGCCACGCGGGGAATCGCGCTGCTCGGCATGATGGCCGTGCACTCGCTGCCGGAGGAGAGCACGCCGGGCCACCCGTCCCTGTCGTTCGCGATCTTCGGCGGCCGCGCGGCGGCGGCGTTCGCCGTCCTGGCCGGGGTCGGGGTCGCCTTCATGACCGGACGGCGCCGGGTGCGCGGCGCCGGGTTCCGCGCCACCGCCGCGATGCTGGCCGTCCGCGCGCTCGCCATCGGCCTGATCGGGCTGGCGCTGGGCTACACCGACGCCGAACTGGCCGTCGTGATCCTGCCGTACTACGCGATCCTGTTCCTGTTCGCGATCCCGCTGGTCCTGCTGCCGACGTGGGCGGTCGCGGCCGTCGGCGTCGCGGTCGCGGCCGGCGTCCCGCCGCTGACGCACCTGCTGCAGCCGCACCTGCCCGAACCGACGTTGCTGAACAACGGGTTCGCCTACGCCGTGACGCATCCCGTGCGGCTGCTGACCGAGCTGACGCTCACCGGCGAGTACCCGGCTCTGTCGTGGACGGTGTACCTCTGCGCGGGCATCGTTGTTGGCCGGCTTTCGTTGCGCCGCGTCAAGACCGCGGTCGCGCTGCTGGGCACCGGGGTGGCGCTGGCCGTCGGCGCGGTGGCGGCGTCGTGGGTGCTGCTGCACCGCTTCGGCGGCCTGACCGAGATCTGGTCCGCGCAGCCGTTCAGCGTCCTGACCGTGCCGGAGACGACGGAGCTGCTCAACCTCGGCGGCGACGGCACAACGCCGACGTCGACGCCGTGGTGGCTGGCCATCGCGGCCCCGCACACCGGGACCGCGCCGGACCTGGTCGGCACGACCGGCTCCGCGATCGCCCTGCTGGGGCTGATGCTCCTGCTCGGCCGGGTCGTGCGCCCCGCCGTGCTCGCTCCGCTGGCCGCGGCGGGCAGCATGACGCTGACCTTCTACACCGCGCACATCATGTTCCTGAACTCCGACTACGACGTGTACAGTCCCGGCGTCGGGTACGCGCTTCAGGTGGCCGCGGTGCTGGTCGTCGGCCTGGCCTGGCGGGCGACAGCCGGGAAGGGACCGCTGGAGTCGCTCGTCACGGCGCTGGCGAAACGGGCGCGAGAACCGTTCCTGGAGCGGGCGTGACCGGGTTGTCCCGCCGGGGTCTCCTGGCGGGCGTCGCGGCGGTGGGCCTGCTCGCCGCGTGCGGTGGGCCCGAACCGGGCCCGCTCGCCCTCGTCTACCGCGGCGACGGCGCGACCGGCCCGTGTTCGGACGCGGTGGCTGCCTTGCTTCGCGCGCACCCGCGTGGTTTCCGTGTCGAGTACTGCGGCCCCGACGAAAAGATTCCCCTGACAACCGAGGCGTTGTCAGCCGCGGTGCTGTACGCGCAGCCGGGCGGCGGAGGCCTGTCGGACGCGTGGCGGGTGATGCGCCGCCACCGCGACACGGTCACCGCGTACGTCCGCGGCGGCGGCCGCTACCTGGGCTTCTGCCTGGGCGGCTACCTGGCGGGCGCGACCCCGGGCTTCGGCCTGCTCCCCGGCGACACCCGGCAGTACATCACTTCGCGCGGCGCGACCACCAAGTCCACAAAGGACACTCTGGTCGAGGTGGACTGGGAGGGCAGCCGCCACGAGATGTACTTCCAGGACGGCCCGCAGTTCGTCCTGAACGCACCGGCAACGGTGCTGGCGCGCTACACGAACGGAACGATCGCGGCGGCGGTCGCGGGTTACGGCCGCGGCCGGGTCGCGGTGGTCGGCCCGCACCCCGAGGCCCCGGCGTCGTGGTACCGCGACGCCGGCGTGGCGGACCCCGGCGACGGACGGCTCGACCTGGGTTTCGCCTTCGTCGACCGCGCCCTGGCCTGACTTCTGCCGGAGGGGCGGCTCGGTACGGCGCGCGTGGTGGGTCGACCCGATACCGGAAGCCGCAAAGCGGCCAGCGGCGGGGACTCACCGTAGCCAAATATCGCCTGTGGTGAGGTGTTCGGGTGAGCTCGCCCGTTCAACTCGCGCTCGGTGGCCCGGCCGGTCACGCCCTGTCAGCCTTTCGCGCGGTCGCCGCCGCCCCTTCGTCGGCCGGTGACCTGCTCGAGCAGGCCCAGACTCCCGCCGTGATCACCCTGGTCGCCGGTGGGGTGGCGCTGCTGGTCGTGCTGGTCGGCGGGTCGCCCTGGCGGCTGGTGCGTAACGTCGTCACCATCGTGCACGAGGCCGGGCACGCCCTGGCCGCGGTGCTCGTCGGGCGGCGGCTGCAGGGCATCAAGCTGCACTCGGACACCTCGGGCGTCACCGTGTCGCGCGGGAAGCCCGAAGGGCCGGGCATGGCGTTCACCGCGATGGCCGGGTACCTCGCGCCGTCGGTGCTGGGGCTGCTGTTCGCGAGTCTGCTGGGGAACGACCTGGTCGGGACCGTTCTCGTCCTGATCGCGCTGCTGCTGCTCGGCGTGCTGGTGATGGTGCGCAACGCCTACGGGGTGTTCACCGTCGTCGCCAGTGCGCTGGTGCTCGCGCTGGTCGCGTTTGTCGCGCCGGTCGAGGTGCAGGCTCCGTTCAGCTACCTCGTGACGTGGTTCCTGCTGTTCGGCGGGGTGCGGCCGGTGGCCGAGCTGCAGGTCAAGCGGCGGCGCGGGCAGGCCCGCGACTCCGACGCCGACCAGCTGGGCCGGCTGACCGCGGTGCCGCCGGTGCTGTGGGTGCTGGTGTTCGCCGTGGCGACCGTCAGCTGCCTGATCGCGGGCGGGCTGTGGCTGCTGGAGCCCGCCGCCGCCTGAGCGCCGGTGGCAGGAATTCACCGGCCGCGGGTTAACTGGGTGCCATGAATGATCTCCGCACCCTGGGCCGGACCGAGCTCGCCGTTTCGCCGCTGTGCCTGGGCGGGAACGTCTTCGGCTGGACGGCCGACGAGGCACAGTCGTTCGCCGTGCTCGACGCCTACCGCGCGGCCGGTGGCAACTTCGTCGACACCGCGGACTCGTACATGTACCACTTCCCCGGCAACGAGCCCGGGCAGTCCGAGGTCGTCATCGGCCGGTGGCTCGCCGCGCGCGGGAACCGGGACGACGTCGTCGTCGCGACGAAGGTCGGTGACCACCCGCAGTACAAGGGCCTGGCGCCGGCCATCATCAAGGCTGCCGCCGAGGAGTCCCTGCGACGGCTGGGGATCGACCACATCGACCTGTACTACGCGCATTTCGACGACGAGTCCGTCCCCGTGGAAGACATCGTGACCGCGCTCGACGAGCTGGTGCGGGCGGGCAAGGTGCGGGCGCTCGGCGCGTCGAACGTCAGCCCCGAGCGGCTCTCCGCCTCGCTGGAGTTCGCCGCCCGGGAGGGGCTGACCGGCTACAGCGTGCTCCAGCCGCAGTACAACCTCGTCTCGCGGGACACCTACGAGGGCGCGCGCCGGGACGTCGTCCAGCAGACGGGCCTGGCTTGTGTTCCCTACTTCGCGCTCGCGTCGGGGTTCCTGACCGGGAAGTACCGTCCGGGGCAGGCGGTCGACAGCGTGCGGGACCTGCCCGGCTTGGCCGGGGGCTACGCGGACAGCGAGCGCGGGGTCAAGGTGCTCGCCGCCCTGGAGACGGTCGCCGCGGCACGGGGTGCGCAGCCGGCGACGGTCGCGCTGGCCTGGCTCGCGCAGCAGCCGACCGTGGTCGCGCCGATCGCCTCGGCACGCACGGTCGAGCAGGTGCCGGCGCTGGTCGCGATGGCCGACCTGCGGCTGTCGGACGACGAACTGACCGCGCTCGGCGACGCGTCCGCCTGAGGGGGCGGCGGAGCCCCTGGTCACGCCCATGCGGCAAACTGGTCTCTCGCCGGTCCGCGCGGAGGGAGACGAACGATGGACGAGGTCGCCAAGGCCGTCGAGGAGTGCGCACGGGCGGCGAAGCTGGCCGCGCCGTCGCTCGCCGCCGCGAGCGCCGAGACCATCGACGCCGCGCTGAGCGGGATGGCCGAGCGGCTGGTCACGCACCGGGAGGAGATCCTGGAGGCGAACCAGGCCGACGTCGAGCGGGCGAAGGCCGAGGGCATGAGCGCCGGTCTGCTCGACCGGCTCACCATCACCCCGGAGCGGCTCACCGGCATGGCCGAGCAGCTGCGCCTGCTCGCCGGCGCCCCGCACCAGGAGCGGTCGGTCGAGGTGTCCACGCTGGACGGCGGCCTGAAGCTGGTCGAGCGACGTCGCCCGGTCGGCGTGATCGGCGCGAACTACGAGGCGCGGCCGAACGTGACCGTCGACGTGGCGTCGCAGCTGGTCAAGTCGCGCAACGGCGGGGTGCTGCGCACCGGCTCGGCCGCGCTCGGCTCGGCCCAGCGGTTGCGGGAGGTCGTCATCGCGCCGGCGCTGACGGAGGCCGGTATCAACGCCGACTGCGTCCAGCTGGTGCCGCGCGTCGAGCGCGAGGCCGCGTCCGCGCTGGTGCGGCTGCCCGACCTGGTGCCGCTCGTGATCCTGCGCGGCAGCGGGGACAGCACGCGGGCCCTCGCCACCGAGGCGGCCGTCCACGGCGTGCGGACGCTCGCCCACGCCGACGGCGGCGGTGTGCTGTACGTCGACCGCGGGGCGGACGTCACGAAGGCGCGCGACCTGGTCTACGCCAGCCTCGACCGGCTGGGCGTCTGCAACCGGCTGAACCTGCTGCTCATCCACGAGGGCATCCACGACGAGGTCTGGCCCGGGATCGCCGAAGCGCTGGCCGAGCGGGGTGTCACGCCTTCGCTGGCGCCGCACGAGCACGCCATCGGCTACGAGTGGGCGCTGGACTCCGACCGGGAGGCGACCGTCACCGTCGCGAAGGTCGGGGCGCTGGCCGACGCCGTCGAGATCGCCAACGAGCGGACGTCGGGCCTGGCCGCGGGCATCTCCACCGAAGACGAGTCGGCCGCCGACGCCTTCTTCGACGGTTACACCGGCACCGGCGTCTTCTGGAACGCGCCGACCCGGCTCCTCGACGGCTTCAAGCTGCTCGCCGTGCCGGAAACCGGCATCAACCTGGACAAGGTCCCCGGTCCGCGCGGACCGGTGACCTACACGGACCTCTACGTCCGCCAGTACGCCGTCCTGCCGGCCTGAGCCCGGTCAGATCCGCGGCGGCACGCTCGCGAGCCGCCGCAGGTCCCGCACCGTCTGCTCGGTGTTGTCCAGCAGCTCGGTCCGGTCGAGGGTGTCGGCGGCGTGGCGGAAGATCGCGGTCGGGCCGTCGCCGATCGCGATCGCCGCGACCAGGCGGCCTTCCGGGTCGCGGGTGAGCCCGGTCGACACCCGTACCTCACGGCCGACGGTGTCGACCGTGGTGAGGGTCCGTTCGTGGTACCAGCCGCGCGTGCCCATGCCGGATAGACGCCGCGATCGCCGGGCGCGTTACGGAACGGCATACTGGGCCGGGTGATCACCCGGCCGCACGTCCTGCTGTCCGCCGCGCAGTCGCTCGACGGCTTCCTCGACGACACCTCACCCGAGCGGCTCGTACTGTCCACAAAGGACGACTTCGCCATCGTGGACCGGTTGCGGGCCGAGGCCGACGCCATCTTCGTCGGGGCCGGAACGGTCCGCGCCGACAACCCGCGGCTGCTCGTCCGGTCGCCGGAGCTGCGGCAACAGCGGCTGGCGCAGGGGAAGCCGGAACAGCCCGTCAAGGTCACCGTGACCACCCGCGGCCTCGACCCGGACGCGCAGTTCTTCACCGTCGGCGACGCCGAGAAGATCGTCTACGCGCCGCCCGGGGCGGCCGACGCGCTGAAGAGCGTCGCCACCGTCGTCGACGCGGGGAATCCGCCGGACTTCGGGCGTGTCCTCGACGACCTCGGCGCGCGCGGCATCAAGAACCTGCTGGTCGAGGGCGGCGGCGGGATCCACACGCGGTTCCTCGCCGAAGGCCTCGCCGACGAGCTGCGGCTCGCGATCGCGCCGTTCTTCGTCGGGCAGCCGGACGCGCCGCGGTTCGTCGGGCCCGGGCTCTACCCGCGGCCGCTGGTGCTCACCAGTGCGCGTGAGCTCACCGGAATGGCGATCCTCGAGTACCGCGCGGCCGCCGAACCGACCGGCCGGGACGTCGGCCGGCTGAAGGAAGCCATCGCGCTGGCCGCCGAATGCCCGCCGAGCCACACCTTCCGGGTCGGGGCCGTGATCACCGACGCCGACGGCGAGGTCGTCGCGACCGGGCATTCCGGCGAAGGTGATCCGGCCAACCACGCCGAGGAAGCCGCGCTGGCCAAGTGCGAAGGCGATCCGCGTCTGGCCGGGGCGACCATGTACAGCTCGTTGGAGCCGTGCAGCCATCGGAGCTCCCACCCGCGCAGCTGCACCCAGCTGATCCTCGACGCCGGGATCCCGCGGGTCGTGTTCGCCTGGCGCGAGCCGCCCGTGTTCGTCGACGCCCAGGGCACCGAGCTGCTGCGACAGGCGGGGCGGCACGTCGTCGAGGTGCCCGCGCTGACGCGAGAGGTCCAGCGCGAAAACACCCACCTCGACTGGAAGTAGGCCCGTGCGGGCGCGAGCCCGCACGGGCCGGACGGCTCAGCAGGCGCCGTTGTCGGTCCAGACACCCCATTCGCCGGTGGTGCCGGGCTCTTCGCCCTGCGTCCACCACTTCGCGGTGAACTTGTGGCTGTTGTGCTTGACCACGTCGTCCTTCACGTAGACCTTGGTGCGATCCCACTCCGCCGCGGTGCAGGAGCCGCCGCCCGGGGTGGTCGGCGTCGTGGTCGGGTTGGTCGGCGTCGTCTGCGGCGGGGTCGCGCCGGCGAAGCGGACGCTGAACTTCGTGAAGTCCCAGTCGTTCTGCGGGACGTTGCTGCAGACGCCGTTGTCGGTCGTGCCGACGCAGGCGCGGTCGCGGTTGACCGACCAGAAGGTGAAGCGGCCGAGGCCGTGGCTGGTCGCGTAGTCGTACACCGTCTGGAAGTCCGCGGTGTAGAACATCTCCGAAGCGTCCGACTTGCCGTTCATGCCGGAGAAGCCTTCGTGCGAGTACGCCGTCGCGCTGTCCCAGCCCATGTGCGACATCAGCAGGCCGTGCAGGCCTTCGAGCGCGGACACCTGTGACGAGCCGCCGTTGAAGCCGCCGTCGAAGGGCATGATCGAGAAGTTGTTGGGGGAGAAGCCGATCGACTTCGCCTGGTCGAGCAGCTGCGTGCCGAACCAGCCGGTGCCGGCCGCGGTGCCCGGCATGGTCACCGACACGAAGAGGCCGGGGTTGTTGGCCTGCAACGTCTTCGCCGCGCCGAGCTCGTTGGCGATGGCCGCGGTGTTTTCGTACTCGGGCTCTTCGAGGTCGAAGTCGATCGCCTTGAGCGAGTACTTCGAGATGACCTGCTGGTAGGCGGCGGCCGTCGCGGCGACGTTCCCGCAGGTCTGGCCGAGCTTCGTGCCGCCGTACCCGCCGACGGACACCGAGACGTCGCCGCCGTTGGCGCGGATCCGCGAGATCACGTTCGCGACGGTGGTGTCGGACGAGACCGCGTTGGTGCCGTCCCAGGTGGGGCTGCAGCCGCCGCCGTTGGGCGCGAGGATGAAGGCCAGCTGGAAGGCCTTGAGCCCGGTCGCGTTCATCACCGTGATGGGATCGGGCGGGTTGTTGCTCACGGGCATCAGGTACGGGGCCGCGGCGTACCAGTTGTTGCTCAACGCGGCCGTCGCCGACGGCGCGCCGAGCACGAGGCTCACGGCGGTGGCGGCGAAAGTGGCGGCGGCGAGCCCGACGGCGGCCAGTCTGCTCCTGCGCATGACTTGTCCTCCCGGTGGGGATCGAGGGTGGACAAACTATTGGACTAGACCATTGACGAAGTCAAGACTCGAAGGTCGGGCGCCGCGGATCGGCGGGCGAAAAGCGCCGTAATATCCGATATTTGTCCGGACAACATGAAGGCTCGGGTGAGCTGACGACGGCCGCGCGCCCCGAGGGGCGCGACAGGATAAGCCAAGTTTCGAACCCGCGCGCGCTCAGCTCGGCGACCGGGTTACCAGTTCAACCGGGCGGCAGAGTCACCGCGCGGCGGGTCGCAGCGGGACCCCGCCGATCAGCTTCTCGTGCGGCGAGCTGATCGGCGGGGGCTTCGCTCCCCGGTCCGGGCGGCCGGTCGGGGAGGCCCGTCTTCGCGTCGTCCGATCCGGTGGTCGTGGGCCTCCGGGCGATGCGTTCAGCGGCCACCGTGAACCTGGTGTCACTCCGCCTCGAGGTCGCCCTCCAGGGACAGGTACACCTCACGCATCTTCGCCAGCAGCTCCGGGTCCGGCTCTTCCCACAGCCCACGGTCCGCCGCCTCGTTCAGGCGCTCCACGATGCCCCGCAGCGCCCACGGGTTGGCTTGCCGCAGGAACTCCTGGTTCACCTCGTCCAGCACGTACGACTCGGTCAGCTTCTCGTACATCCAGTCGCCGACCACACCGGCCGTCGCGTCGAAGCCGAACAGGTAGTCCACCGTCGCCGCCAGCTCGAACGCGCCCTTGTAGCCGTGGCGTCGCATCGCCGCCAGCCAGCGCGGATTCACCACCCGCGCGCGGAACACCCGCGCCGTCTCCTCGCCCAGCGTCCGCGTGCGGACCGCGTCCGGCGAAGTGCTGTCGCCCACATAGGACGCCGGGGCCGTGCCCGTCAGCGCGCGGACCGTCGCGATCATGCCGCCGTGGTACTGGAAGTAGTCGTCCGAGTCGGCGATGTCGTGCTCGCGCGTGTCGGTGTTCTTCGCCGCCACCACGATCCGCTTGTACGAGCTCTCCATGTCCTCGCGCGCGGGGCGGCCGTCCAGGTCGCGGCCGTACGCGAAGCCGCCCCACACCGCGTACACCTCGGCGAGGTCCTTGTCGTCGCGCCAGTTTCCGCTGTCCATCAACGGCAGGAGGCCCGCGCCGTACGCTCCCGGCTTCGAACCGAAGATCCGCGTCGTCGCGCGGCGCGCGTCCCCGTGCGAAGCCAGGTCGGCGGAAACGTGCGCCCGGACGAAGTTCTCCGACGACGGTTCGTCCAACTCGGCCACCAGGCGCACCGCGTCGTCGAGCATCGTGATCACGTGCGGGAACGCGTCGCGGAAGAACCCGCTGATCCGGATCGTGACGTCGATCCGCGGCCGGCCGAGCTCGGCCGGCGGAATCGCTTCGATGCCCGTGACGCGCCGGGACGCCTCGTCCCACACCGGCTGGACCCCCAGCAGCGCCAGGACCTCCGCCGCGTCGTCGCCGGACGTCCGCATCGCCGAGGTCCCCCACACCGACAGCCCCACCGAGCGCGGCCAGTCGCCGGTGTCCTCGCGGTACCGCTTCACCAGCGAGTCCGCCAGCGCCTGGCCGGTTTCCCAGGCCAGCCGGCTGGGGATCGCCTTCGGGTCGACCGTGTAGAAGTTCCGCCCGGTCGGCAGCACGTTGATCAGCCCGCGCAACGGCGACCCGCTCGGCCCCGCCGGGATGTACCCGCCGTCCAGCGCGTGCAGCACCGCGTCCAGCTCGCCGGACGTCCCGGCCAGCCGCGGCACGATTTCGGTGGCCGCGAACGAAAGGACCTGCGCGACGGCGTCGTCCGGCGCCACCGACGCGACCGCCGTGGCGTCCCAGCCGCGCATCTCCATCGTCTGGACGAGCTCTCGCGCCGTCTTCTCGACCGCGTCCACTTCGGACATCGGCGCGTCTTCCTTGAGCCCCAGCGCGGACCGCAGGCCCGGCACCGCGCCCTGCTTGCCGCCCCACATCTGCGACGCGCGCAGCATCGCCAGCACCAGGTTGACCCGCGCCTCGCCGGTCGGCGCCTCGCCGAGGATGTGGAGGCCGTCGCGGATCTGCGCGTCCTTGACCTCGCACAGCCAGCCGTCGATGTGCAGCAGGAAGTCGTCGAACTCCGCGTCGTGCGGGCGTTCCTCGACGCCGAGGTCGTGGTCCAGCTTCGCGGCCTGGATCAGCGTCCAGATCTGCGCGCGGATCGCGGGCAGCTTCGCCGGGTCCATCGCCGCGATGTTCGCGTGCTCGTCCAGCAGCTGCTCGAGCCGCGCCATGTCGCCGTACGACTCCGCGCGCGCCATCGGCGGGATCAGGTGGTCGACGATCGTCGCGTGCGCCCGCCGCTTGGCCTGCGCGCCCTCGCCCGGGTCGTTGATGAGGAACGGGTACACCAGCGGCAGGTTCCCGAGCACGGCGTCGGGCGCGCACGACGCCGAGAGCCCGGCCGTCTTGCCCGGCAGCCACTCCAGCGACCCGTGCTTGCCCAGGTGGACCACGGCGTGCGCGCCGTACTCCTCTTCCAGCCACCGGTACGCGGCCAGGTAGTGGTGGCTCGGCGGCAGGTCCGGGTTGTGGTAGATCGCGACGGGGTTCTCGCCGAACCCGCGTGGCGGCTGGATCATGATGATCACGTTGCCGCTCTGCAGCGACGCCAGCACGATGTCGCCGTTGTCGACGTACAGCTCGCCGGGCGCCGGGCCCCAGTGCTCCTCGACGCCTTCGCGCAGCTCCGCGGGCAGCGCGTCGAACCATTCCTGGTAGCGCGCCGCGGGCACCCGGATCGGGTTCCCGGCCAGCTGCTCCTCGGTCAGCCACTCCGGGTCCTGACCACCGGCCGCGATCAGCGCGTGGATGAGTGCGTCGCCGTCGGGCTGGTCGGTGCCGGTCGGGTTGACGCCCGGGAACGCGTCCGGGCCCAGGTCGTAGCCCTGTGCGCGCATCCGCCGCAGCAGCTCGATCGCCGACGCGGGCGTGTCCAGCCCGACCGCGTTGCCCACGCGAGAGTGCTTCGTCGGGTACGCGGACAACATCAGCGCGATGCGCCGCTCAGCGGGCGGTGTGTGCCGCAGCCGCGCGTGCGCCAGCGCGATCTTCGCGACGCGGCTCGCGCGCTCGGGGTCCGGGACGTACCGGGGGAGGCCGTCGGCGTCCAGCTCCTTGAACGAGAACGGGACCGTGATCAGCCGGCCGTCGAACTCCGGGACGGCCATCTGGTTCCCGGCGTCCAGCGGCGACAGGCCGTCGTCACTGGCCGACCACGTCTCGCGGTCGCTGGTCAGGCACAGCGCCTGCAGGATCGGGACGTCGAGGGCGGCCATCTCGGCGACGTCCCAGGCCTCGTCGTCCCCGCCGGCGCCCACCTCGGACGGCCGGGTGCCGCCGGCCGCCAGGACCGTGACCAGCAGCGCGTCGACACGGCCCAGCGCGGCCATCATCTCCGGCTCGCGGGTCCGCAGCGACGCCGTGTAGATCGGCAACGCGCGGCCGCCCGCGGCTTCGATCCGGTCGGCGAGCGTGTGCACGAAGTTCGTGTTCCCCGACAGGTGGTGGGCGCGGTAGTAGAGGATCCCGACCAGCGGGCCGTCATGCTCCGCGGCGGGCCGCTCCAGGACACCCCACGAGGGCTGTTCCGCGGGCGGCTCGAAGCCGTCGCCGGTGAGCAGGAGCGTGTCGGAGAGGAACCGGTGCAGCTGCGTGAGGTTCGCCGGGCCGCCCTGCGCGAGGTAGGCGTGGGCCTCGGCGGCGATGCCCGCGGGCACGGTCGAAAGCTTCATCAGCTCGGCGTCCGGCGTCTGCTCCCCGCCCAGGACGACGACGTGCGCGCCCGACGCCAGCAGCGTGTCCAGGCCCTCCTGCCAGGTCCGCGGGGTGCCGAGGATGCGGACGACCACGATCCGGACGCCGTCGAGCAGGGCCGGCAGCTCCGCGGCGCCGAGCCGCGCGGGGTTGCCGAGGCGGTACTCGCCTTCGGCGGAGCGCGCGCTGAGCAGGTCTGTGTCCGAAGTGGACAGAAGCAGGATCACGAGGTTCCTCCTCGGGGTCCGCGCCCCGGGTAGACGGGCGCGCCGGCCGGAGTTCCTGGCTCCCGGAGATCGCTCTCCGGTGACAGTGGCGGGACCGCCCCGGACTCTCACCGGGTTCCTCCACCTGACGGCGCGTGGGTATCGGTCTCACTCTCCGATGCCGGTCCGGGCGCGTCAAGGTGACGTTGGTCGGTAGCCTGGTGGCTTGGAATCCCTGCTCCGGAGCTTCACCGCCGCGCAGTCCACGCGGCAGCCGTACCGCCGCGCGACCGCCGACGAGCTGGCGGCCGCCGAGACCGGGTTCGCCGCGTGGTTCGACCGGGCGCCGCACCGGCTCGGCGAGCTGGGGTTCTCCGTCGAAAGTGACACGCTCGCGGTCCAGGAGACCGGCTCCGAACGGGCTTGGGGCCTCTACGCGATCGACCGGTCCGCGCCGCCGTCGCTGGTGGTCGAGGTGCCGCACGCCTCGTCCGACCTGCGGACCGAGCTGATCGGGCTCGCCCTGTTCGAACGGACGCCGGGCGCGGTCCTCGTGGTCGGCGGCGCGCACCGGCGCCGCGAGGACCCGGCGCACGACACCGGCACCGTCTTCCACGTCGTCAGCACGCTGCTGGCCCGGCGCGGCCTGCCGCAGGTCCAGCTGCACGGCTTCACCGACACGACGCTGGCCTCGGCGGACGTCGTGCTCTCGGGTGGGGCCTCGGTGGCCGGCGACGCCGCGCGCCGGGCCGCCGAGACCCTCACCGCCACCGGGTTCCGCGTCTGCGCGGCCTGGACCGAGCCGTGCCGGGGCCTCGCCGGGACGACGAACGTCCAGAGCCAGGCCGTCGACGGCACGCCGTTCCTGCACGTCGAGCTCAGCCGGACCGTGCGCGAAGCCCGCCGCCCCGACGTCGTCCGCGCGCTGGCCGAGGCCGATCTCCGGAAGCCTTAGGCCGAGCGTTCGCCCAGTCGCGGGAAGGGCTTGGTGGAGAACAGGACCTCCACCGAGACCTCGAAGAACTCCGCGATCCGCAGCGCCAGGTACAAGCTCGGGCTGTACTCGCCACGCTCCAGGTAGCCGATCGTCTGGTAGTGGACCCCCAGGGCCTCCGCCAGCTGGCGGCGGGAGATCGACCGCTCCGCGCGCAGCATCGCGATCCGGTTGTAGACGACCTCACTCATCACTACCCCACACGCTGCATGGCCTTCTCCCGGCGTTCGGCCAGTGACGAGCCCGCTTCCCGCCTCGCCATCCGGCGCAGCAGCACCGGGGCCAGTGCCAATCCGATCACGGCCCACGCCACGAGCACGCCGAGGGTCGGCCAGGTGCGCCACGACCGGCCGATTTCGACGACCACTGTGTCGGCCGGGAGCAGCGCCGAGCGCATCCCGAGGCCCAGCCAGTACATCGGGAAGACCTGCGCGATGCCCTGGACCCACGCCGGCAGCGCGGTGACGGGGTAGAAGATCCCCGAGATCGCGCCCAGGCCCATGATCGGCAGCGTGATCAGCGCGATGGACCGCGGGCTGCTGGTCAGCGACCCCAGCGCGGCTCCCAGCGGCAGCGTCGCGAGCAGGCCGATCGCCAGCACCCACAGCAGGTGCAGGTACGACCAGACGCCGTCGGGCGCGAGGGAGTCGAACAGGAACAGGCACGGGACCAGCACCAGCACGATCCCGGTGACCTGCGCCATGGACACCGCCGTCGTCTTCCCGACCAGGTAGCCGAGCATGCCGTTCGGCGTCGCCTTGGCGCGCAGCAGCGTGCCGTCCTCGCGGTCGACGGCGAGGTAGCCCGCCGCGCTGTTCAGGCCGTTGAACACGATCCCGGCGCCGAGCACGCCGGGCACGGTGGCCGCGCCGAGGGAGAACCCGGTGCCGGGCAGGGTCGCGTTCCGCATGAAGAACAGCGTGCCGAGGAAGAGCACGACGAAGACGAACTGGCCGAACAGGTCGTCTCGGTTGGTCCAGGTCTGCTTGAACTCGATCCAGCCGCGCTCGAGCCCGGCGCGCAGCGCCGCCCCCTGAGCGTTCATCGCGCACCCGCTTCCTGGAGACCGAGCTCCGTCTCTCCGCCGGCTTCGGCGCGGTGGACCAGCGTCATGTAGGTGTCTTCGAGCGACGCCCGCCGGACCTCGAGGTCCGCGACGGCCTCGCCGTGCTGCTTGAACAGGTCGTACACGTACTTCGTGGCCTCGGTTGTGGAGTGGACGAAGCGCTGGCCGTCGAGCGTCCAGCGGACCTCGGCCTCGCCGGCGATCTGCCGGGACAACGCGTCGGCCGAGCCGTCGGCGATGATGCGCCCGCCGTTGAGGATGAGGATCCGGTCGGCGAGCTTCTCGGCCTCGTCGAGGTCGTGCGTGGTGAGCAGGATCGTGGTGTCGAGCTCGTCGGAGAGCCGGTGCACCAGGTCGTGGAACTCGCGGCGCGCCTCCGGGTCGAAGCCCGCGGTCGGCTCGTCGAGGAACAGCAGCTCGGGCCGCCCGACGATGCCGATCGCGACGTCGAGCCGCCGCCGCTGGCCGCCGGAGAGGGTCCGGATCTTCTTCTGCGCGTGCTCGGTGAGCCCCACCGCCGCGATCAGCTCGTCGGCCGGCCACGGCCGCGGGCTCGACGGCGTCGAGTACGGCTCGTAGTACCGGCCGAGGTGCGCGAGCAGCTCGCGGACGCGCCACTTGCCGTGGTCCCGCCAGGACTGGAGCACGACCCCCAGCCGCGCCCGCCAGTCCTCGCCGCCGTGGCCCGGGTCGGTGCCCAGCACGCTCACCTCGCCGGCCGACCGCATGCGGAAGCCCTCGAGGATCTCGATCGTCGTCGTCTTGCCCGCGCCGTTCGGCCCGAGCAGGCACACCACCTCGCCGCGGTGGGCCTCGAACTCCACGCCGTGGAGCACGTCGTTCGTGCCGTAGCGCATCCGCAACCCGCTGACGCGGACGACGGGTTCCGCCGGATCTCTCATCGCCTGACCCCCATCTGACTGATGCGATCGAATGTAGCACACCTACTACATATGACGTGAGTTCTGCTGTCCGGGAAACCTGACCGGCGGTCAACCGTTCACCGGGCATGGGAACCTGGCTGGGGCTGGCTCTTCCGGGCGGCGTCGTGATCCTGCTGGTCATGGCCGCGATCGAGCTGCGCCCGCGCAAGAACGGCTCGCGCTTCAAGGCGCGGCTGTCCGCGACCTACATCGAGGAGACGACCGCCTTCCTCTACGGCACGAAACGGCGTGAGCTGGACCACCGGGAGACGATGTCGATGCTCGTCGAGCAGGACGCCGAAGGCGCGCCTCCCTGGCGTGACGTGGACCTCGACGCGGGAACGGCCCGGATCCGGCCGCGTTCGGCCCCGGAGGAGCCGGAGAACCGCGAGTTACAGTGAGCCCATGCCGACCCCCGCGCGTGTGCGAGCCGACGCGTGCCCCGGTGTTTTCGCGCCGCACGACGCCGCGGACGGCCCGTTGGCGCGGGTCCGGCTGCCCGGCGGTGCGGTTTCCGCGGCGCAGCTGCGCGCGCTGGCCGACTGCGCCGAAGCCTGCGGTGACGGCGACCTCCACCTGACCTCACGCGGCAACGTCCAGCTGCGCGGCGTGACCCGGCCCGGCCTCGCGGGCCGGCTGACCGACGCCGGGCTGCTGCCGTCGCCGTCGCACGAGCGGGTCCGGAACGTCCTCGCGTCGCCGTTGAGCGGCCTGCGCGGTGGCCTCGCCGACGTCCGCGGGCTGGCCGTGTCGCTGGACCTGCTGCTGTGCTCGGTCCCCGAGCTGGCGTCGCTGCCCGGGCGCTTCCTCTTCGCTTTCGACGACGGCCGGGGTGACGTCGCGGGGGAAGGCGCCGACGTCTGCTGGCGCGCGCTCGACGCGGACGAAGGAGCCCTGCTGCTCGCCGGTGGCGACACCGGACGGCCGGTGGCCCGCGCGGACGCCGTCGCGGCGCTGGCCGAGGTCGCGCTCGACTTCCTCCGCGTGCGCGGCTCGGCTTGGCGGGTCGCGGAGCTCGACGACCCGGCCTGGCGGGGAACGCCGGCGCCGCGGCTCCCGGCCGAAGTCCCGGCTGGGCTCATCAAGCGCGACCGCGGTCTCGCGGCGGCCGTCGTGCCGCGGTTCGGGCAGCTCTCGGCCACGCAGGCGCGAGCCCTGGCCGGTTTCGGCCCGGCGCTGGTCACGCCGTGGAAGTCCGTGGTCCTGCCGGACGTGCCCGTGGACGTCTTCGAACGGCTGGGCTTCGGCGGCGAGACCTTGGGCACCAGCGCCTGCATCGGGCGCCCCGGCTGCGCGAAGTCGCGGGGCGACGTGCGGGCCGACGCCGTGTTCCGGCCGGGCCTGCGCGCGCACTTCTCGGGTTGTGAACGGCGGTGCGGGAAGCCGTCGCAGTCCCATGTGGACGTGGTCGCCGAGGACGGCGGTTACCGGGTCGACGGCCGGTGGATGCCGCTCGACGAGCTGAAGGGAACTCTGTGATCGACTACCTGCGGGACGGTGCCGAGATCTACCGGCACTCGTTCGCCACGATCCGCGAGGAGGCGGACCTGGCGATCCTGCCCGACGACGTGGCGGGCCTCGCGGTCCGGATGATCCACGCCTGCGGCATGGTCGATCTGGTCGACGACCTGCGCTACTCGCTCGACGTCGTCGAAGCGGGCCGCGCCGCGCTCGAGGCGGGCGCGCCGATCCTGTGCGACGCGCAGATGATCGCCAGCGGTGTGACGCGCCGCCGCCTGCCCGCGGGCAACGACGTCGTCTGCACGCTGTCCGACCCCAAGGTCCCGTCGCTCGCCGAGCGGATGGGCACCACGCGTTCGGCGGCGGCGCTGGAGCTGTGGCGCGACCGGCTGCCCGGCTCGGTCGTGGCGATCGGCAACGCGCCGACCGCGCTCTTCCGGCTGCTGGAGATCCTCGACGAAGGGGTCGGCGCGCCCGCGGCGATCATCGGCGTGCCGGTCGGGTTCGTCGGCGCGGTCGAGTCGAAGGTCGAGCTCGCCAAGCAGGCCCCGGCGCCCTACCTGGTGGTGCACGGGCGGCGCGGCGGCAGCGCCATGGCCGTCGCGGCCGTCAACGCCCTCGCGAGCGTCGAAGAATGACCGGCACGCTCTACGGCGTCGGGCTCGGCCCCGGCGATCCCGAACTGATGACGGTCAAGGCCGCGCGCCTGATTTCCGAAGCGTCCGTGATCGCCTACCACTCCGCGCGCCACGGCCGGAGCATCGCGCGGTCGGTCGCCGAGCCGTACCTGCGGGACGGGCAGATCGAGGAGAAGCTCGTCTACCCGGTCACGACCGAGACCACCGACCACCCCGGCGGGTACGAAGGCGCGATCGCCGACTTCTACGAGCTGAGCGCGAAACGCCTCGCCGAACACCTCGACGCGGGCCGCGACGTCGTGGTGCTCTGCGAAGGCGACCCGTTCTTCTACGGCTCGTACATGTACATGCACGAACGGCTGTCCGGCCGGTTCCCCGCCGTGGTCGTGCCCGGGGTGACGTCGGTGAGCGCGGCGTCGTCCGTGCTCGGCCGCCCGCTGGTCCAGCGCGACGAGGTGCTGACCGTGCTCCCGGGCACGCTCCCGGCGCCCGAGCTGGCGCGGCGGCTCGCCGACACGGACGCGGCGGCCGTCCTCAAGCTGGGCCGCACCTTCGGCTCGGTGCGGGAGGCCCTCGAAGAGGCCGGGAAGCTCGACGACGCCGTGTACGTCGAGCGCGCGACCTGGGGGCAGCAGCGGATCGAGCCGCTGGCCGAGGTGGATCCCGAGTCCGTGCCGTACTTCTCGCTGGCCTTGCTGCCGTCGCCGGCTTACGCGTCCCGTCAGGCTCCCGCCGCGGCTCCGGTTCCTGCGGCCGCCACGGGTGGTGAGGTCGTCGTGGTCGGCCTCGGCCCGGCGGGCCCGGAGTGGCTGACCCCGGAGGCCGTGACGGAGCTTGCGGCCGCCGAGCACGTTGTCGGGTACGGCCCGTACGTCGCGCGGGTGCCGCAGAAGGCCGGGCAGCAGCGGCACGCGTCGGGCAACCGCGTCGAGGCGGACCGGGCTCGGGAGGCTCTCGAGCTGGCCGCGTCGGGCGCGCGGGTCGCCGTCGTCTCGTCGGGTGACCCCGGGGTCTTCGCGATGGCTTCGGCGGTGCTGGAGCAGGTGTCGCTCGGCCACGGCGCCGGGGTGCGCGTCCGGATCGTGCCGGGGGTGACGGCGGCGCAGGCGGCCGCGTCCCGCGTCGGCGCGCCGCTCGGGCACGACTACTGCGTGCTCTCGCTGTCCGACCGGCTCAAGCCGTGGGAGGTCATCGAGCGCCGGCTGGACGCGGCGGGCGCCGCCGACCTGGTGCTGGCGCTGTACAACCCGGCTTCCAGGTCCCGCACGACGCAGCTGGCTTCGGCGCGTCAGGTGCTGCTCCGGCACCGCGACCCGGCGACCCCGGTCGTGGTGGCGCGGGACGTCGGCGGCCCGGAGGAGGACGTCCGGGTCACCACGCTCGGCGACCTCGATCCGTCCACAGTGGACATGCGCTGCCTGCTGATCGTCGGCTCGTCGCGGACCCGCGCGGAGCACGGCGTCGTCTGGACCCCGCGCAGCTACTGACCCAGCCCGGCGTCGCGGGCCCGGGCGACGACGGCCGCCCGGTCGGCCGTGCCGAACTTGGCCAGGACGGCGCAGACGACGTTGCGCACCGTCTTCGGCGCGAGGTTCAGCCGGGCGGCGATCGCCAGGTTGCCCAGGTCATCGGCGAGCAGGCCGAGGACCTCGCGCTCGCGGGCGGTCAGCTCGGGCAGGCCCGGCGCGAGCCCGGTCAGCCGCGCGTACAGCCGGTCGGCGGCGTCCTCGCCGAACACCGCGGCGCCGCCCGCGACGACCCGGATCGCGCGGGCCAGGTCGGCCGGGCCGACGTCGTCGTGCAGGAGCCCGCGGGCGCCCGCGCGCATCGCCGCGACCACCAGCTCGCCGTCGTCCGGTGCGGTCAGCACCAGCACCGGGGTGCGGCCGGCGTGCCGGATCACCGCGAGCCCGGCGCGGCCGGCGGGCCGGAGCAGGAGGACGTCCGGCCGGGCGGCCGAAAGGGCGCCGAGAACCGCGCCCGGGTCCGGCGACACGGACCCGACCACCTCGATACCGTCGGCGGGTGCGGGCGCCACCGGCACACCGGCGGCGACGACCTTGAGCAGTTTCCCCAGGCTGCGCGTCATCACACCGTCGTGTCTAACGCGGAAAACCTGTCCAGTGTCGGGCCGGTTCCGGTGAACAATGACCAGAACGCGAAAACGGGGGGACGCCGGTGGCGCGACGTGAGGGGCCGCTCGGGCCGGGCGAGGACGCCGTGGTCGGGTTCGCCGCCGGGCTGCGGCGGCTGCGGGAGGAGGCGGGCGGCCCGACCTACCGGACGCTCGCCGCGCGCGCCGGCTACTCGGCGGCCGCGCTGTCCGACGCCGCGGGCGGCCGCAAGCTGCCCGGGCTCGCGCTCACCACGGCGTACGTCACCGCGTGCGGCGGCGACACCGGGGAGTGGGAGACACGCTGGCGGGAGGTCTCCGCGAGCCTGACGGCCGGCAGCACACCCGGCCCCGAGACGGAGACCCCGTACCTCGGGCTGGCCGCGTTCCAGCGCACCGACGCCGGCCGGTTCTTCGGGCGCGAGAAGCTGGTCGGCGAGCTGACCGCGAAGCTGCGCGAACGGCGGTTCGTCGGGGTGTTCGGCGCGTCGGGCTCGGGAAAGTCGTCGCTGCTGCGGGCCGGGCTGGCCGGTGCCGGGCCGGCGCGGGTCCGCACACCCGGTGAGCACCCGCTGAGCCAGTGCGCGGACGCCCTCGCCGAGCCCGGCGGCCTGCTGGTCGTCGACCAGTTCGAGGAGGTCTTCACCCTCTGCCCCGACGACGTCGAGCGCGCCGCGTTTGTCGCCGCGCTGCTCGAGCGGGCCGGTGACGAGCACGGCAGCCAGGTCGTCATCGGGGTCCGTGCCGACTTCTACGGCCACTGCGGGCGGCACGCCGAGCTCGTCGACGCCTTGCGCGACGCCCAGGTCCTGGTCGGCCCGATGACGGCGGACGAGCTGCGGACCGCGATCGTCGAGCCGGCCGTCCGGCAGGGGTGCCAGGTGGAGTCCGCGCTGGTCACGACCCTGGTGGCGGACGCCGCCGGCCGTCCCGCGGTGCTGCCGCTGGTCTCGCACGCGCTGCTCGAGACCTGGCGGCGGCGGCAGGGCATCACCCTCACCCTCGCCGGGTACGAGGCCACGGGCGGCATCCGCAACGCCGTCGCGCACACCGCCGAAGCCGTCTACGGCGAGCTCGAACCGGGGCAGCAGGCGAAGGTCCGGCAGATCTTCCTGCGGCTGACCGCGCTCGGCGACGGCACCGAAGACACCAAGCGCCGGCTGCGGCGCCGCGAGCTCGACGACGACCCGGCGACGGCCGAGGTCCTCGAGCGGCTCGCGGCCGCCCGCCTGCTGGCGCTGGACCGCGACGGCGCCGAGATCGCCCACGAAGCCCTGATCCGCAGCTGGCCGCGGCTGCAGGACTGGCTCGCCGAAGACCGCGAAGGCCACCGCCTGCACAGGCAGCTCGCCGAAGCCACCGACCTCTGGGAGTCCCTGGACCGCGACGCGGGCAGCCTCTACCGCGGCACCCGGCTCGGCCTCGCGACCGAGTGGGCCGCCCGCTCGCCGGGCGCGCTCACCGCGCGTGAACAGGCTTTCCTCGACGCCGGCCGCGCGCAGGCCACGGCCGAGGCGGACGCGGTCCGGCGGCGTACCCGGCGGCTGCGTCAGCTCGCGGCGCTGCTGGGCGTGCTGCTGATCCTGGCGGGCGTCGCGACGGGCTTCGCGATCGACGCCTCCCGAACGGCGACCGACCAGCGCAACGTCGCGCTGGCGCGGAAAGCCGTCGGCGACGCGGCGGACCTGCGGCAGACCAACCCCGCGCTGTCGGTCCAGCTGAGCCTGGCCGCCTACCGGCTGGCGCCGTTGCCGGAGACGCGGGACAGCCTGCTGGGCGCGTTGAGCACGCCGTTCGCCACCCGGGTCGGTCTCCCCGAACCGCTGGGGCACGACAGCGCGGTCGCCCTCGCCGGGCACCTCATGGTCGTCGCGGGCGCGACCCGGACCGTGCAGGTCTGGGACATCGCCGACCCGCGGCACCCGGCGTTGCTGTCGACCCTGCCGGAGGTCGGCAAACCGCACTACCCGGTGGCGCTCGGCGAAGACGGCCGGATCCTCGTGACCGCGACCGACGACCACGCGTTCCGGCTGTGGGACCTGCGCGACCCGCGGCGGCCGGTGTCCCGCGGACTGGCGCGCGGGCACACCGACACCGTCTACAACGCGCAGATCAGCCGCGACGGCCGCACGCTCGTGACCGCGGGCCGGGACGACACGACCCGGATCACCGACATCTCCGACATGGACGCCCCGAAGCAGCTCGTCATGCTCCCCGGCTCCGGGCCCGAGCAGTACGAGAAGGCCGTGCTCAGCCCGGACGGCGCCACCCTCGCGGTGAGCAACGACCGGACCACGCAGCTGTGGGACCTCCGGGACCCGGCGCACCCGGCGTGGCTCTCGACGTTCACCAGCCACACGGACCTGGTGGACCTGGACGCGTTCAGCCCCGACGGGCGGACACTGGCCTCGACCGGCTGGGACAGCCGGACGCGGCTCTGGGACGTCACGGACCCGCGTGCGCCGCGGCCGCTGCGGGACCTCCCGCACAACGGCATCGTCTGGATGGCGGCGTTCAGCCCGGACGGCCGCACGCTCGCCACGGTCGACGACCAGCTGGTGCGCGTGTGGGACGTCGCGACCGGCCGCCAGCTGACGCAGCTGCCCGGGCACACGAACTCGGCGGTCTGGGTCGGCTACACCCCCGACGGGCGGTCCCTGGTGAGCGCCGCGGCCGACCAGACCGTCCGGCTCTACGACGTCCCGGCGGTGGAGCTGACCCGCGTCTCGGTCCCGGTCGGCTTCTCCCCGGACGGGCGGGTCCTGGTCGCCACGGGCGCCGACGACGTCCAGCTGTGGTCGTTCGCCGAGCCGGGCGCGCCGCGCCTGGCCGGCCGGCTCAGCGGCCTGCCCGGCGCGGTCACGGCGACGGCGCTGAGCCCGGACGGCCGCACGGTCGTCGTCGCGCTGCTCACCGGTCCGTCGACGGCGGTGGCACGGGGCCTGCTGACGCGGTGGGACGTCTCGGATCCCGCGCACCCGCGGCAGATCGCGTCGGCGGCCGCGCCGAGGACGTACTCGCTGGCGTTCAGCCCGGACGGCCGCCGCCTGGCGACCGGCTACGACAACGGGCCGCTGGCGTTGTGGGACGTGAGCGACCCGCGCCGGTTCGCGGCGCCGGTCACCCTGGCGAGCCCGTACGCCGGGACCGTGTTTTCGGCCGCGTTCGCCCCGGACGGCCGGACCCTGGCCTACAGCCAGAAGTCGCAGCCCTCGGCGGTGTTCCTCTGGGACGTGGGCCGCGACCCCGCGCGGATCGCCACGCTCGATGTCGGGTCCGGGGCGGCGGGCACGGTCGCGTTCCGGCCGGACGGGCGGGTGCTGGTGGCAGGCAGCTCCGACCGGACGGTGCACCGCTGGACGGTCGCCGACCGGGCGCCGCTGCCGCCGCTGGCCGGACACTCGGACGAGCTGGGCGCGGTCGTGTTCGACCCGGCGGGCACCCGGATGGTGACCACGGGCTCCGACCGCACGGCCCGGCTGTGGGACGTGAGCGACCCGGCCCACCCCGCCCAGCTCGCCGAACTGGAGCCGGGCATCGCGGGCGGCGCGGTGCTGAACCCGGACGGCCACACGGTGGTGCTGGCGGGCGGGCAGCGGTGGGAGACGAACCCCGACCTCGCCGCGGCGGCGATCTGCCGGATCGCGGTGCCGACGCTGACCGCCGCGGACTGGGGACAGTACTTCCCGGAGCTGCCCTACGAACCGCCGTGCGGTCAGCGGTGACGACGGACGTGCGCCGAGCCGAGCGGGCGGTGCACCGCCGGATGGCCTTGGCCTGCGAAGCGGCGGTGGCCGCGGGGGTGCCGGGGCGGTTCCGGGCGTGGGAGGAGGCGGGGTTGCTCGCCGTGCTGGCGACCGACCCCGAGCTGAGCTTCCTCGCGACGGTGACCGGCGTGACTCCCGAAACGCTGCCTGCGGTGCCCGGCTTCGTGGCCGGGCCCGGCTGGGCGGGTGTCCGGCCGACAGTGGTGTCCGAGGGGCCGCTCGAGGGGTTCGTGCGGACGCCGGACCGCCTGCTGGCCACCCGGCCGCTGGAGCCGCGTCCCGCGTCCGGCCCGCCTTCGGACGACGTTGATGGCGGCGTCTTCTCGCGGGTTCTGCTGGCCGGGTTCGAGACCGGCGGACGCGTCGCAGAGTTCATGGCCGCGGAACACCGGCACCCGGCGGTGCGGCGGTTCCTGGTGCTGGAGCGGGAAACGCCGATCGCGGCGGCGGCCCTGACGATCCACGACGACGTCGCGGTGCTCGGGGCCGCGTCGACCCTGCCCGGGCACCGCGGCCGCGGCGCGCAGGCCGAGCTGCTGCGGCGCCGCCTTCAGGTGGCGGCCGAAGCGGGGTGCACGCTGGCCGTGGCGACGGCCCGGCCCGGGTCGGTCAGCGCGGCCAACCTCGGGCGGGCCGGGTTCCGGCTCCACCGCCGTCCGGCGTGGACCCGGCCCTGACCTAGCGCGTCGGGTCCTTGCCGTTCGGCTGCCGCGGTCCCGGACCCGGTGACCACCAGCCCGGCACCGTCTTCTCCCCGTGGACCACCGTAGGCGCTATCCCCTCGGTGAACGGCTCGATCTGCAGCAGCTGGCCCCACGACTGGCTCGGCTGGCCGATCAGGTAGCTCGGCACCTCCGGCTCCTCGGCCAGCTCCTCGAGCCAGCCGATCGGCCCGCCGTTCGTCGACGACGCCCACTCCGCCTCGTCCGCCAGGCCGCCCGCCGTGATGCGGTACTCGGGGACCTGGGAAATCCCGTCGTGGGAGGTCACCGGCTGGGCGCACGGGTACACGAACGACGCCGGCCAGTCGATGTACACCGGCTTGGTGCCGATCTTGTCCGTCAGCGTCGTGAACGTCGGGACGCGCGGGGCCGACGCCGCGATCCAGCCGTCCTCCGTCAGGTCGTTGTCGACGATGTTGATGCGGACCGCGTTGGTCTCCGGGGGGAGGTCGCGCAGGTTGATGCGGGTGTCGTTCCAGCCGCCGGTGCCCGAGCCCGGCGGGAGCATGAACTGGCTGCGGAGGATCTTCACGCCCTCCGGGGTGCTGACGCCGTAGTCGAGGCTGACCGACGTCGGGCGGCGAGCGGCGCCGGCCGTCGCCACCACGACCTGGCCGTCCGCGGGCTTCTCCGTCAGCGCGTACCAGTCGCTGCGCAGGCGGCCCGCGCGCGTCTCCGGGTCGAGGAAGCTCGACCACATCGGCACGGTCTCCGGGGTGAACCCGTGCGGCGGCTCGGCCAGCGGGTCCTTGTCGTCGACCGGGCGGGTGTGGAAGCCGGTCTGGACGCGGCCGTTGTCGCGGTCCGGGTTCGGCAGTGGCGAGTTCTCCGGCGGCTTGGTCACCTCGGCGACCGTCCGCTGCTCGGCCTGCGGGTGCAGGATGGACGTCGCCGCGTCGCGCTCCACCATCACGTGGTCGGAGAGGTTGCAGCTCTTGCCGAAGACGTGCCCGACGTTCGCCGCGCCCAGGCTGTAGCTGCCGGCCTGGTTGTGGATCGCCCACGCCATCGTGACGAACTCGCCCGCCGCCACCAGGCCGCAGACCACCACCAGCGAAAGCGACCCGAGCCGCAGCGCGCGCAACCGGCCTTCTTGCGGCTGTGCGGTCAAGCCGGGCCGGTGCGCGCGGACGTTCTCCACGAACGCGTAGATCCCCGCGATCGCGGCCGCCACCAGCAGGATCGTGGACAGGCCGATGCCGCCGATCGACGGCGCCACGTTCGTCCACTGGACACCGAGGCGCGAGACGAACCAGTAGGTGTTGGGCCCGGTCGCGGCCAGCGCGGCGACCACCAGGAGCCCGGCGAGGAACGCGGCGCGGTTGCGTTTGGACCGCAGCACCGTCGAGCCGGTCGCGAGCGCGGTCAGCGCCGCCATCGACGCCCCGACCGCGGCGAACGCGCCGAAGTGGTGCGTCCACTTCGTCGGGGTCAGGGCCAGCAGCAGGAAGAACAACGCCGTGGTGCTGATCAGCCGGCGCGCGGGCCCGAGGGCCGCGCCCTGGATGCGCCCGCGGCGCAGCAGCATCACCAGGCAGGTCGCCGTGCAGAGCCCGACCAGCAGCACCGGGAACCGGCGGGGCGCCGAGCCGTCCGGCAGGTCGGCGAACAGCAGCTGGTACCGCGCCAGCTCCTGGAACCACGACAGGTTCGGGCCGACCTGGGTGCGGATCCGGGTGGCCTCCTGCACGGTCGCGAACGTCTGGTCGGCGAACACCACGACCAGCACGAGCAGCCCGGCCGCGGCGACCGGCGCCAGCACCGGCAGCCAGCCGCTGTCGTTCGCGCGCTGGCGGACCAGCTTGAACAGCGGCCGCGCGGCGACCAGGAACGGCGCCACGGCGATCAGCCCGGTCGGCGTCGCGGCGAGGGTGAACCCGGCCGCGGTCAGGCCGAGGCACAGCGGCAGCAGCCGCCGCGTGACCAGCGTGCGTTCCACCGCGCAGATCGCCAGCAGCGAGCCGAGCGCGGCGACCGGTTCCGGGCGGACGCCGTTGTTGTAGGGCATCCACCAGATCAGGAACACCGTCGCGGCGGCCCAGCTGGCCGGGCGGCTGGTGCGGATCTGGGTGCCCAGGCGCGGCATCACCTCGCGGCTGATCAGCAGCCAGCTCAGCACGCCGAGCAGGAACGACGGCAGCCGGATCCACGGTGGCACGACGCTGACGTGCGCCATCAGCTCGAACACGTGGTAGAACCAGCCGAACGGCGCTTCGGCGACGCCGAACCAGCGGTGGTAGTTCGTCAGGAACCCGGTCTGCTCGGTGACCCGGGCCATCGTGAGGATGTACCCGTCGTCCGAGGTCACCGGTCCGATGAAGACCCACGCGCCGAGCGCGACGATCACCGTGGTGTCCCGCAGCGTCAGCCGCCACCAGCCGACCGGCGCCCAGCGCGGGGCGCGGCGTGCGAAGCCGGAGTCGCGCCGCCAGACCGCGATCATGCAGCCGATCAGCGACAGGATCGCTAGCACGCCGACGGCGATCTTCAGCGCGGTCGGCGACGTCTGGTAGCGCGTGTCCGGCACGACCGAGACGTGCAGGCCGGCGATCGGGTCCTTGCTGGAGTTGATCGAGGAGTAGATGCCGACCACGCGGGGCCGGACGTCGCCGTCGGCGTGGAAGATCGGCGTCCCGGCCACGGCCAGGGTCATCTGCGACGCGTCGACGTCCAGCTCGACGTCGCACTTCTCGGCGGGCAGCGGCTGCTGGGCGATCTGCTGGCCCTGGCTGGAAGCGAACAGCACGCCGTTGTCGACCCGCAGCTGCAGGCCGACGCCCTTGCCGGCGTTCGGGTCGGTGCGGCCGTCCGGCACGGTGGCGAACAGCAGGCCCGGGCCGCCGGTGCGGGCGTCGACCGAGCGGATGGCGGCGCACGGCAGTTCGGCGCGCAGGTCCTGGGCCCAGTACCCGGTCAAGGGCGCGTTGACGGAGCGGGTGTCGCTGCCGGTCGGCCAGACGACCTCCGCCGTGTCCTGCACCACCGGCAGGAAGGGGAAAGCCAGCGCGCACAAGGCCGAGAGCAACCCCAGCGCTACGGCAATCAGACGCATCGGCGCAACGCTAACGGGTCAGAGGTCGGCCGCTGACGCAGCCCCCGGGTCACGCGGGGTGAACCGTCCGTGGTGTACCGCCGCGGCCAGGGGACGGCGGGTGCGCCATCCGTGGCGCTCGAGGTCGGGCACGGTCTCCAGGCGGCTGACCGGGCCCACGCACAGCCACGCGACCGGCCGGACGCCGTCGGGGATGCCGAGCAGTTCGCGCAGGAACGGCTCGCGGTAGAAGCTGACCCAGCCGACACCGAGGCCTTCCGCCGTGGCGGCGAGCCAGAGGTTCTGGATGGCCAGGCACACCGAATAGAGGCCGGCGTCGGCGATCGCGTGCCGGCCGAGCACCGCGGGCGCACCGCGCGCCGGGTCGTAGGTGACGACGATGCCGAGGCTCGCCTCGAGAATCCCCTCGATCTTGATGTTCGCGAAGGTGCCCGCGCGCTCTTCGTCGAGCTGCGACGCGAAGATCTCACGCTCTTCGTGGACGTGCTGCGCGAACTTCTCGCGCGTCGCCTGGTCGTCGACGAGCACGAAGTCCCACGGCTGCGTGAGCCCGACGCTCGGCGCGGCGTGCGCGGCTTCGAGGATCCGCGTCAGGGTGGCGTCCGGGATCGGCTCGCCGGTGAACTCGCCGCGGACGTCCCGGCGTTTGCGCAGGACCTCGTAGAACTCTTCGCTCATCGGTTCAGGACCCATTCGACGGCTTCGGGCACGGTCGTGACGCTCTCGGTGGCGGGCCGGGGCGGCCGCCGGACGAGCAGGACGGGTCGGCCCAGCTCTCGCGCGGCGGTCAGCTTGGCGCTGGTCAGCGTGCCGCCGGAGTCCTTGGTGACCAGGACGTCGACCTTCTCGAGCAGTTCGCGTTCCGCGGCCACCTCGTACGGCCCGCGGGCGAGGACCAGCTCGTGGTGGCGGGGCAGCGGCGGCTCCGGCGGATCGACGCAGCGGATGAGGAACCACAGGTCGTCGAGGTGCGCGAAGGCGGGCAGGCCCTGGCGGCCGCTGGTCAGGAAGACACGGTGGCCCAGGTCGGGGAGCCGGTTGGCGGCGTCGGCTAGATCGTCGGCCCAATGCCAGACGTCCCCGGGGCCGGGCGTCCAGCCGGGCCGGGCGAGCCGGAGGAGGGGGACGCCGGTGCGTTCGGCGGCCTGCGCCGCGTTCGCGCCGATGCGTTCCGCGAAGGGGTGCGTCGCGTCGACAACGGCGTCTATGTCGTTGTCGCGGATCCACCCCGCGAGGCCGTCGACACCGCCGAAGCTGCCTACGCGCACTTCGCCGACCGGCAGCCGTGGCCGAGCGACGCGTCCTGCGAGCGAAGAGACAACGCGGACTTCGTGCGTCACAAGCGCTTCGGCCAGTTTTCGTGCTTCGCCGGTTCCGCCGAGAACGAGGATCACGAAGAACGTCCGTAGCCGACCGCTTCGCGCCACCGGTCCAGCGTCCGCAGGTTGGCCAGCGTCTCCGCCCAGGGCAGGTCGGGGGACTGCCGGTCTTCGACGTGCGTAGCAACGTGGTCGGCTTCGCGCGCGAAGACGCCCTGTGTCGCTTCGACCTCGATGACGTCCTGCTCACCGACCGCCGACGTCAAGATGATCTGCGACGTCCCCGGGGTCCGCAGCGGGTGGATCCACGCCGGTTGCGGCACGTAGAGCTGACCTTGGGTGCCGAACACGCGGATGCTGTCCTCCCGCGCCAGCCGGATGCCGCACGAGATCGTCGCCAGGATGTCGCCGGGCAGCCGCAGCAGGCCGGTGGCGTACTCGTCGACGCCGTCCTTCGACAGCAGCGCCATCCCGCTGACCTCGCTGGGTTCGACGACGTCGAGCCCGGTTGCGGCCTGCGCGACCAGCCGGGCCAGCGACGTGCAGTAACACCCGACGTCGAGGATCCCGCCGCCGCCCAGCGCGGGGTCGGCGAGCCGCGCGGCGTCCCCCGGTTCGGCGGCGAAGGAGAACGTCGTGTCGACCGCCCGCACCTCGCCGATCGCGCCGGACGCGATCAGCTGCACCAGCCGCCGCGTCTGCGGGTGCAGCCGGTACATGAACGCCTCCATCAGGAAGACGTCGTGCTTGCGGGCCGCGTCCACCACTTCTTCGGCGTCGGCGGCGGTCACCGTCAGCGGCTTCTCGCACAGCACGTGCTTGCCCGCTTCGGCCGCCGCGATCGCCCACTCCTTGTGCATCGGGTGCGGTGTCGAGACGTACACGGCGTCGACCTCGGGGTCGGCGAGGAGGTCTTCGTAACTCCCGTAGGCCTTCGGGATCTCGAAGCGCGCCGCGAAGTCCCTTGCCCGGTCGGCGTTCCGCGCCGCGACGGCGGTCAGCCTGCCGTGCTTGCTCTCGTCGACGCCCGCGGCGAAGTGGGCGGCGATGGTCCCGGCGGCCAGCAGGCCCCAGCGCAGTTCCGTCACAACGACTCCGGTTGGTCCGCCCGGTCACGGGCACGGGAATAGAGGAAACTGTCGGGAAAGCCCGCCGCGGCGAGCACCCGGCCGACGAAGATGGTGGCCGCGCGGGTCATCCCGGCTTCGCGCACCAGCGCGGGGAGTTCGCCCAGCACCCCGCGCACGACGGTCTCACCGGGCTGGCTCGCGAGCGCGACGACGGCGACCGGGCAGTCGGCGCCGTAATGCGGAGAGAGTTCCTCGGTGACGCGCTCGACGTGGTTGATCGCGAGGTGCAGCGCCAGCGTCGCCCGGGTGGCGGCGAAGGCGGCGAGGGTTTCCGTCGGCGGCATTTTGGTGGACCGCGCCTGCACGCGGGTGATCACCAGGCTCTGGCCGATTTCCGGCACGGTGAGCTCCCGGCCGAGGACGGCGGCCGACGCGGCGAAGGCGGGCACACCGGGAACGACCTCGTACGGCACTTCGGCGGCGTCGAGACGTCGCATCTGCTCGGCGACGGCGCTGTAGAGAGACGGATCACCGGAGCACAGCCGGACGACGTCGTGACCGCCGCGGTGAGCGTCGACGAGGTGCTCGACGATCCGGTCGAGGCTGAGGTTCGCGGTGTCGACCAGTTGCGCGCCGGGCGGGCAGTGGGCGAGCAGCGCGGTCGGCGTCATGCTGCCGGGGTAGAGGCAGACCCCGCAGCGGCCGAGAAGATCCCGGCCCCGCACGGTGATCAGGTCCGCGGCCCCCGGCCCGGCCCCGACGAAGTGGACGGTCATCGGCTGCTCCACTGCGTCACGACGCGGGCCGGGGTCCACCCGGTGAACGCCCCCAGCGCCGCCGCCCGCTCGACGCCGATCCGCAGCAGCTCGCCACCCAGCCGCGCGTACGTCCGGGCCAGGATCGTCTCGGCCTCCAGCGTCACGCCGTGCGCGACGATCCGGGCGCCGGTCTCCAGGCACACCTCCAGCAGGCCCGGCGTGGTCAAACCGCCGCCGAGGAAGATCGCGTCCGGCGCGGGGAGCGCGCTCAGCGACTCCGGCGCCGGTCCGGTGACCACCTGGAGCTCGGGCACGCCCAGGTCGAGCGCGTTGCGGCCGATCCGCTCGGCGCGCTCGGGGTCCTGCTCGACCGCGATGGCGCGGTTGAGCTCGTGCAGCCGTGACCACTCGATCCCGACACTGCCGGCGCCCGCGCCGACGTCCCACAGCAGCTCGCCGGGGCTCGGCGCGAGCCGCGCCAGGGCGGAAACACGCAGGTCGCGCTTGGTGAGCTGGCCGTCGTGGGCGTAGACGTCGTCGGGCACGCCGATCAGCGGCAGCGCGGGCCCGGCGCACTCGAGCGCGTGCACGGTCAGCGGGCCGGAGTCGTGTTCCCAGCCGTCGGCGATCCGCTCGTCCGGGCCGCCCAGGCCCTCCAGTGCGATCAGCTCGCTCTCGCCGTAGCCGCGCACGGTGAGCAGCGAACGCAGCGAAGCCACTTCGGCGCCGAGGACGAGCACGCGACGCCCGGGCGCGAGCACCCGCGCCACCCGCGCGACGCCGCGGCCGACCACGCTGACCACGGCCGTCTCCTCCGCCGACCAGCCGAGCCGGGCCCGGGCGAGCGTCACGGACGACAACGCGGGCAGGACGTCCAGCTCGTAGCCGTGCGCGACCAGGGTGGTGCCGATGCCGGAGAGGAAGGGGTCACCGCTGGCCAGCACGCAGACGCGTTCGCCGTCGTGTTCGGCGAGCAGCGCGTCGAGGCCGGGTAGCAGCGGGCTGGGCCACGGGCGGGTTTCCACCTCGCCCGGCAGGTACTCCAGCTGGCGGGGCGCGCCGAGGACGACGTCGGCGCCGAGGACCAGGGCCTGGGCCTGTTCGGAGAGCCCGGCCCACCCGTCGGCCCCGATCCCCACCACCGTCAGGCGTGGCCGGCCGTCCCCCGGACCCCACTCCGGGACCGCGTGTCCCGGGGCCGGTCGACGTGATTCTTCGCGCACGATTTCCCACCCTAAGCGAGCCGGGCGCTGTGCGATGATCGGCCGGTCGCCGAGCTGGAGGAGTGCTGTTGAAGCCGTACCCGTTCACCGCCGTCGTCGGGCTGCCGGACCTGCGTCTCGCGCTGGTCCTCTCCTCGATCTCACCCGCCGTCGGCGGGGTGCTGGTGCGCGGCGAAAAGGGCACCGCGAAGTCGACGATGGTCCGGGCACTGGCCGGTCTGCTGCCGAGCGTCGACGTCGTGGACGGCTGCCGGTTCTCCTGTGACCCCACGGCCCCCGACCCGCTCTGCCCGGACGGCCCGCACGAAGGCGCGTCGAGCCAGTCGAGCCACCGCCGGCCGGCCAAGCTGGTCGAGCTGCCGGTCGGCGCGGCCGAGGACCGCGTCATCGGCTCGCTGCACCTGGAGCGCGCGCTCGCCGAAGGGGTCACGGACTTCCAGCCCGGCCTGCTGGCCGCCGCGCACCGCGGGCTGCTCTACGTCGACGAGGTCAACCTGCTCCACGACCACCTCGTCGACACCCTGCTCGACGCCGCCGCGATGGGCCGCGCGACCGTCGAGCGCGAGGGCGTCTCGGTGTCGCACGCCGCACGGTTCGTCCTGATCGGCACGATGAACCCCGAGGAAGGCGAGCTGCGGCCGCAGCTGCTGGACCGCTTCGGGCTGACCGTCGAGGTCGCCTCCAGCCGTGACCCGGAGCAGCGCGTCGAGGTCGTCCGGCGTCGTCTTGCCTACGAAGCCGACCCCGACGGTTTTGCCGCGCAGTACGCCGACGAGGACGCGCGGCTGGCCGAAGAGATCGAGTCGGCGCAGAAGCTGCTGCCCGCGGTCAAGCTGCCCGACGACGCGCTGCGCCAGATCGCCGAGATCTGCGCGTCGTTCGAGGTCGACGGCATGCGCGCAGACATCGTCACCGCTCGGGCCGCGGTCGCGCACGCGGCCTGGGCGGGGCGTGACGAGGTGACCACCGACGACGTCCGCGTCGCTGCGCGGCTCGCGTTGCCGCACCGGCGGCGCCGGAACCCGTTCGACGCGCCCGGGATCTCCGAAGAGCAGCTGGAGCAGGCACTTCAGGACGCGCAGCCCCCGGAGCCGGGCCCCGAAGACGACGGTCCCGGCTCGGGTTCGACACCGGACGAAACGCCTGAAGTTCCGCAGGGAGACGCACCGCAGGGGCAGCAGCCCCAGCAGAACCAAGGCGGGCAGCAGAAGACCGTCGGCGCCGGCGAGACGTTCAAGGCCCGCGTGTTCCGCGTCAAGGGCATGGGCGAGGGGGAGCGCGGACGCCGTTCGCGCGCGATCACCGACAGCGGGCGGACCATCGGCGTCCAGCCCCCGAGCGTCCGGGACGGGCGGCCACACCTGGTCGCGACCGTCAAAGCCGCGGCCCCGCACCAGAAAGCCCGCGGCCGCGACGGCGCCGGCCTGAAGCTGCGGCCGGAGGACCTGCGGTTCGCGCTGCGCGAAGGCCGTGAGGGCAACCTCGTCCTCTTCTGCGTGGACGCGTCCGGCTCGATGGGTGCGAAGGCCCGGATGCGTGAGGTCAAGTCCGCGGTCCTGTCGCTGCTGCTCGACGCCTACCAGCGCCGGGACAAGGTCGGGCTCGTCACCTTCCGCGGCACCACCGCCGAGCTCGCGCTGCCGCCGACGATCAGCGTCGACGCGGCCGCGTCCCGCCTCGAAGGCCTGCCCACCGGCGGCCGGACGCCGCTGGCCGAAGGTCTCCTGGAAGCCGCGCGCGTGCTGCGCGTCGAAGAGATCCGCGACCCGCGCCGCCGTCCGCTGCTGGTCGTCGTCACCGACGGGCGCGCCACCAGCGGCCCGGACGCCGTCGCGCGCGCCCAGGCCGCGGCCGGGCTGCTGAGCGGGGTGACTTCGGTCGTCATGGACTGCGAGAGCGGGAAGATGCGGCTCGGGCTGGCCGCCGACCTCGCCGCGCACCTGGGCGGCGAGCACGTGCCGTTGGCCGACGTCGCCGCGGAGTCGCTGGCCGACGCCGTCCGCGCGCGGACGGGACGGGCCGCCTGATGCCGCAGGGAAAGCCTTCGGCGGTGCCGGAAGACGGGCTGACCACGCGCCAGCGTCGCAACCGACCGCTGCTCGCCGTGCACACCGGCGAGATGAAGGGCAAGTCGACGGCCGCGTTCGGGATGGCGCTGCGGGCCTGGAACCAGGGCTGGTCGATCGGCGTGTTCCAGTTCGTCAAGTCGGCGAAGTGGCGCGTCGGCGAGGAAGCCGCGTTCCGTGCTTTGGGGAAGCTGCACGAAGACACCGGCGAGGGCGGGCCGGTCGAGTGGCACAAGATGGGCGAGGGCTGGAGCTGGGCGCGCAAGTCCGGCACCGAAGAGGACCACGCGACGAACGCGCGGGAGGGCTGGGCGGAGATCAAGCGCCGGCTCGCCGCCGAGACGCACGGCTTCTACGTCCTCGACGAGTTCTCCTACCTGCTCAAGTGGGGCTGGCTCGAGGTCGACGACGTGGTGTCCACCTTGGTCTCGCGTCCCGGGCACCAGCACGTGGTCATCACCGGCCGGTACGCGCCGCCGGAGCTGGTCGAGGCCGCCGACCTGGTCGCCGAGATGACCAAGGTCAAGCACCCGATGGACGCCGGCCAGAAGGGCCAGCGGGGGATCGAGTGGTAGCGCGCGTGGTCGTCGCCGCGCCCGGTTCGGGGCACGGCAAGACCACGATCGCCGCCGGGCTGATGGCGGCGCTGCGCGAGGCCGGGCACCGCGTGTCCGGGCACAAGGTCGGGCCGGACTTCATCGACCCGGGCTACCACGCCCTCGCGACCGGACGCCCGGCGCGCAACCTCGACCCGTTCCTGCAAAGCGAAGACCTTCTGATTCCCTTACTGCGGCACGGTTCTCATGGTGCCGACATCGCCGTCATCGAGGGCGTGATGGGCCTTTTCGACGGCGCGTTGGGCACCGAGGGGTACGCCTCGACCGCGCATGTGGCCCGGCTGCTGGACGCGCCCGTGGTGCTGGTCGTCGACGCGTCGGCGGCCTCGCGCAGTGTCGCGGCGACCGTGCTCGGGTTCGCGTCCTACGACACGCGAGTGCGGCTGGCCGGGGTCATCCTCAACAAGCTGGGTTCGCAGCGGCACCTCGACGAGATCGCGGCCGCGCTGGAAGCCACCGGTGTCCCGCTGCTGGGAGCGTTGTACCGCAACGAAGAGATCCACGCGCCGAGCCGTCACCTCGGGCTCGTCCCGGCGGCCGAGCGGGCCGCGGAGTCTTCCCGGGTGCTGCCCGCGCTGGCCGCGTGGGTGCGGGACGGCGTCGACCTCGAATCGATCGTCCGGATCGCTTCGGCGGCGTCTCCGCTCTCCACGCCGCCGTGGGAACCGTCCGGTGTGGACGGTCCGCGCGTGACGGTCGCGGCCGCGGGCGGGCCCGCGTTCACCTTCCGCTACACCGAGAACGTCGAGCTGCTCGCCGCCTGCGGGGTCGACGTCGTCGACGTCGATCCGTTGCGAGACAAAGCGTTGCCAGAGGGCTGCGCCGGGCTTTACTTCGGCGGTGGGTTCCCCGAGGTGCACGCGGCGGAGCTGTCGGCGAACACGGCGTTGCGCGCCGAGGTGGCTTCGGCGATCTCCCAGGGTATGCCGGTGAGCGCGGAATGCGCGGGGCTGCTGTACCTGTGCCAGTCGCTGGACGGCGTGCCGATGGTCGGCGCGCTGCCCGCGGACGCCAAGATGACCGCCCGCGGCAAGCTCGGTTACCGGCGTGCGGTCGCCGTCGAGGACAACGTCCTGGCCGCGGCCGGTCAGCGTGTCACCGGGCACGAGTTCCACCGCACGGAGGTGACACCGTCGCACGGCGCGTCGGCGGCCTGGGGCTGGGACCGGCAGCTGGACGGCTTCGCGTCGCCGACGCTGCACGCGTCCTACCTGCACGTCCACTGGGCCGGCTATCCCGAGCTGGCGCAGCGGTTCGCGGCGCGGGTCCGGGCCCATGCCGGCGTCTGATCCCGCCTCCGCGGGCTACGACCTGCACCACCACGGCGACCGCGAGGTCGGGCCGGGGCTGGTCGACCTCGCGGTGAACGTCCGGCTGCCGCGCCCGCCGTCGTGGCTGCGGGCCGAGCTGGCGTCCGCTTTGGACTCCCTCGCGGCCTATCCGTCCACTGTGGATTCGACGCGGGCGGTGGCTGCGCGCCACGGACGTCTTCCGGAGGAGGTCCTGGTCACCGCGGGGGCCGCGGAGGCGTTCACACTGCTGGCGTCGGCGTTCCGGCCGCGCCGCGCGGTGGTCGTGCACCCGCAGTTCACCGAACCGGAGGCCGCGCTGCGCGCCGCGGGACACGCGGTGTCGCGCGTGATCCTGTCCGAAGAGGACGGTTTTGTGCTCGACCCGGCGTCGGTGCCCGCCGACGCGGACCTGGTGTTCGTGGGCAACCCGACCAACCCGACGTCGGTGCTGCACCCGGCGGAGTCACTGCTCGCCCTGACCCGCCCCGGCCGGACGCTGGTGGTCGACGAGGCGTTCCTGGACGCCGTCCCCGGCGAGGCCGAAAGCCTGGCCCACGGTGTGCCGGGCGTCGTGGTGCTGCGGAGCCTGACGAAGACGTGGGGCCTGGCCGGGCTGCGCGCGGGCTACGTGCTCGCCCAGCCGGCGGTGATCACAGGGCTGCGCGCGGTCCAGGTGCCGTGGTCGGTGTCCACTTTGGCCGGCGTCGCGACGGTGGCGTGCTGCCGTCCGTCCGCGTTGGAGGAGGCCGAAAAGCTGGCCGTCGCCGCGGAAGCCGACCGCGACTACCTGGTGTCGCGCTTGACGGCAGCCGGTGTCGCGGTGCTGGGTGACCCGCGAGGCCCGTTTGTGCTGGTGAGGGTTCCGGACGGCGCTTCGCTGCGCACGCGGCTGCGGGAGGCGGGGTACGCGGTCCGCCGCGGCGACACGTTCCCGGGCCTCGGCCCGGACCACCTGCGGCTGGCCGTCCGGGACCGGGTGACCACCGATGGGTTCCTGACCGCGTTGCGGGAAGTCCGGTAAACACCGACAGGGGGCTGTCGCCGCCGCCGTCGAGAGTGGTCTTCGCCGCCGGGAAATGCCCGGTGGGGCAGCGAAAGGACCACCATGCCCGGATTCAACGACGTCGCCTGGTTCGAGATCGGCTCCGACGACCCGGCGGCCGCCGAACGGTTCTACGGGGACGTCTTCGGCTGGACCGTTGCGCAGGACGACACCGCCAGCACCGACGCTGCCTACCGGGTCGTCGACACCGGTGGTTCGCGCGGTGGCCTGTTCACCGGCGCGGAGAACTACGCGATCTTCAGCGTGCTGGTCGAGGACGTCGAAGCCGCGTGCCGGCGGGTCGAGGCCGCCGGGGGGAAGATCCAGCGGCCGCCCGCGGTGAACCCCGTCGGGGTGACCTTCGCGCACGTGCTCGACCCGGCCGGCAACCACTTCTCGGTGTTCAGCCGGCCAAGCTGAGCTGTTCGACCACGCCGTACGGGATGTCGAGGTCCTCGCGCCGCAGCGGGCGGTGCGGGGGCACCTCGGCGGTCACCGCCACCGCCGTGATCCGGTCGGTGCGGAAGGCCCGGACGCCGGCGCGCAGCCGGCACCACGCCACCAGGTACCAGTGCCCGGGCTTGCCGACGTACCCCAGCGGCTCGATCTCCCGCCGTGTCACGGCGCCTTCACGATCGCCGTAGCCGATGCGCAGGACGCGGCGGGTGCGCAGCGCGCCGGCGACCTCGCGCGGCATCGGCGGGACGCCGCCCGCGTCGTCGAGGAGGTGGACGCGGCCGGCCAGGTCGTGGGCCGCCGCGGCGTCGTCCGCCTGCATCACCGAGACGAGCTTGCGCAGCGCCGAGCCCGCTTCCGCGCGAAAGGGCGTGCCTTCCAGCCGCTTCAGCGCGAGCGCCAGCGCGACGGCCTCACCCGGCGTCAGGTTGACCGGCGGCAGCGTGCGCGCCTTGTCGAGGCAGTAGCCGCCGGTGCGCCCGGCCTCGGCGTAGATCGGCACGCCCGACTGCTGCAACGCGCTGATGTCCCGCTCGACGGTGCGCGCGCTCACCTCGAACCGCCCGGCCAGCCACCGGGCGCTCCGCGGCCGCGGCGAGACGGCCCGGAGCTCTTCGACGAGCGCGTAAAGACGATCGGTCCGGTTCACGAGCCGCACTCTAGGCGGGGGGTACGACAGTTTTCGGCTAGTCGCAGAGCTGCTTGAACTCGGTCGCGCCGGGCCGGAACCGGAACCGGACCTCGTGTCCGTGGTAGTCCCGGAAGACGGCGGAGTTCGGCGCGTCGAGCGTCATCGTGCCCTCCTGGTACGGCGTGTCCCAGCCGGCGGGCGCGGTGTGCGCGGGGCCGGCCAGCGGCGTCACGGCCTCGTAGTAGCGGAGGCCGATCCGCATCTCGTCGACACCACAATGCGTCAACAGGGCGAAGTTCGGCAGGGAAACGACGGTGGGCGCGGGCAGCGGCCGGACGGCGGGCGGCACGGGCGCCGGCTCGGGATGCGCCGACAGGACGACGATCACCCCGGCGGCGACCACGGTCGCGGCCGCGGCCACCAGCGGCGCGACCAGCCGCCGCCGGGGCGCCGGGAGCGGCGCGGGCTCGACGTCCACGGTGTCGGCGAGGGCGTGGAAGGCCCGTTCCAGGCGGTCTTCGACATCGGTCATCGGAGTTCTCCTTCCAGCTTCGCGAGCGCGCGGGACGCGCAGGTCTTGACGGTGCCGCGCGAGACCCCGAGCGTCTCGGCGATCTCGGCTTCGGACAGGCCGGACCAGTACCGGAGCACGAGGACCTCCCGCTGCCGCCGCGGCAGCCGTCGCACGGCGGCCAGCACCTCACGGTGCTCCTCGCCGAGCAGGGTTTCGGTGTCGGCGGGCGGGCCGTCGTCCCGTTCGGTCTTGTGGTGCCTTCGCCGCAGGGCCGCGCGCCGCTGCGCGGACCGGGCGCCGTTGACCACCGAGACGCGCAGGTAGCCACCCGCGCCGTCGGGATCGTCGAGCGGCCAGCGCCGGAAGAGCGCGACGAAGGCGTCCTGCACGACGTCCTCGGCGAGCGCGCGGTCGCCTAGCAGCAGCACGGCCAGCCGCACGAGGCCCGGGCGGTGGGCGTGGAAGAGTGCCGTCAGGTCGACGGCGGGATCGGCGCTCAGGGTCCCTCCTCGGCGTTTACCTGGTACACGCCGGGCCGGGGGCCTAGGTTGACAAGACCACCAGCGCGGCCGCGACCCCGGCTTCGACGCCCGCGCCGAGGACGTCGCCGGTGACTCCGCCGAGACGTTTTGTGCAGCGCCAGAGGAGGGCTGCGGCGACGGCGTAGGCGAGGAGCACGGCCAGGGGGCCGCGCCACCACGGCAGCCCGGGGGCAAGCGTGCTCAGCCCGGCGGCCGCGACGGCGACGGCAGCGGCGGCGGTCCGGGGGACCGAGCCCGCGACGGTGGCGCCGAGTCCCTCCGGTCGCGCCGAGGGAACGCCGCGTGCGCAGGCCATCGAGAGGGTGCAGCGTCCGGCGAAGATCGCCGTGACGACCACCGCGACGGGATGAGCGGCGCCGGCGAGGGCGCCGACCTGGACGAGCAGGACGAAGACGAGCGTCGCGACCCCGGTCGGCCCGGAGTCGCCGCGGCGCATGACGTCGAGGGCTTTGGCCCGGTCGTAGGAGGCGCCGAGGCCGTCGGCCGTGTCGGCGAGCCCGTCGAGGTGCAGGCCGCGGCTGCCGAGGGCGACCGCGCCGAGAGCCAGGGCGGCGGTGGCGAGGCCGGGCAGGTGAACGGCCTGCCCGGCGGCCACGACCAGCCCGGCCACGGCGGCGAGGGGGAGGGCGGCGAGCGGAGCGAGCAGCATGGCGCGACCGGCGACGGGTCGGTCGATGACGCGCGGAGGCGGGACGGGCACGGTGGTCAGCGTGCCGACGGCCATCCGCGCCGCATCCGTCCAGCGGCTCACTCGCGGCTCGATGCGGGGATCATGGGCGACATCCGCCGAGGGGCCGCTCGAGACCCGCCTCGCCACTCACGCGAGATCCGCCAGCAGGCCCATCTCCGCCAGGATCGCCCGCGCCGCGCGCAACGTCGGGACCGCCTGAACCGCGCCGCTTCCCTCGCCCAGCCGCAAACCGAAGTCCAGGATCGGCTCCAGGCCGAGGGCCTTCAACGCGTACGCCTGCGACGGCTCCGTCGAGCGGTGCCCGGCCAGCCACCACCGCTCGGCCCCGGGCGCGATGTCGCGCGCCACCAGGGCGGCCGCGCCGGAGAACACGCCGTCCAGCAGGACCGGGGTGCTGCTGAGCGCCGCCTGGACCAGGAAGCCCGCCGTGGCCGCGACGCAGGCGCTGCCCACCGCCGTCAGGCGCTCGAACGGGTCCGACACCCGGCCCGAAGCCCGCGCCAGCGCCGCCGAGACCGCGGACGTCTTGCGAGCCAGGCCGGCCGCGTCCACGCCCGTGCCCGTGCCGACCACCTCCGCCGCCGGCAGGCCCAGCGAGGCCGCGACCAGCGCCGCGCACATCGCCGTGTTGCCGATCCCCATGTCGCCCGGGATCAGCACGTCCGCGCCGGCTTCCTCCCGCGCGATCGCTCGGCCTGCTTCGAACGCCGCCTCGGCCTCGCCCGGCTCCAACGCGTCCTCGACGTCGATCGAGCCCGAACCGCGGCGGATCTTGTGCGCCGTCACCGCGGCGGGCACGTCGGCGCCGTCCCAGTCGACGCCGAGGTCGGCGACCCGGACCTTCGCGCCGACCTGCGCGACCAGCACGTTCACGCCGCTCTTCCCGGCCAGGAACACCCGGACCATCGCCGCGGTCACCTCGCGCGGGTACGCCGACAGCGCCGAGACGCCGTGGTCGCCCGCGAAGACGACCACCCGGACGTCGTCGAGCGGACGCGGCGGCACGCTCCCGTGCGCCGCGGCCAGCCAGGCGGCGATCTCCTCCAGCCTGCCGAGCGAGCCGAGGGGCTTGACCAGCCCGTCGAGCCGCTCCAGCGCGGCGGCGCGAGCGGCGGGGTCGGGCACGGGAACGTCGAACACGAGCGCCTCCTGGCTACAGGTCGAGCGCCCGGCCCGCGACGACCAGCACGACCCGGTCGGCGTCGGCGGACACCCGGTTGTTCAGTGCGCCCAGCACATCACGGAACAGCCGTCCGGACGACGTCGCGGGCACCACACCGCTGCCGACCTCGTTGCTGACCGCGACCACCGGCACCCGTGCCGCGGCCCACGCGGCGAGGAAGTCCTCGAGCCGGTCGTCCAGGCGGTGCTCCCAGCCGCGCTTCTGCTGCCACGCGCCGACGTCGTCGAGCACCCGCGAGAGCCACGTGCCGAGGCAGTCGATCAGCAGGGGTTCGGTCGCGGCGCGCAGGGTCCCGGCCAGGTCGGTGGTCTCGACGGTCTTCCAGTGCGCCGGCCGCCGCGCCTGGTGCGCGGCCACCCGGGCGGCCCATTCGGGATCGTCGTCGCTCGCCGGGAGGCCGGGCGCGACGTAGACGAGGTGCGGGTGGCGGGCGACGAGCCGCTCGGCGTGCCGCGACTTCCCCGAGCGGACGCCACCGAGGACGAGCACCTTTCCTTCGTCGCGTCCGTACCGGCGGAGGGCGCGAGCCAGGGTTTCGAGGTACCCGGCGAGCCGGTGCGTCAGCCCCGCCGACGTTTTCTTCCCCGCGGAGGCGGCGTTGGGCACAGTCATACCGGGCATTGTGGTGCACGCGCTAACGTGCGCGACGTGCCACTCCGTCTAGGGACAACCGCGGCCGGACTCGTGACCGGATATGTCGCCGACACCCTGTTCGGCGACCCCCGTCGGGGGCATCCGGTCGCCGTCTTCGGGACCGCCGCGGGCCGCCTCGAACGCCGCATGTGGGCGGATTCGAAGCCGCGCGGAGCGGCGTACGCGGGGTTGTGCGCCTTCAGCGCTGTCGGCCTCGGCGTCGCGCTTCAGGCCGCTACCCGGCGAAGTCCCTTCGCGCGCTTCGCGGCAACGGCGGTCTGTACGTGGGTAGTACTCGGCGGACGCGGTCTCGCGGCCGAAGGAAGCGAAATGGCCCGGTTGCTCGAAGCTGGCGAAGTCCCCGAAGCGCGTCAGAGGCTTTCGCACCTCTGCGCACGCGACGCGACAACGCTCGACTCCGCCGAGCTCACCCGCGCGGCCACCGAGTCGATCGCGGAGAACACCTCGGACGCCGTGGTCGCGCCGCTGTTCTGGGGCGCGGTCGCCGGGCTGCCGGGCCTGCTCGGCTACCGCACGCTGAACACGCTCGACGCGATGGTCGGCTACCGCTCCCCGCGCTACCGCCGCTTCGGCTGGGCCGCGGCACGCGCCGACGACGTGGTGAACCTGGCGCCGTCCCGGATCGGGGGAGTGCTCACGGCGGTGTGCGCGCCCCTGGCGGGAGGCCGGACGCGTGGCGCCTGGCGGGTCTGGCGCCGCGACGGCGGCCGGCACCCGAGCCCGAACGCGGGCCAGGTCGAGGCGGCGTTCGCGGGCGCGCTGGACATCCGGCTCGGCGGGACGAACAGCTACGCCGGCGAGGTCGAGACCCGCGCCCGGCTGGGGGAGGGCCGCGACCCGGAGCCGGTGGACCTCCGCCGGGCGGTGCGCCTGTCCCGGCTGGTCGGCGCGGCGGCGGTCGTGGTGGCCGCGGGGGCGGCCCGATGACCGGCCTGCTCGTCGCCGGGACGACGTCGGACGCCGGGAAAAGCCTGGTCACCGCCGGGATCTGCCGGTGGCTGGCCCGGCAGGGCGTCCGGGTCGCCCCGTTCAAGGCGCAGAACATGTCCAACAACTCCATGGTCTGCGGCGACGGCGCCGAGATCGGCCGGGCGCAGTGGCTGCAGTCCCGCGCCGCGCGGGTCGAGCCCGAAGCCGCCATGAACCCCGTGCTGCTCAAGCCCGGCAGCGACCGGCGCAGCCACGTCGTCGCGCTCGGGAAGCCCTTCGGCACCCTCGAAGCCGGCGAGTACGCCACCGGGCGGGCCGGCCTGGCCGAGATCGCCTTCGCCGCCTTCGAGGACCTCAGCTCCCGCTACGACGTCGTCGTCTGTGAAGGCGCCGGCAGCCCCGCCGAGATCAACCTCCGCGGTGGTGACTACGTCAACCTGGGCCTCGCGCGGCGTTTCGGCCTGCCGGTGCTGGTCGTCGGCGACATCGACCGCGGTGGGGTGCTGGCCGCGATGTTCGGCACGCTCGCCCTGCTCTCGGCCGAAGACCAGGCGCTCGTCGCGGGCTGGGTGGTCAACAAGTTCCGCGGGGACGTCGGGCTGCTGCGCCCCGGCCTGGACAGCCTCGAGAAGGTCACCGGCCGGCCGGTGCTGGGGGTGCTGCCGTGGCTCGACCGCGTGTGGATCGACTCCGAGGACGCGCTCGCCGCGGCGGGCTGGCGGCGGGAGGTCCACAGCGGTGGCCTGCACGTCGCCGTGGTGCGTTTTCCGCGGGCCTCCAACGCCACCGACGTCGACGCCCTCGCCGCCGAACCCGGCGTCAGCGTGACGCTCACCGCGGACCCGGACACCGTCGCCGCGGCGGATGTCGTGGTGCTGCCCGGGTCCAGGGCCACCGTGGACGACCTCGCCTGGCTGCGCGAACGCGGCCTCGACACGGCGCTGGCGGCCCGGACCGCGGCCGGGAAGCCGGTGCTCGGCATCTGCGGCGGGTACCAGATGCTGGCCGAGTCCATTGTGGACGACGTCGAGTCCGGCGCGGGGGAGGTGCCGGGCCTGGGCCTGCTGCCCGCGCGGGTGACGTTCGCGGCGGAGAAGGTGCTGGCCCGGCCGAACGGCAGCTGGCGCGGCCACCCGGTGGAAGCCTACGAAATCCACCACGGCTCGGTGACGTCCGACGAGACCTGTGAGTCCTTTTTGGACGGCCTGACCGCCGGCCCGGTCTGGGGCACGATGTGGCACGGCGCGTTCGAGAACGACGCCTTCCGCCGCGCGTGGCTCACCGAAGCGGCGGCCCAGGCGGGTGTGGGCTGGACGCCGTCGCCGGGTGCCCCGGGCTTCGCCGACCTGCGTGAGGAGATGCTGGACAAGCTCGCCGACGCCGTCGGCGAGCACCTGGACACGGCGGCGCTGCTGACCCTGCTGGAGCAGGGCGCGCCGCGTGACCTGCCGTTCGTCCCGCCGGGCGCGCCCTAGCGGCGGATCCCGTCGACGATGACCGTCACGACCGTGGGCGCGCGGGTCTCCCACTCCGCTTCCGGGATCCGCGACAGCGCGCCCAGGAGCAGGATGACATCGGCCGCATCGACGCCGTCCCGCACTTCGCCGGTGGCCTTTCCCCGGTCCAGCAGCATTTCGAGCGCTTCGTCGAGCCGGTGGTGGTGGTCGGTGTAGAGGTCGTGCCACGCCGACGCCTCGATCGCCGCCATGACCCCGCGCTTGACCCGCGCGTACTCGACGAGCCGCTGCATCCAGCGGGTCAGCGCCGCCAGCGGCGGGTGTTCGGCCAGCAGCGGCGCCACGGCGTCGACGAGCTGGGTGAGCTCGTGCCGGTAGACCTCGGCCAGCAGGTGCTCGCGGGTGGGGAAGTGCCGGTAGAGGGTGCCCTGGCCGACGCCCGCGGCCTTGGCGACCCGGTGCAGCTTGAGGTCGGCGGCCGCGCCGTTGGACTCGCTCAGTTCGGCGCGCGCGGCCTCGACGACCCGGTCGCGGTTGGCGACCGCGTCGGAGCGGCGCTCACGACCCGTCACGGAACCCTCCTCGCTAAATGGACAAGTGTCCGGTACGGTGGACGCCGTAAGCGGACAAGTGTCAGTTTAGCGGAAGGAACGTCCGATGAGCGGACTGGACAGCAAGGTCGTGGCCGTCACCGGGGCCAGCAGCGGGATCGGCGCGGCCACCGCCCGGGAGCTGGCCGCCCGGGGCGCGGCGGTCGTGCTGGGCGCCCGGCGCACCGACCGGCTCGACGAGCTGGTCCGGGAGATCCGGAGCGAGGGCGGCCGCGCGGAGACCCTGGCCGTCGACGTCACCGAGCGCGCCGACCTCGAGCGGCTGGTGGCCCTGGCCGTCGAGCGGTTCGGCCGCCTCGACGTCCTGGTGGCCAACGCCGGAGTCGCCCGGACGGCGCCGGTCGGCGACCTCGACGTCGACGACTGGGACCACATGATCGACGTCAACCTGCGCGGAGTCCTGCACGGCATCGCCGCGGCGCTCCCGGTGTTCCGCGGCCAGGGTCGCGGGCACTTCGTCACGACGGTGTCGACGTCCGGCCTGAAGATCGTGCCGACGCAGGCCGTCTACGCTGGCACCAAGAACGCCGTGCGCACCCTGCTGGAGGCGCTGCGCCAGGAGTCCACCGACGGCGCCCTGCGCACCACCTCGGTCTCACCGGGCTACGTGCGCACCGAGCTCCTCGACCACATCGACGACCCCGGGCAGCAGGCGGAGGCCCAGCAGGCCATGGCGATGCTGGGCATCGGCCCCGACGCCGTCGCGCGCGCCATCGCGTTCGCGATCGAGCAGCCCGACGACGTCGAAATCGGTGACATCACCATCCGGCCGACCCGGCAGGGCTGACCGGTGGCTCAGCGGCGCGTGCGCTGCTGGAACCCGCACACGGCCGTGCGGTTGCCGGCCGCCCAGGCGCCCTCGTCCGGCACGCAGCCGATGAGCACCAGCTCCGGCGGGATCGTGGCCATCTCGTCGAAGGTGCTGCGCAGCCGGTCCTGGCAGCTGGTGAGCGCCGCGCTTTCGGCCTTCCGCGTCCCCGGGAACGACACCTGCGGCCCGGCCATCGTGAACGACTCGAGCACCACCCCGTCGTGCTCGCCGTCGCAGGACACCTTGACGGCGTCACGACCGGGACGCGCGGTGTTGTAGCAGTCCCCGAGCTGCAGCGCGAGGAGCGGCTCGACAGGCACGGCAGTCTCAGGCACAGCGGCCGGAACCCAACGATTCAGGCGGCGACCGTGGCCTTCTTCGTCAGCGCCTTCTCGGCGAAGGCGCCGAAGGTCAGGCCCAGCACCAGCCACAACGTCACCTGGGTGCCGATCGACGCCGTCCGGAAGCTCCACAGCGTCGACGCCGGGAACTCCGCCGGCACCTCGTCGACGATCGGCATCAGCCAGGCCACCACGCCGATCACGACGAGGTAACCCGCCGCCGCGAGGAGGAAGCCGTTCCACGCGCCGAACCGGTCCGCGAGCTTGCGGCCGAACACCGTCGCCAGGATGCCGGCGAGCAGCGAGACGGCGACGAACCCGAAGTACAGCTCGGTGCGCGAGCCGATGGTGCCCGGCTGGCCCACCGCGGGCGGGTTGGCCGGGTACTTCAGGAACGGCACCAGGAACACCACGGCGAACGCGCCGGTGGTGAGCAGCAACGCCGTCACGCGCGGACGCAGGGCGCCGAGCCGGCCCTGGGCGAACGCGAAGGCGAGCGAGAGCAGGCCGCCGATCGCGACGCCGTAGACGAGGACGCCGGTGAGCAGCCCGACGGTGCTCTGGATGTCCCGGGGGACGAGCTCCTCCTCGGGCTCCTCGGCGGGTGCGGGCGCCGCGCCGGCGTCGTGGGAATGCGCGTGGCCGCCGGACTCTTCGAGCCCGATGGCGGTGTTGACCGACGGCTCACCGAAGGCGTAGGCGAACCCGAACGCGAGCACACCGGCGATCAGGCCCGCGAGCATGCCGCGGACCAGCAAGGTCTTCATCATGGGAGTACGTGCCGCCGATCAGTGGCAGGGGAAGGCCAGCAGGTGCCGGCCGTCGTGCACGAACTCGTGGACGTACATGTTCGCGAAGACCGAGGTCGCGCCCTGTTCGGCGCTCACGAAGTACAGCGCGATCAAGGCGAGGAGCACCACGAACACCGCCCACGGCACGATCTCCCGGACGGGGATGCGGATCGGGAGCGGAACGGCGGTGGTAGCCGTCTGCGACATGGGCGGGGCCTCCTCGGGCTTTCGCGGCCTCATCGGGGTCTCCACGAGGGGATCCGGGTCTGGCTTCCCCCTCGCGGGGGTCACAGTGGCGCGACCGCGCGGACTTGCACCGCGTTCCGGAATCTCCTCGTCTGGGCCGGTTGAGCGTAGGTCCGCCGTTCGGGGCGCGTCAATGTGACAATGCCGCGGTGACTCGAATGGTGGCGGCCCTCGATGTGGGCGGTACGACGATCAAGGCGGCGCTGCTCGACGAGCAGCTGCAGCCGAAGGCGGCGCTGCGGGCGGAGACGGCGCGCAGCGCGGACGGGACGGCGCTGGCCGCGCAGGTCGCGGACATCGTGGCGGCCCTGTCGGAGCAGGCGGGCACCGGGATGCCGGCGGCGGTCGGCGTGGTGGTGCCCGGGATCGTGGACGAGGAAACCCGCGTCTGCCACTTCTCGGCCAACCTCGACTGGCGCGAGGTCCCCTTCGGCGAGCTGCTCGAGGGACGGCTGGGGCTGCCGGTGGCGTTCGGGCACGACGTCACCGCGGGCGGCATCGCCGAGTTCCGCGTCGGCGCCGGGCAGGGCGCGACCAACGCGGCGTTCATCCCGGTCGGCACCGGCATCGCGGCCGCGCTGCTGCTCGACGGCCGGATCCACCGCGCCCACGGCCAGGCCGGCGAGGTCGGGCACATCGACGTCGGCCACCCGGGCAAGTGCGGTTGCGGCGCGATCGGCTGCCTGGAGGCGATCTCGTCGGCGGCCGCGATCGCCCGCCGCTACACCGAGCGCACCGGCCGCGCGGCCGACGGCGCCCGTGAGGTCGTGGACCTGGCCCGCCGCGGCGACGAGGTCGCGGTGGCGGTGGTCCAGGACGCCCTCGACGGCCTCGGCCACGGCATCCGCACCCTGCTGACCCTGCTCGGCCCGGAGGTCGTCATCCTCGGCGGCGGCCTCTTCACCGCGGCCGACTACGTGCTGGAACCGGTGCGCGAGTGGCTGGCGTCACACCTGACGTTCCAGCGGATGCCGGAGCTGCGCATCGCGAAGCTCGGCGACGAGGCCGGCCGGCTCGGCGCCGGGCTGCTGGCCTTCGACCTCCTCGACTGAGCTTCGTGAAGGCCACCGCGAGGACCTCACGGTGGCCTTCACGAAGCGTCAGAGAGCTCGCAGGAAGGCCAGTGACGGCATGAAGAAGTACTCGCCGCCGCGCACGGTCACCGACTGCGGCACCGGCTCGGCCGTGCGCTGCGCCGAGCCGCCCCATTCGACGGTGTAGTCCGACGTGCCGCGCTCGCCCTGGCCGATCACCGGGTCGAGGCCCGGCGTGACACCCTCGACGAACGGGAAGCCCGGGTTGTTCGCCCACGCCGCCTGCGTGAACTCGAACTGGTTGCCCAGCACCGAGTTGAACGCCATGAACAGGAGCCCGACCCCGCCACTGGGCCGCGCCGACGGCGGCACGTCGGCGTTCGGGTCGTCCGGGCGTTCGCCATAAGTGACGCCGCGGCGGGCCATCAGGTGCAGGCGCTCCTCGGGCAGCTGCTCGCGGCCGCCGGAGCCGCGCGGGTTCGTCTTGCGGATGTGCGCCTGGTACGGGCACTTCAGGGCGCCGAGGTCGCTGTCGTAGGTGAAGTTGTTCGACACCGGGCTTTCCGCGCCGTCCTCGCGCTGTGTCGTCAGTGGCGTGCCGTCCTCGAACCGGCCGATGATCATCGCCCCGGCGCGCTCCCGGTCGTCGCCGGTCAGGCCGAGTGTGTCGGCCAGATCCGCTTCCGCCTGCTTGAACCGCCGCACGTTCTGTTCGAGCTTCCGAAAAACGAAGTAACTGCCGAAATGGACGTCCGGATCCGGCGCCGCGGTGTCCGGCACCAGCACCTGGGAAAGGGGCGCCGACGGGTTCCACACGTTGATGCCGTCGGTGTTGTTCTTTTCCGCGTCGACGTCTTCGGCGAGGAACAACGGCTGGCTGCGGCCGTCGACGTACCCGAAGTGCTCGATTCCCTCACCCCGCGCGTTGACCCGGCCGAGGCCGGTTTCCTCGGCCGGCACCGTGACGGAGTCCGGCAGCAGCCCGAGGATCTCGTTGCGCCGCGCGGTCATCGCCTTGTCGGTGGCGTCCCCGACGAGCACGACGGCGTGGATTTCGGTGCGGTAGCCGGGATCGAACGTCGAGCGCGGCGGGTCGCCGAGCCGCTGCCGCGTCACCGGGTCCGCCATCCCGCGCAGGAACGCCTCGTCCTGCGGGAAGTTCTCGACCCCGAGAGCGCGGTAGCCGGCCGCGGTGAGCCCGGCCCCGACGTACGGCGTGCCCGCGGCGCCACCGGTCTTGAACACGCCGACCTCGGCGAGGTGGTCCTTGGCGGACTTCATCTTCCCGGTGAGCGAGACGAGGAAGGCCCGCGCCTCGGCGGCGTCCCCGAAAGCGAGGAACAGCGCGGAAAGGTGGTCGCGGACGTGGGCCTTGAGGATGTTCGGCTGCAGCTCGCCGAGCATCGTCGCGGCGTCACCGGTCGCGGTGGTCCAGTTCAGCGTGGTGGACAGATCAACACTCATTTTCGGGTCCCCTCCCGTTTAAAACCCGCCTTGCGGCGCCCCTGGTCACAGAATGCAGGGACGGGAGGAGCGCGTGCCACCCTTTCCGTCGATTCACGCGAAAGATTAAGTTGACTGCCGAACTGCCACGGAAAACGGAACGGGCCCCGCCCGGCAGCCGCCGGACGGGGCCCACGCCCCCGCGTCTAACGGATCAGAACCACCACTGGGACTTGCCACCCGCGATGAAGTCCCACAGCTGCAGCCGGGTGCCGTTGGCGCCGACCGAGCCCTCCGCGGTCAGGTGCCGCGGGCTGGCCGGGGTCTGGATCCGCAGGTAGCCCTCGGGGATCTCGGTGAGGGTCCACCACTGGTTCTTGCCGCCGGCCAGGAAGTCCCACAGCTGGACCTTGGTGCCGTTCTTGCCGATCGAGTTCAGGTCGGCGTCGAGGTACCGGCCGCTCTGGTAGTTCTGGAACCGGAAGTAGCCCTCCGGGTTCTGGGTGAGCCAGAACGCCTGGTTCGGCGCGGTGTCGTTGCAGTCCCACAGCTGCATCTTCGTGCCGTTGGCGTTGATCGTGTTCAGGTCGGCGTCCCAGCACCGGCCGAAGGCGGCCGACTCCAGGATGTAGGGACCCGGGTCGATCGGGTCGGCGGCGGCGGTCCGGTTGGTGGAGCGCTGCTTCGCCTGCCCGGCGACCTTCGACGGGCGCAGCTTGAGCTCGCCGATCGACGTGATCTTCACGTCCCCCTTGCCGTCGGCCGGCGCCGCACCGGCCTGCGGCACGGCGACCAGGCCCAGCAGGCCCGCCGCCGCGGCGACCGTCACCATCAGTCGCTTCATCTTCGTCATCGTTCCCCTTTTCGGCATCAACGGTGTACCTGAAGACGAAGGAAAAGGGCAGGCCGCGGCGGGCCCCGGGCCCTGACGGACCCGGCGCTCGGTCGTGCCGGCGAATCCCCCTCGTCGAGACCGCGAACCCCCGAAAGCGGTCTCTGAAGCCATCATTCAGTGCCGGTCCATCCCCGTCGAGAAGATTTCCCGGAGGGGCAAAAACGCAGGTCAGACGTGTAACGGAACGTGATCTCGGGCCGATGGAGGGGCAGGAGACCCGGGGGGCCCGCGTGCGCATCGAGCTGACGTTGCAGGACCTCGTCCGCGTCGGGCTCGCGGCCGCCGCCGACCCGATGGCGGAGCTCGCCGCGAGCCTGCAGGTCCTGCAGCGCCGCGACGGCGGCCGGAACGCGGCTTCGACGGCGTTCAACCGCTGGCGGTACCGCGTGTGGCAGGGCCTGCCGGAGTCGGCGTCGGTGCTGATGTGGCTCTGCCGCCCGGACGCGCCGGTCCCTGAGTTCCTGCTGCCCGCCGCGGGGCGCTACGACCTGGAGTCCGGGCTCGCGGCGGTGCTGAAGACGGAACCGGTGAGCCTCAAGACGGCGTTGCGCACCGCGCCGGCCGACCGCGACCTGCCGGCGTGGGCGGCCGCGCTCGCCGACGGCGACCCCGCGGGCCTCCCGCGACTGGTCCAGGCCATGCAGGACTACCACGACCTGGCGCTGGCCCCGGGCTGGGACGTGGTGTGCGCCCAGGTCGACGCCGACCTCGGCATGCGCACGCAGCTGCTGCTCCACGGCGGCGTCGACGCGCTCCTGACCGGCCTGCGCCCGAAGGTCCGCTGGGCGGCGCCGGTCCTGGAGACCGACGACCGGGTGGCCGAGACGCTGCCTTCGGAGGGCACGGGTCTGCTGCTGGTGCCGACGTACTTCTCGGTGTGCCCGGCCCTGATCCCCGCGGCGCCGGGCGGGACGCCGCGGTTGCACTACCCGTGCGTCCGCCAGGCCGCGCACTCGGCGGGGATCGACCGCGCGACCCGCAAATCACCGGGCAACGCGCTGGCGGACCTCCTGGGCCCGACCCGCGCGGCGGCGCTAATGGTCCTGGCGGTGGGGTGTTCGACGTCCGAGCTGGCGGCCCGGCTCGGCGTGACGCCGTCGGCGGTCAGCAAGCACACGACGGTGCTGCGGCGCGCGGGGCTGATCATCACGCACCGGGAGCGGAACACGGTGCTGCACTCGCTGACGCCGCTGGGAAGCGCTCTCCTGGACAGCTGAACCAGAGCGCCCCAATGTGGCCTTGGGTGCGTTCAACGCACCCAAGGCGGCCTTCGTTGCGTTCAACGCACCGAAGGCCACATTGGGGCGCTGGGGTCAGGCGATCGGCCGGTCCGTCGGCGCGATCGGCCGGGGCAGGAAGTCGCGTCCGGTCAGGTAGGCGTCGACGCCGGCCGCGGCGCTGCGGCCCTCCGCGATCGCCCAGACGATCAGGGACTGGCCGCGGCCCATGTCGCCGGCCACGAACACGCTGTCCAGGCTCGTCTTGAACGCCTTGTCGCGGGCGACGTTGCCGCGCGGGTCCAGCTCGACGCCGAGGTCCTCGACCAGGCCCTTCTTCTGCGGTCCGAGGAAGCCCATCGCCAGCAGGACGAGCTGCGCCGGCAGCTCCTTCTCGGAACCGGGAACCGGGACGAACTTGCCGCCCTCGTTGCGCACCTCGACCAGCTTCAGCGCCCGGACACGCCCATCCGAGTCGCCCAGGAACTCCTGCGTGTTCACCGCGTACATCCGCTCGCCGCCCTCTTCGTGCGCCGAGGACACCCGGTAGATCATCGGGTAGGTCGGCCACGGGTGGGTGTCCGAACGGGACTCCGGCGGCTTCGGCATGATCTCCAGCTGCGTCACCGAACGCGCGCCCTGGCGGTGCGACGTCCCGACGCAGTCCGCGCCGGTGTCGCCGCCGCCGATCACGACGACGTCCAAGCCGGAAGCGTCGAACGGCGACGCGTCGAGGTCACCCGAAGCGACCCGGTTCGCCGGCGGGAGGAACTCCATCGCCTGGTGGATGCCGTCCAGCTCGCGGCCGGGGATCGGCAGGTCGCGCCAGTCGGTCGCGCCGCCGGCCAGCACCACGGCGTCGTACGACGACCGCAGCTCGTCGGCCGAGACGTCCACGCCGACGTTCACCGAGGTCCGGAACTCCGTGCCCTCCGCGCGCATCTGGTCGAGGCGCCGGTCGAGCCGCTGCTTCTCCATCTTGAACTCGGGGATGCCGTAGCGCAGCAGCCCGCCGATCTTGTCGGCCCGCTCGAGGACCACGACGCTGTGGCCCGCGCGCGTGAGCTGCTGCGCCGCGGCGAGTCCCGACGGGCCGGAGCCCACGACCGCGACCTTCTTGCCGGTGCGGGCGGACGGCGGCTGCGGGGTCACCCAGCCCTCTTCGAAGGCGCGGTCGACGATGGAGATCTCGACGCGCTTGATCGTCACCGGGTCGTCGTTGATGCCGAGCACGCACGCGGTCTCGCACGGCGCCGGGCACAGCGTGCCGGTGAACTCCGGGAAGTTGTTGGTCGCGTGCAGCCGGTCGATGGCCTGCTGCCAGTCTTCCCGCCACACCAGCGTGTTCCACTCGGGGATGAGGTTCCCGAGCGGGCAGCCCTGGTGGCAGAACGGGATGCCGCAGTCCATGCAGCGGCCGGCCTGCTTCTCCAGCTTCGTGGTCGCGAAGTCTTCGTAGACCTCACGCCAGTCCATCAGCCGGAGGTCGACCGGACGGCGCTTCGGCTCTTCGCGGGTGGTGGTCAGAAAGCCCTTGGGGTCAGCCATGTGCGGCCTCCATGATCGCCTCGTTCACGTCGCGCCCGTCGCGTTCGGCCTGCACCTGGGCGGCGAGCACGCGCTTGTAGTCCTTCGGCATGACCTTCCCGAAGCGGTCGACACCCGCGTCCCAGTCGGCCAGCAGCTCCCGCGCGACGGCGGACTCCGTTTCGTCGTAGTGCTTTTCGAGCGTCTCGCGGAGGAAGTCCGCGTCCTCGGAGTCGAGCGGGTCGATGTCGACCATCTCCGGGTTGACGCGGTGCGCGGGCAGGTCGAGCACGTAGGCGACGCCGCCGGACATGCCGGCCGCGAAGTTGCGCCCGACCGGCCCGAGCACGACCATCCGGCCGCCGGTCATGTACTCGCCGCCGTGGTCGCCGACGCCTTCGACGACGGCCAGCGCGCCCGAGTTGCGCACGCAGAACCGCTCGCCGACCTTGCCGCGGATGAAGATCTCGCCGCTCGTCGCGCCGTAGGCGATCACGTTGCCGGCGATGATGTGGTCCTCGGCGGCGATCCGCGCGTCCTTCGACGGGCGCACGATCAGCCGGCCACCGGAGAGGCCCTTGCCGACGTAGTCGTTGCCGTCGCCGTAGAGCCGCAGCGTGATGCCCTTCGGCACGAACGCGCCGAACGACTGGCCCGCGGTCCCGGTGAAGGTGACGTCGATGGTGTCGTCGGGCAGGCCTTCGCCGCCCCACTTCTTCGTCAGCTCGGACCCGAGCATCGTGCCGACGGTCCGGTTCACGTTGCGCACCGGCAGTTCCAGCCGCACCTTGTCACCGGAGTTCAACGCGCCCTCGGCCAGCTGGATCAAGGTGTTGTCGAGCGCCTTCTCGAGCCCGTGGTCCTGCTGCGTCTGCTGCAACCGCAGGCCCGCCGGGGCCATCTCGGGCACGTGGAAGATCGGCGACAGGTCGAGCCCGGCCGCCTTCCAGTGGTCGACGGCCTTGCGCTTGTCGAGGAACTCGGCGTGGCCCACGGCCTCGGCGATCGACCGGAAACCCAGCTCCGCCAGGTACTCGCGCACTTCCTGGGCGATGAACTCGAAGAAGTTGACGACGTACTCGGCCTTGCCGCTGAACTTCTCGCGCAGCTTCGGGTTCTGCGTCGCGACGCCGACCGGGCACGTGTCGAGGTGGCAGACGCGCATCATGATGCAGCCGGACACCACCAGCGGCGCGGTCGCGAAGCCGAACTCCTCGGCGCCGAGCAGGGCGGCGACGATGACGTCGCGGCCGGTCTTGAGCTGGCCGTCGGTCTGCACCACGATCCGGTCGCGCAGCCGGTTGGCCAGCAGCGTCTGCTGCGTCTCGGCCAGGCCCAGCTCCCACGGCCCACCGGCGTGCTTGATGGACGACAGCGGCGAAGCGCCCGTTCCGCCGTCGTGACCCGAGATGAGCACGACGTCCGCGTGCGCCTTGGACACGCCCGCGGCGACCGTGCCGACGCCGACCTCGGACACGAGCTTCACGTGGATGCGCGCGCGGGGGTTGGCGTTCTTCAGGTCGTGGATCAGCTGGGCGAGGTCCTCGATCGAGTAGATGTCGTGGTGCGGCGGCGGCGAGATGAGGCCGACGCCCGGCGTCGAGAACCGCGTCTTCGCGATCCACGGGTAGACCTTCGCGCCGGGCAGCTGCCCACCCTCGCCGGGCTTCGCGCCCTGCGCCATCTTGATCTGGATGTCGTCGGCGTTGACGAGGTACTCGCTCGTGACGCCGAAGCGGCCCGACGCGACCTGTTTCACGGCACTGCGCCGCTCCGGGTCGTACAGGCGCTCCGCGTCTTCGCCGCCCTCACCGGTGTTGGACTTCCCGCCGAGGCGGTTCATCGCGATGGCGAGGGTCTGGTGCATCTCCATCGAGATCGAGCCGTAGGAGATCGCGCCGGTGGCGAACCGCTTGACGATCTCGGAGACCGGTTCGACCTCGTCGATCGGCACCGGCGCGCGCTTGCCGTACTTGAAGTCGAACAGCCCGCGCAGCGTCAGCAGCTTCTCGGCCTGGTCGTCGACGGCCTTCGTGTACTCCTTGAAGACCTCGTACTTCCCGGAGCGCGTGGAGTGCTGGAGCTTGAACACCGTCTGCGGGTTGAACAGGTGCGGCTCGCCTTCGCGGCGCCACTGGTAGTCCGCGCCGGTCTCGAGCTCGCGGTGCGTGGCGCGGACGCCGTCGGCCGGGAACGCGTACTTGTGCCGCTTCGCGACTTCGTCGGCCAGGGTCTCGAAGCCGACTCCGCCGAGGCGGGACGTCGTGCCGGTGAAGCAGTTCTCGACGACGTCTTCCCCGAGCCCGACGGCCTCGAAGATCTGCGCGCCGGTGTAGGACGCGACGGTCGAGACGCCCATCTTGGACATCGTCTTCCGGACACCCTTGCCGAGCGCCTTGATCAGGTTGTGCGTCGCTTCCTTCGGCGTGACACCCGGGATCAGGCCCTGGTGGGCCATCTCCTCGACAGTCGCCATCGCCAGGTACGGGTTCACCGCGGCGACGCCGTAACCGATGAGCAGCGCGATGTGGTGCACCTCGCGCGCGTCGCCGGCCTCGACGATGAGGCCGACCTGCGTGCGCGTCTTCTCGCGGACGAGGTGGTGGTGCACCGCGCCGGTCAGCAGCAACGAGGGGATCGGCGCGTGGTCCTCGTCGACCCCGCGGTCGGACAGCACGATCAGCCGCGCGCCGTCCTCGATCGCCTCCGACACCTCGGCGCGGATCTCGTCGAGGCGCTGGATCAGTGCCTCACCGCCGCCGTGGACGTTGTAGCGGCCGAGCACGGTGACGGCCTGGAACTCCGGCAGGTCGCCGTCGTCGTTGACGTGCACCAGCTTGGCGAGCTGGTCGTTGTCGAGCACCGGGAACGGCAGGGTGATCCGGCGGCAGGACGCCGCGTTGCCGACGAGCAGGTTCGGCTCGGCGCCGATCTGCGTGCCGAGCGCGGTGACGAGCTCCTCGCGGATCGCGTCCAGCGGCGGGTTCGTGACCTGCGCGAACAGCTGGATGAAGTAGTCGAAGAGCAGCCGCGGGCGGCTCGAGAGCGTCGCGAGCGGCGAGTCGTTGCCCATCGAGCCGATCGGCTCCGCGCCGGTGCGGGCCATCGGCTCGAGGATGGCTTCGAGCTCTTCCTCGGTGTAGCCGAACGCCTGCTGGCGGCGCACGAGCGCGGCGTGCAGCGGCACCTCGCGGTCACGCTCCGGCAGGTCCTCCAGGTGCACCAGGCCGGCCTCGACCCACTCGTCGTACGGGTGCTCGGTGGCCAGCTCGGTCTTGATCTCCTCGTCCTCGACGATCCGGCCCTCGATGGTGTCCACGAGGAACATCCGGCCGGGCTCGAGACGTCCCTTGCGGACGATCGTCGCCGGGTCGATGTCGAGCACGCCGACCTCGGAGGCCAGCACGACGAGCCCGTCGTCGGTCACCCAGTAGCGGCCGGGGCGCAGGCCGTTGCGGTCGAGCACCGCGCCGATCTGGCTGCCGTCGGTGAACGCGACGAGCGCCGGGCCGTCCCACGGCTCCATCAGCGTCGAGTGGAACTCGTAGAACGCGCGTCGCGCCGGGTCCATCTCCTGGTGGTTCTCCCAGGCCTCCGGGATCATCATCAGGACGGCGTGGGGCAGCGGGCGGCCGCCGAGGTGGAGCAGCTCCAGGACCTCGTCGAAGGACGCCGAGTCGCTGGCGCCGCGCGTGATCACCGGGTAGATCCGCTTGAGGTCACCCGGGACCAGGTCGGTCTCGAGCAACGCCTCGCGGGCGTCCATCCAGTTGCGGTTGCCGCGCAGGGTGTTGATCTCGCCGTTGTGCGCGACGTACCGGTACGGGTGCGCCAGCGGCCACGACGGGAAGGTGTTGGTGGAGAAGCGGGAGTGCACCAGGCCGATGGCGCTGGTGACGCGCTCGTCGGTCAGGTCGGCGAAGAACCGCTCGACCTGGGGCTCGGTGAGCATTCCCTTGTAGACGATCGTGCGCGAGGACAGCGACGGGAAGTACACGTCGTCGTCGACGAGCTCGTGCTCCGCGCGCTTGCGGACGCAGAACGCGCTGCGCTCGATGTGCAGCGGGTCCGAATGCTCCGGCTTCGGGCGGCGTGCGGCGAGGAACAGCTGCGTGAAGTGCGGCATGGTCTCGGCCGCGGTCGGCCCGCAGTGCTCGGTGTGCACCGGCAGCTCGCGCCAGCCGAGCACCCGCATGTCCTCTTCGGCGGCGATGCGCTCGATGGTCGTCATCGCCCGGCCGCGGCGCTTTTCGTCCTGCGGCAGGAAAGCCGTGCCGACGGCGTAGGTGCCCGGCTCGGGCAGCTCGAAGTCCACGACCTCGCGGTAGAACTCGTCGGGGACCTGGATCAGCAGCCCGGCGCCGTCGCCGGTGTCCGGTTCGGCGCCCCGCGCCCCGCGATGTTCCAGGTTGCGCAACGCGACCAGGGCTTTCGCGACGATCGCGTGGTCTCGTCGGCCGGTCAGATCGGCGACGAAGGCGACCCCGCAGGCGTCGTGTTCGTATTCGCTGCGGTAAAGGCCCTGGGCCTCGGCGTTGCTGAGCTGCTCCCCGGACGGGGGCAGGGAACTGGCACGGTGGGTCACGGCTGGCCGCCTCCCAAGGCGTTGGCGCGACCGGTACTCACTCCATCAGGTGGTTCGAGCTGAACCGGTTAACGAAGTGGTCCGGTACCGCGATGGTCAGTCGAGAACAGTTGCTGTGTTCGCGTTGGTTTTGTGCACGATGCCGCGTGGTATCAGCCGGGCGGCGAGCCCGGACGCGAGTCATCTGGGAGGCCGCACAACGCTGGGCAGCCGAACATGTCGGTCCTGCGAGCGCGCACAGGCGGACCACTGTGGTGGGGGTCAGCCGCAGCGCGCGGTGTTACTCCCGGGTTCGCCGGGTCTTATGACGATAGTGTGAATTCGCTGTTATCGACATACGTCGTTGGCCCCGGGTGGGAAATGCCACGCTTGCGTTGACGGCTCCCAGGGTAGTCCCATATGCCGGGCTGGCCCTCCCACGTGCCGACCGTTTATGGTTCTGACCTGCGAAAACGTCCGTCCGAAGTGGTCTGGGGCACGTGTCGTGAGGTCCGCAAGGGGTGAGAAGCTGGATGCATGGCGGACTCGTCCGATGACTGATCGTTATCTCTCCGTGGCTCGATCCGGGGTCCACGAGGTCGAGATCAAGCGCTCCCGGTTCCTCTGCGCGCTCGCCCCGGCGACGTCCGAAGCGGCCGCGCGCGAGTTCATCGCGGCCCGCCGGCGGGCGGAACCGGGGGCGCGGCACCACTGTCACGCGTTCGTGCTCGGCCCGGACGGGCGAACCCGGCGGTCCAGTGACGACGGTGAGCCGGCCGGCACGGCGGGCGTCCCGATGCTGGAAGTCCTCCACCGCCGTGGCCTGACGGACACGGTCGCGGTCGTGTCGCGGTACTTCGGGGGAGTGCTGCTGGGCGCGGGCGGGCTCATCCGCGCGTACGGGCAGTCCGTTTCGGACGCACTGGAAGTGGTTGGTGTACTAGAACACAGGCGTCTCAGTCTGGTGGAAGTGGCGGTGAGCTACGACCGCGCGGGCCGGCTGGAGAACGACCTGCGCGCGTCGCCGTACCTCGTGCACGGGACGCGCTTCGACGAGCTGGCCCGCTTCGAGATCGGCCTGGCGCCGGGCGAGGCCCCGGCTTTCAAGAGCTGGCTCGCGGACCTGACCAACGGCGAAGCCACCACAACGGAACTCGGCGAAACCTGGCTGGCCTCCCGCCACTGACCCGTGTCGACTCCTGTTCCTGGAGGGACGACACGATGTCCCGGGTTGGCCAACCCGGGTCCAGGTCCCGTGATCCGGGCCGTGACCCGCGTGACCGGGGCCGGATCTCGCGTGACTGGGGCCGGAACTCGCGTGATTGGAGCCGTAACTCGCGAGTTCCGCTTCCAATCACGCGAGATCCGGTGTGGATCACGCGAGATCCGGCTGGGGTCACGTGAGTTGCGGGGTGGGGTGGGTGGTCCACGGGGGTGGTGTGGTCCGGTCGGGGATCGCTTGGCGCACAACGGACTTTTGGTGCTATCGCGACCGGCCTCCGCCGTGGCACCATGTCGTGCCACCGAGTTCCGGTACCACCTCGATCGCCACGACGTTGTCGGCGCACTGTGCGTGCTGACAACGTTGTCACTCGTCCGACAACGTTGTCGCGCGGCGGAAGAAGCGTGCGACAGGGAGGAAGGTTCCATGTCCAGGCTGAAGAGACGCGCGGTGCTGCTCGCCGCGGTTCTCGTCGGGGCGGGGCTCGCCGCGCTGCCCGCCACCCCCGCCGGCGCGGCGACGCTCGCCCTCACGCAGTACGTGAATCCCTTCATCGGCACGGACAACAGCAACTCGCCGAACCCGGTGCCCGGCGGCGCCGGCGGCAGCACCTACCCGGGCGCCGCCGTGCCGTTCGGCATGGTGCAGTTCAGCCCGGACACCCCGACCGGGTCGCCGTCCGGGTACCGCTACAGCGACACCAGCATCGAAGAGTTCAGCCTCACCCACTTCAACGGCGCGGGCTGCCCCAACAACGAAGACCTCGGCCTGCTGCCGATCACCGGCGCGATCGGGACGTCGCCGGGCACCGGCTGGACCGGGTACGCCGGGCGCTACACGAAGGCCAACGAGTCGGCCGCGCCCGGTTACTACAAGAACAAGCTCGACAACTACAACACCACCGTCGAACTGTCCGCCACGAAGCGGTCCGGGTCGATGAAGCTGACCTACCCGAACACGACGTCCGCGCGGCTGCTCGTCAACCCCGGCCGCAGCGCGACCGGCAACCGCAGCGGATCCGTCAGCATCAGCGGCAGCCAGCTCACCGGTTCGGCGACCGGCGGCGGCTTCTGCGGTTCGTCGAAGACCTACCAGATCTTCTACGTCATCCAGTTCGACCGCGCGCCCAGCGGGTTCGGCACCTGGCTCGGCGGCACGGTCAACGCGGGGTCCGCGAGCACCAACGGGACGAACGCCGGCGGCTACGTCACCTTCGACACTTCGAGCAACACCACGGTGCAGGCGAAGATCGGCATCTCGTTCGTCAGCCTGGCCAACGCGCAGGCGAACCTCGCCGCCGAGCAACCCGGTTTCGACTTCGCCGGGACGCGCGCCGCGGCCGACACGAGCTGGAACACCATCCTCAACCGCGTCCAGGTGGGCAGCGGGACGGCTTCGGACCTCCAGAAGTTCTACACGGCGCTCTACCACGTCTTCCAGAACCCGAACATCGCCAGCGACACGAACGGCCAGTACCGCGGGTTCGACCAGGCGATCCACACCGCGTCGCACACGGTCTACCAGAACTACTCCGGCTGGGACATCTACCGCTCGTGGGCGGCGCTGATCGGGCTCGTCGCGCCCAGCGAAGCCGGCGACATCGCCAAGTCGATGGTGCTGGACGGCCAGCAGGGCGGGTTGCTGCCCAAGTGGTCGCACAACAACAACGAGCACTTCGTGATGACCGGCGACCCCGGCCCGATCGTCGTCGGCAGCATGTACGCCTTCGGTGTCCGCGGCTTCGACACCGCGGCCGCGCTCACCTTGATGGACAAGAGCTCCAACGGCGGCACCGCGCAGGGCCAGGCGATCCGCGGGCGCCAGTCCGGGTACACCAGCCGGCACTACATCACCGAAGACCCGTCGGACTCGCTCGAGTACTCGGCGTCGGACTTCGCGGTGGCACAGTTCGCGAAGTCGGTTGGTGACACGGCGAAGTACAACACCTACATGCAGCGTGCCCAGTGGTGGCAGAACGTGTTCGGCACCGACTCCGGGTACATCCAGCCGCGCGGCAGCACCGGCACGTGGGCCTGGCCGGTCGTGCCGTCGAGCAACAGCGGGTACACCGAGGGCAACCCGTCGCAGTACACGTGGATGGTGCCCTACAACTACCAGGGCCTGATCAACCTGATGGGCGGGCGCAAGACCGCCGTCCAGCGGCTCGACCACCACTTCACCCAGCTCAACGGCGGCCTCACGCAGCCGTACTTCTACATCGGCAACGAGCCCGAGCACGGCGTGCCGTGGGCGTACAACTACGCCGCCTACCCGCAGGGCACCAGCTCCGCGGTGCGGCGCGTGATGAACGAGTCGTTCACCACCGGCGCGGGCGGCCTGCCCGGCAACGACGACCTCGGCGCGACGTCGGCGTGGTACGTCTTCGCCGCGCTGGGCATGTACCCGGCGACGCCGGGCGCGGACGTCCTGGCGCTGCACGGCCCGCTGTTCTCGTCGGTCTCGATCATCCGCCCGAGCGGCACGATCCAGATCACCGGCACCGGCGCGGGGCAGGGTTCGCAGTACGTGCAGAGCCTCAGCGTCAACGGGACCGCGACGACCAAGTCGTGGATCCGCTACGGCGACATCGCGGGCGCGGCGACGCTGAACTACACGATGGGCTCGTCGCCGAGCGCGTGGGGCACGAACGTGGCGGACGTCCCGCCGTCGTACAACGACGGGTTCACCCCGCCGCCCGCCGCGCCGGAGCTCGGCACGAACCTGGCGCAGGGCAAGGCGGCCACCGGCTCGGCGGCGTGCGCGTCGTCCGAGGGCGCGGCCAACGCCGTGGACGGCAGCCTGGCGAACAACAGCAAGTTCTGCAGCACCGCCGTTACGAAGTTCCTGCAGGTCGACCTCGGGTCGGCGCAGAACGTGTCGTCGTTCGTGGTCAAGCACGCCGGACTCGGCGGTGAGACCACGGGCTGGAACACCGGCGCCTTCACGATTCAGACGTCGACCGACGGCTCGAACTGGACGACGGTCGCTTCCGTGAGCGGTTCCCGGGCCAGCCGCACGTACCACCCGATCACGACCCGGTCGGCCCGGTACGTGAAGCTGAACCTGACCACCCCGGCCAACGACGGCAACGGCGCGGCCCGGATCTACGAGTTCGAGGTCTACCGCTGACCAACCCGTCGTGGGGGGGGGGGGGGGGGGGGGGAGGGAGTGGCCCCCCCGCACCCGCGAATGGCGCCTTGTGGGTGGGGGGGGTGTGGAACCCGTCGTTCTTTGTTCCCCGCGCAGGTGCCGCTT
>NZ_JBVJNO010000002.1:679531-811994 GCF_055583645.1 Amycolatopsis sp. NPDC104587
CTCCCCCCGCCCGGGAAAAAAAAAGGAGAGGAAAAAACCCCCCCCCCCCCCCCCCCCCCCCCCCCCCCCCCCCCCCCTCCCCCCCCTCTCCCCCCCCCCCCCCCCCCCCCCCCACGACCGGGCCAGCCATTCGTCGCGGGTGATGGCGTACTCGACCTCGCCGTGCTCGCTGCCCGGCGCGCGCTCGTGCTCCGGGAACTCCTCGAAGTACGTGCGGACGAACCGCATCCCCAGTTTCTCCATCACGCGCCACGAGCGCCGGTTCACCGTCATGGTGAACGCCGTGACGCGCTTGACCCCCAGCTCGGTGAAGCCCTTCGTGAGCAGCGCCGCGGACCCTTCGGTGCCGTAGCCCTTGCCCCAGGCCTTCCGGTGCAGCCGGTACCCCAGCTCGGGCTCGTCGACCGGGTCGCCGGGCCGCGGCCGGAAATGGAACCATCCCAGGAAATCGCCGGTGCTCTTCTCGACCACGGCCCAGAAGCCGTAACCGGGGAAACGCTCGTAGTAACCGAGGAACGCGGGGAGATCCAGCGTGGCGATCTCGGCGCGGTCCGCGGGCCGGCCCCCATTGAGGTACTTCATCACGGCCGGGTCGTCGTAAAGCTCGAAGAGCGCGTCGACGTCGTTCTCGGTGAACCGGCGGAAGATCAGCCGCTCGGTTTCGAGGAATACCTGCATCGGGTGATGCTGACAGTGACCCCAGTGTGTGGCAACACGATTACGCGGCGAGCGCGTAGTCCTCGCCCAGTGCCTGCGACCCGGCTTCGGTGAGCAGCGCGGGCACGAGCTGGCCGCGCTTGCCGTCGCGGGCCGGCGCGATCAGGCCGAGCCGCGCGAGCCGGTGCGCGGTGGACTGGTCGCAGCAGCTCAGGCCGTCGATGAAGAGGTCGGGCTCGCAGCTGCAGCTGATCTCGGCGTGGCCCCCGGCCACGGCTCTCAATGTGGCCCGCTCACGATGGTTCAGTTCGGTGATCATGGCGGCGCCTCCTTCCCGTCCCGCTCATTAGACCTCCGGACACCGACATTTTCCCCCTCTCAGCGTGCGAACCCGGGTATTTCAGGGGTGCGCGTAGGGGTGCGTGTCGGGTTTTTCCGGGTGATTCCCGGATACCCCTAGCGCAGGGGCTCAAGCGTGGTCTTGCGCACGTGGCGGAAAACGATCGACGTGCGGAAGCCGACGATCTCCCGGCGCAACGCGAGCCGGTCGGTGAGGAATGCGTGCAGGCCGTCGATGTCGCGCGTGGTCACTTCGATCAGGAAATCGTCACTGCCCGCGGTCACGTATACGGAGAGTACTTCCGGCAGTTCGGCGATCGACCGCTGGAAGGAGTCGATCACCGCCCGGCTCAACGGCCGCACCTGCGCCGTGACGAGCGCCCGGACGCCGCGGTCGAGGCTCGCCAGGTCGATGTCGGCGTGGTAACCGCGGATGACGCCGCGTTCCCGCAGCAGCCGGATCCGCTCCAGGCAGGTCGACGGCGCGATGCCGACCTTCCGGGCGATGTCCCGGTTGGTCTGGCGGGCGTCCTCCTGCAGGTGGCGCACGATCGCCGAATCAAGTTCGTCCAGCACGGGGACCTCCGGTTCGGCGCCGAATTTAGTTCGGCGACAAGTCGACAACGCCGTTCATCACTCTAGCTTCGGTCGGTATGACCGCACATGAACAGCTTGTCGCCCGGCGTGGCCGTCGTTCCGGCGTCACCACGATGGTCGCGATCCACTCGAGCGCCCTCGGCCCGGCCGTCGGCGGCTGCCGCTTCAAGCCCTACGCGACGACCAACCAGGCGGTCGACGACGTCCTCCGCCTGTCGGCCGCCATGACGGCGAAGTGCGCCGTCGCGGGACTCGCCTTCGGGGGCGCCAAGAGCGTCATCGCGCCGGAGCCGGGGCGCGTGCTCTCGCCGGCGGACCGGCGGGACGTCCTGCTGGACCACGCGGACCTCGTCGCCGAGTTCGGCGGCCGCTACCTGGCCGGCCCGGACGTCGGCACCGGCCCGGCGGACATGCTCGTCCTGCGCGAGGTCTCGCCGTACGCGTTCTGCACCCCCGAGTCCGCGGGCGGCACCGGCTCCTCCAGCGGCCCTACCGCCGTCGGGGTGCTCGCCGCCCTGCGTGCCGCCGCGACCGCCGTGTTCGGCTCCCCGGACCTGGCCGGCCGGCGGGTGGTCGTGAGCGGCTACGGCTCGGTCGGGGCCCACCTGGCGGCGAGCCTGCACGACGCGGGCGCCGAAGTCGTCGTCTCGGACATCGACCCGGCGAAGCGCGCGGAAGCCGAGGAACACGGCCTGACCTGGGCCGAGCCGGAGAAAGCGCTCACCCTGACGGCCGACGTCGTGGTCCCGGCCGCCGTCGGCGGGGTCCTGAGCCCCGAGAGCGTGGCCCGGCTCGACACCCCGCTGGTGGTCGGCCCGGCCAACAACCAGCTCACTGCCGACGCCGTCGCGGACGACCTGGCCGCCCGCGGTGTCCTGTGGGTCCCGGACTACGTCGCGAGCGCCGGCGGGATCCTATACACGCTCTCGCGCGAAGCGGAGGGCCTGGACCACGAGGCCGCTCTCGGCCGCGTCGAGACGATCGAGAAGACCGTCACGGATCTCCTGCGAGCCGCGAAGGCCGGCACGACCACCCCGCTGCGGGAGGCGGCCGTGCTGGCCGAGCGGCGGCTCACTTCTGGAGCGGCGCCACGTACTCCGGAGCCTCGGACAACGGCTTGACGTACCGGACGCCGCCCTCGGGCTCAGCCGACGGCGGCTTCCCGCAGCGCGGCCAGGACCTCCGGGGACGTCGTGTGCTCGCCGAGGCGCACCGGCTTGCGGTCACCGTGGAAGTCACTGGACCCCGTCCCGAGCAGCCCCAGCTCGGCGGCGACGTCCAGCAGGCGTTCGCGGACTTCCGGCGGCTGCTCGGGGTGGTCCACCTCGATCCCCGCCAGCCCGGCCGAAGCGAGCGTGGCCAGCTGGGCGTCCGAGACCGACGCGCGACGCTTCGCCGAGCGCGGGTGGGCCAGCACCGCCACACCCCCGGCCGCGCGGACCAGCCCGATCGCGTCCGCCGTGGCCAGCACGTGCTTGGGCACGTCGGCCCGGCCGCCGTCGGCGATCCACTCCGGGGTGAACGCGTCGGGGATGCCCGCCGCGGCCAGCGCCGCCGCGATGTGCGGACGTCCGAGCGGCGCGCCCGCGGCGATCGTCTCGACCTGCGCCAGCGTGATCGGCGCGCCCAGCTCGCGGCAGCGTTCGACCATCCGCACCGCGCGGCGGGCGCGGTCGGTGCGGATCAGCTCCAGCTCGGCTGCCAGGGGCTCGTGCCCGGGGTCGACGAAGAGGCCGAGCAGGTGCACCTCGGCGTCGTCGAGCCGGCACGAGATCTCGACACCGGGGACGATCTCGACGTCGGCCGCGCTTTTTGCCGCCTCGGCCAGCCCCGCGACGGTGTCGTGGTCGGTGAGCGCGAACACGCTCAACCCGGCCTCGGCGGCCAAGCGCGGCAGGTCGGCGGGCGGCGTCGTGCCGTCCGACGCGGTGCTGTGGGTGTGCAGGTCGATCGTCACACAGCGGATCGTCGCACCGATCGACTTGAATGGGGGTGTGGAGATCCTCACCGACGCCGCCACGCTCGCCCTGTACACGACCGACGCGTCCAACTACCGCCACGTGCCCCGCGGCGTGGTGCTGCCGGAGTCCGTCGACGACGTGGTCGCCGCGGTCGCCGAGGCGCGCGCCCGGGACCTGCCGGTGATCGCCCGCGGCGGCGGCACGAGCGTGGCCGGGAACGCGTGCGGGCCGGGCCTGGTCATCGACACCTCGCGCCACGTCGGCGGAGTGCTCTCGCTGGACCCGGAAACCCGGCTCGCGCGGGTGCTGCCCGGCACGGTGCTCGACGACCTGCAGGCGCTCGCGGCGCCGCACGGGCTGCGGTTCGGCCCGGACCCGTCGACGCACAGCCGTTGCACGCTCGGCGGCATGATCGGCAACAACGCGTGCGGCTCGCACTCGGTCGCGTGGGGCCGCACGGTCGACGTCGTCCGGTCGCTGGACGTGCTGCTCTACGACGGCACGCGGCTGCGGGTCGGCCGCGACGAGCCCACCGAGGGCCGGATCTTCGACGAGCTGCGCGCGCTCGTGCGCGACAACTTGGCGTTGCTGCGCAAGGAACTCTCGACGTGGCCGCGCCGGGTGTCCGGCTACGGCCTGGAACACCTGTTGCCGGAGAACGGGTTTGACGTCGCGAAGGCGCTCGTCGGGTCCGAAGGCACCTGCGTCACGATCCTCGAAGCGACGGTCGAGCTGGCCGAGCTGCCCGCTCGCCGCGTGCTGGCGGTGCTGGGGTTCCCGTCCGACATCGCCGCGGCCGACGCCGTGCCGCGGATCCTGCCGTGGTCACCGCTGACCGTCGAAGGGGTCGACGCCGAGCTCGTCGCGATGCTGCCCGGCCGCGCGGGTGACCTGCCGCCGGGCGGGGCCTGGCTGTTCGTCGAGCTGGCCGGCGACGACCCGGCTTCGCGGGCCCGCGCGCTGGCGGCGTCGCTGGAGCTGACCGGGTTCACGATCGTCGACGACCCGGCCGCGCAACGCGGGCTGTGGCGCATCCGCGAGGAGGGAGCCGGGCTGGCGACCCGGCTCGTGGACGGTTCGGAGGCCTGGCCGGGCTGGGAGGACGCGGCCGTCCCGCCCGAGCGGCTCGGCGCGTACCTGCGCGAGTTCAAGGAGCTGATGCGGGCGCACGGGCGCCGCAGTGTCGTCTACGGCCACTACGGCGAGGGCTGCCTGCACCTGCGGCTCGACTTCGACCTGCTGTCGGCCTCCGGCGTCGCGGACTTCCGGCGGTTCCTGGAGGAGGCCGCGGACCTCGTCGCGGCGCACGGCGGTTCGCTGTCCGGTGAGCACGGCGACGGCCAGGCGCGCTCCGAGCTGCTGTCCCGGATGTACAGCCCGGAGATGATGGACCTCTTCGCCCGGTTCAAGGCGATCTTCGACCCGGCCGGGCGGATGAACCCGGGCATCCTGGTCGCGCCGCGGCCGGTCGACGCCGATCTGCGGGTACGGACCACGTCAGCGTCCTTTGAGGACAGTGTTTTCCTCGGTTACCCCGAGGACCGGGGCAGTTTCGGACAGGCGATGCGGCGTTGCGTCGGCGTGGGGAAGTGCCGCAACACCAGCGGCGGCGGGGTGATGTGCCCGAGCTACCGGGCCACTCGTGAGGAAAAGCATTCGACGCGCGGGCGGGCGCACCTGCTCGCCGAGATGATCAACGGCGAAGTGGTCACCGACGGCTGGCGATCGTCCGAAGTGCACGAAGCCCTGGACTTGTGCCTGTCCTGCAAGGGATGCCTGTCCGACTGCCCGGTCGACGTCGACATGGCGACGTACAAGGCGGAGTTCCTGCACCAGCACTACCGGCGGCGGCTGCGCCCGGCGTCGCACTACTCGATGGGCTGGCTGCCGCTGTGGTTGCGGCTCAGCGCCCGGGCGCCGCGGCTGGCCAACGCCGTGGGGCGGTCGAAGCTGGCGGGCCTGGTGAAACGGCTCGGCGGGATCGCGCCGGAACGCGCGCTGCCGTCGTTCGCTCCTTCGCCGTTCACGTCGTCACGGGCGGATCTGCGGCGCCGGGCGTCGGGGGAGCGTCGGGTGGTGTTGTGGCCGGACTCGTTCAACAACTACCTGACCCCCTCGGTGCTGGAGGCGGCTCACGAGGTCCTGACCGCGGCGGGCTACGACGTCGTGCTGCCGGACCGGGGAGTCTGTTGTGGACTGACGTGGGTGTCGACGGGCCAGCTCGGGGTCGCGCGCCGGGTGCTCACGCGGACCCTGGACGTGCTCGCGCCTTACCTCGACGACGGGTGCGAAGTGGCGGGCCTGGAACCGAGCTGCACGGCGTTGTTCCGCGGCGACCTGCCCGCGCTGCTGCCGGGTGACGCGCGGGCGGAGCTGCTGGCCTCCCGGACGTTCACGTTCGCGGAGCTGCTCGAGCGGGCGCCGATCCCGTTCGCGGCCCTCGACGTCGACACGATCACGCAGGTCCACTGCCACCAGCACGCCGTCCTGGGCTTCGGCGCCGACGAGTCGGCCCTGGCCGCGGCGGGGGTCCGCAACACGACCCTCGACTCGGGATGTTGCGGACTGGCCGGGAACTTCGGCTTCGAGCGTGGCCACTACGAGGTGTCGAAGGCGGTGGCGGAGGACCGGATGCTGCCGGCGATCCGCGCGGCGGCCCCGGAAACCGTGGTGGTGTCCGACGGGTTCAGCTGCCGGACGCAGATCGCCCAGGAGTCCGGCCGGGAAGCGGTGCACCTGGCCGAACTCCTGAGGCGTGCGCTGCCCTAACCGGAAACGCGGATCGCGGCCGCCGGGCAAGTGAGCTCCGCCTGGCGGACCGCGTCCTGCTCCGCCTCGGCCGGCTCGGCCGCGAGGAGGACGACCGTGCCGTCCTCCTCGTTCTGGTCGAACGTCTCCGGGGCGAGCAGGACGCACTGCCCGGACGCGACGCAGCTCGTGGTGTCGACGTCGACCTTCATCACCAGATCACCGGAACCGCGTCGACCCCGCCCGCGACGCGGTTGACCCGCACCGGGATGTCGTTGACGTCCACCGCCAGCCGCAGGCCGGGGAAGCGGCGGAAGAGCTTCGGGAACACCGTGCGCAGCTCGGTGCGGGCCAGGTTGGCGCCGATGCAGACGTGCGCGCCGGTGCCGAAGGCCAGGTGGACGTTCGGGGCGCGAGTGGGGTCGAACTCGTCGGGGTCGGCGAACACCGACGCGTCGCGGTTGGCCGCGTCGCTGGAGACGAGCACCGCGTCACCACGGGCGATCCGGACGCCCGCGATCTCGACGTCCTCGTGCGCGTACCGCAGCAGGCCGGTGCCGCTGGTGGCCGTCAGCCGCAGGATCTCCTCGACCGTCTGCTGCACCTGGCCGTCGGGGTCGGCCTCGAAGCGGTCGCGGCGGCTGGTGTCGGCGAGCAGGAACAGCGTGCCCATCGCGATCCGGGTGGACGTCGTCTCGTGGCCGGCGAACAGCAGGCCGGCGCCCATCCGCGCGAGGTCGTCGTCGGTGAAGGTCGGGTCGTCGGCCTGGACCGCGACCATGTCGGAGATGACGTCGGGCTGCGGGTCCGCGCGCTTGGCGTCGGCCAGCTTCGTCATGTACGCCTTGAACTCCGTCATCGCCGCCTGCGCGTCGGCGCCGCCGTCCATCATCGCGATCCGCTCGGACAGGGCGCGGAAGTGCTCACGGTCGGCATAGGGGACGCCGAGCAGTTCGCAGATCACCAGCACCGGCAAGGGGAACGCGAGGAAGTCGGTCAGGTCGACCGGCTCGCCGGGGTTGGCGTCGTGCGCGGCCTGCAGGTCGTCGAGGCAGCGGTCGGTCAGCTCCGCGATCCGGTCGCCGAGCGCGCGCATGCGGGGCGCGGAGAACGCGGGAGCGAGCATCCGGCGCATCCGCTTGTGTTCGGCTTCTTCGGTCTCGAAGTCGCCGCTCGGGCCGTCCTGGATCGCGGCGCCGGAGATCCGCGACGCCTGCTCGGGCGCGGGGTGCGAGCGGCCGAAGCGCTTGTCGCGGAAGACTTCCTTCGCCTCTTCGTACGACGTCACCAGCCACGCGGGGTCGCCCGCCGGGGTGAGCACGCGGCTGATCGGCGACCGCTGCCGCAGCACTTCGTAGTCCGAGGCGATCTCGAGCGCGTTGGCGCGGCTGAAGGGGAGGCGGGGCGCCTCTTCGGTGGTGGTCATGCGTCGCTCCTCGGTTCGGGGCCGTGGGTCTTCAGGTCGGACAGCCAGCGGTGTTCGGTGTCGAAGGTCCGGCAGACCTGCCGCAGCACCGCGCGGCTCCACGGGTCGGCCTGCTCGGCGGCGAGCCGGGTCAGCCGGTCGCGCTCGGCGGTGAGCGCGCGCTCGCGGACGTCGAGCACCCGCGCCCGTTCGTCTTCGCGCAGCCAGCCGAAGTTCCCCACGCGGGAGAGGAACTCCGTGTCGTTGAGCGCCAGGTCGGCCGGGAAGTCCGCGAGCATGTCGTGCAGCAGCTCGCGGCCGACGTCGGTGATCGTGTAGACGTGCCGCGGCGGTTTGGCCTCCTGCTCCTCCGCGCTGCGGCTCACCGCGCCCGCGTCGACGAAGCGCCGCAGCGTCGGGTACAGCGAGTTGTTCGACAGAGTGCGGCCGGTCGACGCCTCGACGGCTTTGCGCAGCTCATAGCCGTGCAGCGGCTCGCGGGCCAGCCTCGACAGCAGGAGGATTTCGATCCACACCTAGGTCACCGTAACCTAGGTTCTCGTGACCCGGCAATGGCCGACCGTGACATCCGGACGGAAACTTTCCGTTACTGTGGTGACTCTGGGTGAGTGATCTGCTCCTCGACGTGAGCGTCGATCACGGTTAGCGTTGGTAAGCGAACTGATTTACGACGTCGATTCCGGGGGTTCCCGCATGACTGTCACCCACACCGAAGCGCTCTCGTACCCCTTCAACGAAGAGGCGGGCCTCGACCTCAACGAGGCCTACACGGCCGCTCGTGAAGCCGAGGGCATGGTCCGGGTGAAGATGACCTACGGCGCGCCGGCGTGGCTGGCCACCCGCTACGCCGACGCCCGGCTGGTGCTGGGCGACCGCCGGTTTTCGCGGGCGATGGAGAAGGAGAAGGACGCGCCGCGCCGCTCGCCCGTGCAGCGCGACGGCGGCATCCTGCAGATGGATCCGCCCGACCACACGCGGCTGCGGACGCTGGTCGCGAAGGCGTTCACGATGCGGCGCGTGGAGCTGCTGCGGCCGCGCGTCGCCACGCTGGCCGGCGAGCTGATCGCGGACATGAAGGCCGCGGGCCCGCCTGCTGACCTGGTCGACCGCTACGCGTTGCCCATCCCGGTGGCGGTGATCTGCGAGCTGCTCGGCGTCCCGGTCGCCGACCGGCCGAAGTTCCGCGTCTGGAGCGACGCGGCGCTGTCCACGAGCGGCCTGACGCCCGAGGAGTTCGAGCGCAACCGCGAAGAGCTGCGCGACTACATGCGCGGGCTGATCGCCGAACACCGCGCGGCGCCCCAGGACGACCTGATGACGGCGTTGATCGAGGCGCGGGACACCCGCGACCGGCTGACCGAGCTGGAGCTGGTCGACCTGTGCGTCGGCATCCTGGTGGCCGGACACGAGACCACGGCGAGCCAGATTCCGAACTTCGTCTACGCGCTGCTGGACCGGCCCGGGCAGTGGGAGCGGCTGCGCGCCGACCCGGACCTGATCCCGGCGGCGGTCGAGGAGCTGCTGCGCTTCGTGCCCCTGGGCGCGGGAGCCGGCTTCGCCCGGTACGCCACCGAAGACGTCGAGGTCGGCGGGGTGCTGGTGCGCGCGGGCGAGCCGGTGCTGGTGGCGGTCGGCGCGGCCAACCGCGACCGGCTCCAGTTCGACGACGCGGACCAGCTGCGCTTCGACCGCGAGGAAAACCACCACCTCGGCTTCGGCCACGGCGTCCACCACTGCCTCGGCGCGCCGCTGGCCCGGCTGGAGCTGCAGGAGGCGCTGCGCGCGTTGGTCACCGAGCTGCCGGGGCTGCACCTGGCCGGCGATATCGTGTGGAAGACGCAGATGCTCGTCCGCGGACCGCGGTCGATGCCCATCGGCTGGTGACTCGGAAGGTGACCATGAGCTGGCACGTGGAGATCGACGAACACACCTGCATCGGCTCGGGGATGTGCGCGGCGCTGATGCCCGAGGTGTTCACGTTGGAGGGCGCGGTGGCCCAGACGGTGGTCTCGGAGGTGGACGGCGACGAGACGGTCCTGGACGCGGCGGACTCGTGCCCGGCGATGGCGATCACCGTGACTGATGGGGGCCGGGAGATCGGGCCGCGGCCTTAAGACCTGGTCTCGAAACTCGAGGGTGTCACTGCCGGTCCTGGTCGTCGATCGTGGCCCCGTCACCACGAGGGGCCGCCTCGTCAGAGGCGTTCGATGCGGTCGGCCTGCGGGCCCCGGTCGCTCTGACGCACCGCGTACCGGACCCGGTCACCCTTCCGCAGCGGCTCCGACCCCATGATCACGGACGCGTGGGCGAAGAGATCGTCGCCGCCTGCGTCCGGGGTGATGAAGCCGAAGCCGCGGTCGTCGTCGTAGCGCGCGACGACGCCCTCGCCGCCTCGTACGGGCACCTCCCGCGCCGCCGGTCCTGCGGCCGCGGCAGGCGCCGGCCGCTGCGGCGCCGTCTGGGGCTCGGCGCCCCGGACCAGGTGCACGTCGCGGGCCTGCGGGCCCTTGTCTCCACTGGCCACCTCGTAGGCGACGCGGTCGCCCTCCGCGAGCCACGTCAGCCCCTCGGCCAGGGCCCGGGCGTGCACGAAGACGTCCCCGGCGCCGGAGTCGGGGTTGATGAAGCCGAAGCCCTTGTCCTCGTCGTACCAGGCCACCGTGCCGTCGGCACCGTCCGCGGTACCGGCCGCGGCGGGTGAGCCGGTCCCTGCTCCCAGCGGGATCACGTGCCCGGCCTGCGGGCCGCGCTCGCCTTCGACGATCAGGAAGGCCACCCGCTGCCCCTCGGTGACCACGCCGCCGGTCACGATGGCGGAGCTGTGCACGAAGATGTCGGCGCCGCCGCCGTCCGGCGACGCGAAGCCGTACCCCTTGCCCGGCTCGTACCAGTTGATGGTGCCGAGCAGGCCCACGGCGCTGCCGGCGGCCGCATCGGCGGTGACGCGAACGCGCAGTGCCTGGGGCCCGCGGTCGTTCTCGCCGACCTCGAACACGACGGCCTGACCCTCGCGGAGCAGTTTCGCGCCGCCGTCCCCGACGATCTCGGAGGCGTGCACGAACACGTCCGGCGAGCCGTCCTCGGGCGCGAGGAAGCCGAAACCCCGTTCGGCGTCGAACCAGCGGACGGTTCCTTGCGGCATCAAAGACTCCAGGTCGAGAGGGCGGGCACTGGCCCCCAGTCTCTCTGACGGACCTCCGGTCCGTCGGGCCGGGCCCCGTAGGCGGGCGTGGTTCACCTGGCGACACGCCGGGTTTTGAGACCAGGTCTAAGGGACGAAGCGGCCGTTCTCCGTCACCACGGCGGTGATCAGCGCCGCCGGGGTGACGTCGAACGCCGGGTTGAACGCCCTTGCCTCCGGTGGGGTGATCGGTGTTCCCGCGTACTCGGTCAGCTCGCGGGCGTCGCGTTCTTCGATGACTATTCCCGTGCCGTCCGTGAGCTTGCTGTCCACTGTGGAGGATGGCGCCACCACCACGAACGGCACTTCGTGGTGGCGGGCCGCGATCGCCAGGCCGTACGTGCCGATCTTGTTCGCGACGTCGCCGTTCGCCGCTATCCGGTCGGCGCCGACGAGGACGCCGTCGACCAGGCCGCGGGACATCGCCGCGGCCGCTGCCGAGTCGGGCAGGACCCGGTACGGGACGCCGGCCTGCTCCAGCTCCCACGTCGTCAGCCGGGCGCCCTGCAGCAGCGGGCGCGTCTCGCCGACGAGGACCTCCTCGACCAGGCCGCGCTCGTGCAGGTGCCAGACGACGCCGAGCGCGCTGCCCCAGCCGACCGTCGCCAGGCGGCCCGCGTTGCAGTGGGTGAGCAGCCGCAACGGCCTGCGCGGGCACTCGGCCAGCACCAGCTCCGCGGCGTGCGCCGACGCCGTCTTGTTCAGCTCTTCGTCTTCGGTGAGCAGCGCCTGCGCTTCGGCGAGGACCGCCGCCGGGCCGCCGGGGAGCTTCGCCAGCGCCCGCTCGACACCCCAGGCCAGGTTCACCGCGGTCGGCCGGGCGTGGGCGAGCAGCGCCGCGTCCGCCCGGACGTCACCGCCGAGCCGGGCCGACAACGCGACCCCCAGCGCGCCCGCGGCGCCCAACGCCGGCGCGCCGCGGACGGCCAGCCGCTTGATCGCGTCGACCAGCTCGCCGACGGTCCGCAGCTCGAGCAGCCGGAACCCGGTCGGCAGCGCCGTCTGGTCGATGATGACGATCGCGCCGTCCGCCCAGTCGATGGTCCTGCGCATGCGCCCTCCCGCCGAATCCGCTTGCCGCCCTCGCGATGATGCGAACGTGACCATTGAACGGCAGAACCCGCCCGGCCTGCACACACCGCCCGGCTACCACCACGTCACCGTGACCGAGGCGCGCCGCACCGTGTACCTCGCCGGCCAGTGCCCGCTCGCCGCCGACGGCACCGTCGTCGACGGCGGCCTCCTCGCCCAGACCGACCAGGTCGTCGCCAACACGGCGGCCGCGCTCGCCTTCGCCGGCGCCGGCCCGGCTGACGTGGTCCGCACGGTCGTCTACGTGGCCACCGACGACCGCGAGACGCTCTCGGCCGTGTGGGACCGGCTCACCGCGTCCGGGATCGGCGCGGCCTTCACCTCGGCGAGCACCCTGCTCGGTGTCGCCCGGCTGGGGTATCCGGGGCAGCTGGTCGAGCTGGACGTGACCGCCGCCCTCGCCTGATCAGAGTCCGGCCATGAGGTCCGTTTCCGTGATCCCCGGGCCCTGGCCGGCGCGGATGAACCACTCGGTGCCGAAGGCGAAGCGGAACGCCTCGTCCGACATCGCCAGCATGAACGAGTCCTCGCTGATCTGGCTGGGGTGCGCCCGCATCGCCGCGCGCTTCACCGAGACGTACTTCGCCACGTCGACGGCCGCGGTGATCTCCGCCTCGGGCTTGCCGATCTCGAGGTTCTCCGGCCCGTCCGGCATCTCTTCGGGCGGGATCAGGCCCTGGTCGACGGCGTCCTTGAAGCCCCGCCGCATGAACTCGCGGTTGAAGGTGCCCTGGAAGACGCGCCCGGTGCCGGCCAGCTCGGCCGCGCGCAGGCCGACGCGGTGCACCTGGATGTGGTCGGGGTGGCCGTAGTCGCCGTTGTCGTCGTACACCGTGAGGACGTCGGCCGACTCCTCGCGCAGGATGACCGCGAGCTGCTCGGCGGCCCGTTCGACGTCGGCCTGCCAGAAGCAGTCCGGGTGCTCGTTCGTCTCCTCGCCCATCATCCCGGAGTCGCGGTAGCCGAGGAACTCGACGCGCTTGACCCCGAGGATCTCGGCGGCGGCGTGCGACTCCTGCACGCGCCGCTCCCAGAGCTGCTCGCCCTCGGCGAGGAACCCCTCGGGCACCTCGCCGACCTCGCCCCTGGTGGCGACGACGAGCACGACCCGGTGCCCGTCTTCGACGGCTTTGCGCATGACGCCCGCGGTGCGGAGGCATTCGTCGTCCGGGTGGGCGTGGAAGGTGACCAGTGTTGCCATGCCCGCGACGGTACCGGGTGGGTCCGACAAAAACCGCCCGCGAGTGTGCGGACCTGCCGCTAGCGTCTCCGGTCGTGGCCGACGGTGAGAAGCGGGCGTTGCTGGGGTTCCTCCAGGCCCAGCGCGACAGTGTCCTGGCGATCCTCGACGGGCTGGCCGAGACGCAGCTGCGAATGACGCCGGTGTCTCCCGGCTGGAGCCCGCTGAGCATGGTGGAACACCTCGGCGACGCCGAACGGTACTGGTTCCAGGAGATCCTCACGGGGACCGCGGACCCGTTGCCCTGGCCGGACTCGACGCGGACCCCGGAAGCGGTCTTCGCGTACTACCGCGCGCAGTGGCGGCGGTCGGACGAGATCCTCCTCGCGACGCCGTTGACGACAACGCCGGTGGGGCGCCACCCCGGGCCGCTCGGGGCGGAGACCACCGACCTGCGCGGGGTGGTGCTGCACATGATCGAGGAGACGGCCCGGCACGCGGGACACCTGGACGTGGCCCGCGAGCTCCTCGACGGCCGGACCGGGCTCGGCCCGCGCTGACTAGGCCTGCTCCCGCGAACACCACCAGGTCGAGCGGCCCCCGACCGTCCCGTGGGCCATCTCCGCGCCGCACCTCGGGCAGTGCTCGCCCGGGCGGCGGTGGCCGATGATCTCGCCCGTGTGCACCCCGCCGTGCCTGATCGCGGCGCGCAACGCCTTGCGCAGGGCCTTGTGGAGGTCCGTGAGCTCGGCTTCGGCCAGCTCGTTCACCGGCCGGGACGGGCTCAGCGCGGCCTGCCACAGCGTCTCGTCGGCCAGCAGGTTCCCGACCCCGGCGAGCACGGACTGGTCCAGCAGCCGCGCCTTCAGCGGCGCGCGCCCGCGGCCGACGCGGGCGCGGAAGTCCGCGCGCGACACCTCGCCGGCGTCCGGGCCCAGCGCGTCGAGGTCCGGGTCGAGGCGGACGCGGCTGAGACGGCGGGTGTCGAACAGGCGCAGCTGTTCGCCGTCGGCGAAGGTGATCCCGAACCGGAACCACTCGGGTTTCTCTGCGCGGCCGCGGAACCGCTTCGGCCCGGGCGGCCCGCTTTCCCCGCCGAACCGCAGCTGCCCGGCCATCCCCAGGTGCAGGCCGAGGTTCGGGCCCGGCTGCCCGTCACCGCCCTCGGTTTCGCACCACAGCGTCTTGCCCCGCCGGTGCGCTTCGGTGAGCCGCCCGCCCCGCAGCGCCGCGGCCAGGTCGCCGGGCGCGTGGGGCCGGCAGACCCAGTCGTCGTGGTCGTCGACGTCCCGGATCATCCGGCCGAGGGCACCGGCGAGGACTTGGCGGGCGAGCTCCACTTCGGGCAGTTCCGGCACGCCGACCAGTCTGCCGACTCCCGGCCCCGGCCGCCTATCGGCTCTCGTGCCGGACCGGCGTGGCGCTCTCCCAGGCGAAGCCGTCCGGGTCGGTGAACGGCTCGGCCGCGGTGTGGACGGCGATCCGGTGCGAACCGGAGCCCTCCGGGGCGACCCCGGCGTCCTTGGCCAGGGCCTTGCGCCGGTACAACGCCAGCTTGACCGAGCCCGGGCCGGACTCGAACTCGACGTACATGCGGCCGAAGCTCTTGCCGACGGTGAAGCCGTGGTCGACGTAGAACTTCTTGGTCGCGGCGACGTCCGCGACGCCCAGCAGCAGCACGATGTCGCCGATCGCCCGGCCGGCCGGGCCGGTGTTCTTCTTCGCCGAGGTCGCGATCTTCCAGAGGGTGCCGTCGGGGGCCCGGAGGGTGGCGCCGTAGCCCCACACGGACTTCGCGACGGGCTTGATCGTCGTCGCCCCGGCTTCGAGGGCGCTGCCGACCAGCGCGTCGACGTCGGCCGGCTGCGCGACGGTCAGGGAGAGGGTGAAGCCGCGGAACCCGTCGGACGGGGTTTCCGAGGTGCGGAAGCGCAGCTGGCTGTCGAGCCCGAAGGCGGTGGTGTAGAAGCGTTCGGCGGCGGCGGTGTCGGCCACCTCGAGGGTGATGCCGGTGATTGAGGTCATGGCGGTAACGCTAGGCGCGGCGCGCTGACCAGCGCTTCTCGATTCCTGATCGGTCCGCGGGCAATTCGTTGGACGCCCTCGGGCGCGCGCTGATAGCGTTCCGCCCGACCGTGAACCGGCCCGAGGAGGTGAGACCCATGAACGTTGCATCGAAGTGGGTGCTCCCCCTCGGCGTCACGGTCGGGCGACTTACGTAGCGGTTGCCGGGAGCGCCTCGAGAAGGCACTCCCGAAAGGCAGCAACCATGCACTTCACCGCGCAAAGATCGTCAGCCGGTGTCCTCGAACGCGACTTCACGGTGGGCGACGCGCCCGGCGTGCTCTGGTCGCCCGAGGGCGCCGCCGAGCCCGCGCCCCTGGTCCTCATCGGACACGGCGGCGGCCGGGACAAGAAGGCGCCGCCCGTGGCGGGCCGGGCCCGGCTTTTGGCCACCCGGCACGGATTCCACGTCGCGGCGCTGGACGCACCAGGGCACGCCGGCCGCCCGCGGACGGCGGCCGACGAGCGCGAGGTCCCCGCGATGCAGGAGGCGATGGCGACCGGCGCGGCCGTCGGCCCGATCGTCACCCGGTACAACGCCGACATCGCCGAACGCGCCGTGCCGGAGTGGCGAGCGGCCCTGGACGAGCTCGAAGAACTGCCCGAGATCGCCGGTCCGGTCGGCTACTTCGGCCTGAACATGGGCACCGCGATCGGCGTCTCGCTGACGGCGGCCGAGCCGCGGATCGCGGCCGCGGTCTTCGGCATCTTCTGGCACGACACCCTCGTCGAGACGGCGAAGCGGGTCACCGTGCCGGTCGAGTTCGTCCTCCAGTGGGACGACCAGCACATCCCGCGCGAGTCGGGGCTGGCGTTGTTCGACGCCTTCGCCTCGGCGGAAAAGACGTTGCACGCCAACGCGGGCCGGCACAAGGACGTGCCGAGGTTCGAGGCGGACAGCGCGGCCCGGTTCTTCGCCCGGCACCTCGGCGGCTGCCGATGAACCTCCTCGAAAGCCGCCGGTTCCCGTCCGGCCTGGTGGTCACGCGGGTCGGGGAACGGCACTGGCACGCCCTGGAGGACGACCGGGTGGTCGGGCGCGGCGAGGCGACCCGCCGTCCCGACGGCCGGATCTTCCTCAGCATCGACGCGTGGCACGACGAAGTCTTCGACGTGCTGGCGTCGATGATGCCGCCGGACCTGCCGCGGCCGCTGCACACCGTGGTCGATGAAGCCGACGCGCAGCTGACGTCCCTTTGGGAGCGGGCCGGGTTCACGATCCGGCGCCGCGAATGGGAGTACGTCGTGCCCACCGGTGTTTTCCCCGGTTCGCCGGACGTGATGATCGGGCCCGCGCGGGAAGCTCCGCTGCGCGAGCTGGACCGGGAGATCCGCGCCGAAGTCGCCGCGACGGTCGGCTGGCCGGAGATGCCGGCCGAAGTGGTGCTGCGGCCGGAGTTCGACCCTTCGCGGTACACGGTCGCCACGGAATCCGGCCGGTACGTCGGCCTGGTCCGGGTCATGCCGGTGCGGCAGCCGAGGATCGGCCTGATCGCGGTTCGCCGGGACTGGCAGCGTCGCGGGATCGCCCGCGCGTTGCTGGCCGACGTCCTGGGTTCGCTGCACAGCCGTGGCATCACGGCGGCGTCGGCCGAAGTGACCGAAGCCAACTCGGCGGCCATCGCGCTGTTCGAAGGCTTCGGCGCCCGCCGGGCCGGCAGCAACCTCGAGCTGGTGATGCGCTGATGGCCAAGACCGCAGGAAGCATCGAGGTGGAGGGCACCGTGCTCGAGTGCCTGCGCAACGCCACTTTCCGCGTGGAGCTGGAGAACGGGCACAAGGTGCTCGCGCACATCAGCGGCAAGATCCGGAAGAACTACATCAAGATCCTGCCGTTCGACCGGGTGCTGGTGGAGCTGAGCCCGTACGACCTGAGCCGGGGGCGGATCCTGTTCCGGTACCGGAACTAGGTCCGCGGGAGGCCGTCGCCGAATTCCGGCGACGGCCTCGGGCCGCGCATGACAGGCTGCGGTGGTGACCCACCCTTACGACCTGACCTGGCGTGCCGTCGACCCGCGGCGGCACCCGTTCGACGCCGCGACCGCGCTCGAGGTGATCCGCTCGCTCGCCCCGGCCGCCCGGGTGCCCACCCGGCCCGGCGGCCCGGCGGCCGACCCCGAGGTGATCGCCTGGTCCGGCCGCGACGGCGCCGCGTGGACCGACGAGCTGACCCAGGCCCTGACCGACCGCTTCGGCGCCTGGGCCGGCGGCTGGCGCTGGGCGCACGACGAGGGCGACGTCGGCGGCGGCCCGGTGGCGAGCTGGTGCTGTCCCCGGGACTCGATCACGACCCCGGAGGCGACGCTGGAGCGCGTCGCCGAGGCGCTGTGCGAGTGGCGGGGCTGGCTGGAGCACCTGACCGGGCAGTTCGACCGGTACCCCGTCGACGGGGAGCGGGCCTGGGAGCGCGCGACCACGGCGCTGGTGACCGCCGTCGTCGAGCGGACCGGCGCGGGGGACGCCTGGTACATCCACGCGAAGCAGGTGCTCACCTGGTACCTGACCCGCTGGGACGTCCCCGCCGCCGAAGACCTGGTCGAGCGCGCGGTTTCCGGCGAGTTCGAGAGCTGGACCGCGCCGGAGAGCGACGTCCTGGACGACGTCGCGCTCCGGCTCGCGGAGTCGGTGCGGCCCTGATGGCTCCCGATCACCTGCGGGTGTGGCTCGCGCTCCGGGATTCCGTTCCGTGGCAAGGGGTTCGTGAGGTCGCGCCCGTGGGTGTCGTTCCGCGGCGCGACGGGCCGGTGCACGACATCGGCACCCGGGACCGTCTCCGCGACCCGGCCCGCGCCGAACGTCTGCGGGCGGCGCTCGCCCGAGCTCGTGCGGACGCCGAGTCCGGGGTGGAGCTGAGCTTCGAGGTGCTCGGCGCGTGGCAGCGGCTGGTCTTGGGGGTCGCCGAGGCGCCGTTCCGGTCCCGCCCGGCGTTCGCGAAGGCCGGTCGCGAGCGGTACGGCGTGAGTCCCGGCCTGCGTGGTGAGTTCGACCGCTGTCTGGCGCAGGCCCACGCCGCCGACCTGGGTCTGCCCGCTCGTGCCGCGCGGGTCTACCTCGACGTCTGCTTCTTCCACCCGTTCGAGGACGGGAACGCCCGGGCGGCCTTCCTGGCGCTCACGTTCCTGCTGGCCGGGGTGGGGATCACGCTCGACCAGGTGGGTCCGATCCGCGCGCTCGCCCGGCGCGCCGACGATCCGGCGGACGCGGTGGCGCTGGCGGAGCTGGTGGCCGTCCTCATCACGAACACGGCGCGCCGGTCCGGCGTCAGTACTCGTTCTTGATGACGAAGTAGGAGCCGCGGATGGTGCCGGCCAGCTTCGACTTCTGGCGGGCGAACTTGAAGGCGGCGAGCTCCTCGGGAACGTCCATGCCGTCGGAGAGCTTGAACCCGACCGCTCGTTTCCCCGCGTCCTCGAGCGTGTACATGACGTTGATCGACAGGCCGCTCCGGTAGAAGACGTAGGCCATCCGGATGTTCTCGACCTGGAAGCCGGTGGCTTCGAGCGCGGGAGAGGAGACGACGATGTCGCGCTCCTCCTTGAGGATCCGGTGCACCCAGTCGACGGTCGAGGCGGCGTCGGCGGCGGGCTCGACCGTGAAGACGTGGTCGTACTTGTTCTTGAAGTACCGCGCCTCGTTCGCCCGCAGCCCGGCAAGCGCATCGGCAACCGGCGACGACTCGAGGCCGTCGGTCGACACGGTGACGAAGTCCACGGTGCGGGGCATGGTTCCTCCGGGGTCGAACTCGGCGTCTGCGCTGGTGGCGACTGTAGACGACACCGGTGTGGGATCACCGGGTCAGGAACTCGTCCGGGCGCAGGGCGTGGTCGACGATCCGGACGTCGCCGATCCAGCCGTGGAACACGTTGTCGAGCGCGCCGCCGTACTCGTGGCCGCCGAGGAGCCACGTCAAACCCAGGGACGCGATGCCGACGGAGTCCGTGAACGGGTTGTCGGCCACCGGGGAGCTCTCGACGTACACCTTCGTGTGGTGGCCGTCGTTGACGACCGCGAGGTGCCACCACTGGTCTTCGGCCAGGCCGTGGCTCCAGTTGGTCGTCGGGTAGGTCTGGCTGAGCGGGTAGCAGTTGAACTGCACCTCACGACCGTTGTTCGTGGTCATGAGCTGGGCCACCGGCTCTTTCGGGTCGGTGTTCTTCCCGTGCTTGCCCGCGTCGCCGGACGCGCCGCGGCGGACCAGGACCGGCATGTTGCCGTTGGCGCCGCCGTCCCAGTCGCGCGGGATCTTGACGAACGTCTCGATCGTGTAGCCGCGCTTGAACGTCTCGGTGTTCAACGGCGCGCGCGAGCCCGTGGTCAGGTACGCGCCGTGCAGCGGGTTCTTGCCGCCGGCGAAGCGGAGGCTGGCGTGGCCCGGCTGGTCGGGGTGGTGGTCGTCGGTCCAGGTCAGGGCATCCGGGGCGGTGCCCGCGACGGACTGCAGCGTGAGGTCGTTGCCGTGGCCCGACAGGTCGCGCACGCGCTGGCTCGCCGTGACCGCGCTGCCGTTCGCGCCAACGTTGTCAAAGCGCCAGTACGCGAGCGTGCCCGGCACGAGCACCTTGTTCGCCGGCCGCGCCGGGCGGACCGGCACCGGGATGAAACCGGCGAAGCGCTGCTCGAAGTCGAAGGGCATCGAGAACCGGTCGACGGCCGTGGTGAGCCGCGACTCCAGGACCTCCATGCGGTTGCGCTTCGCGGGGTCCTTCTCGAGGATCCACGGCGAGATCGTCTCGACGTCGATCGTGTCGCGCTCGAGGTCGAAGTGGTACAGCCGCAGCATGCCGCCGCCGCTCATGTACCGGTTCTGGTAGTTCGTGATGTGCAGGTGCACGTCGTGGCCGGCGGTGTTCTTCTTCGTCGTGCGGCCCGAGGGCCAGTAGTGGCCGTTGAGCGTGAGGAAGATCTGGTCGTTGTCCTTGATCAGCGAGTCCCACACGGTCTGGCCGTACCCGGAGAGCTCGGCGTTGTTCTCGGCGTCACCCGACTCGTACGGGTAGACCTCGTCGCCGTAGGTCGGCGCGACGATCTCGTGGCAGGTGAGGATCACCGGCAGCTGCGGGTACGTCCGGATGACATCGTTGGCAAACTCGAACCCCGCGGCCGACGTGCGCCAGTCCATGGCCAGCAGCAGCCACTCGCGCCCGCCGCCGCGGAAGACGTGCGCGGTGTTGTAACCGCTCGCGTCGGAGCCGAGGAACGACTTCTGCCGGCGGAACCGCTGCGGGCCCATCGTCTGCAGGTACGGCGTGGTGCCGCGGGTGTCGTCCCCGGACACGTCGTGGTTGCCCGCGAGCACGCTGTAGGCGATGCCGCCCGCGTCGGCGATCTTGAACGTCTTGTCGACGGCCTGGAACGACGTGACGTCGGCGTCCTGCGTCAGGTCGCCGAGGTGGGCGAGGAAGACGATGTTGCGGTCCGGTTTGCCGCTGTTCTCGATGACGTACCGCAGCGACGCTTCCTGCGGCTCCGGGTTGATGCTGTTCTGGCTGCCCCAGTAGAGGTACTGGGTGTCCGGCATCACGGCGACGGTGAACTGGCGGCTCTCACCGTCGGGGCGCCACCGGCCCCGGTCGGCGCTGGTCGCGGTGTCGGCCTCGGCCGGCGCGGCGCCGAGCGCGCTCAGCGCCGTCGCGCCGACACCGGCCAGCCCCGCGTTGCGCAGGAAGGACCGTCGGTTCGGTCCGGCCTGGTTTTCGCGCATGATCTGCCTCATTCGGTTTTCAAGGGAGTCCTCCGGCGACCGGACGGTATGCCCGCCTGCTTGAGCCGACGCGAACAGCAGGTGGCCTGCTCACGTCGGCTCCCTTACGGACGGCATGATCTCGGCATGGATCGTGAGCACGACCGGTGGACCGCGGCCGAACCCGGCCGCGGGTACCTCCGCGCCCGCCTGCGGCTCTTGACGGCGGCGGAGGGTGGCCGTCGCACCCCGATCCACTCCGGTTACCGGGCGCACTGGGTCTTCCCGCCGGATGTCCACCCGGAAAGCCACGACGCGCCTTTGACGCTGGAGTCGGTGACGACCCTTGCGCCTGGGGAAGAGGCGCTGGTGCGGCTGCACCCGCTCGTGCCCGAGCTGTGGCCGCCGGTCGTGCCCGGGTGGCGGCTGTCGATGGCCGAGGGGCCCCGGATCGTCGGTTTTGCCGAGATCGTCGAGACGGTGCCGCCGACCGAGCACCGGCAACCTTGAGGGGTACCGCTGCGCCGAAGACCAGCACCCGCGGCGGCTCCGCCGATGGGCCGCTTCGCGTGGGTCGTCGACGTCCGGCCGGGCCCGGACTGCGGGCCGGTCCCGGCCGGGGACGCGTGGCGGCGGCTGGAGGCAGCGCGACAAGATTTCGGGTGTGAGCCGCCCGCCGGACACTGCGCCAAGGCGTGGGTCGCGCAGGCCGAGGTCCCGGGCGTGCGACCGGAACTGGCTGATCCGCGACCTGCGGCCGCCACACCGGCCCCGCGAACCGCGTCGCCGGCCGGCCTTCCCCCACCGCGCTCTGCCGGCATCTCACTCCTGCGTGAGGCCCCCCGGCGTCGGCAGGGTGCGGCCCAGGAAGTCCGTCGTCAACATCCACGCCCGCGCCGCCGCTGCCGGGTGGTGGAACATCGGGGCCACGTTGTTGTGGAACGCGTGTCCCGCCTCCTCCTGGACGTGGATCTCCGCGCCCGGGTGGGCGGCCACCGCGGCCTCGACCACCGCGACGTCCGAGCGGGGAATGTACGGGTCCTGCCCGCCGAAGTGGAACTGGATCGGGCACGTGATCTTCGCCAGGTCCGCGATCTGCGCCGGCACCGTCGAGCCGTAGAACGACACCGCGACGTCCGGGTCGCCCGCGGCCGCCGCCGCGAACGCCAGTGAGCCGCCCAGGCAGAAGCCCAGCACTCCCACCCCTCCGGTGACCGAAGGGTGGGACCGGAGGTGCGCCACCGCCGTCAGGACGTCCGCGAGCCCCAGCGCCGGGTCGAACTCGCCGGCCACCGCCATCGACGCCGCCACGCCCGCTTCGTCGTGCGTGGACGACCAGCCCGGCGCCGTCCGCCAGAACAGCTCCGGGACCGTCACGACGTACCCGGCGGCGGCCAGCTCCGCCGCCACCGAGCGCAGGTAGCCGTCCAGGCCGAAGATCTCCTGGACCAGCACCAAGCCGGGCCCGCGCCCGGACGGGGGCACCCACTCCGGCAGGGGGAGACCGCTCATGCCATGACCCTTTCCAGGATGCCGGCGACCAGCGCGGCCTGGCGGCCGTCCGGGTCGAGATCGGGGTCGAACACCGTCAGCTCGAAGCCCGCCGCGCCCGGGATGGCGAGCAGGCCGCGCAGCAAGGTGACCAAAGTGGACGGATCGAGGCCGCCGGGGTCCGGGCTGTCCACTGCGGACACGAACTCGGGGTCGAGGACGTCGATGTCGACGTGGACCCAGAAGCCGTCCAGGCCCGAGAACGCCGCCGACGCCGCGGCCAGCGCGGCCGGTACCGACAGGTTTTCCGAGGTGGCGTAGGAGATCCCGGCCGCGCGCAGCTCGGCCGACTCCGCCTCGCGGACGCCCAGCACGACGACGTCGCTGTCGCGCACGTACGGGCGCAGGCCGTCGATGTCGGCGAGGTCGTCGGCGCCGCGGCCGGTCATGATCGCCAGGTCCTCGCCCGCCGCCGCGCCGACGTGGTCCGCGACGCCGAGGTGGCGGAAGTCGTCGTGGCCGTCGAGGTAGGCGATGCCGAAGCGGCCTTCGCGGCGCAGCGCCAGCATCGCGCCCAGCGAGATCGAACAGTCGCCGCCCAGCACCACCGGGAAGCCGCCGGACGACCGGACCGCCGCCACCCGCGTCGCCAGCGCCCGGGTGTAGGACGCGATCGCCGCCGAGTTGCGGACGCCGTCCCCCGGCTGCCAGGTGCCCACGTACCGCCCAGGCGTCACGACTCCGCCGTCGGAAGCGCCCAGGCGGTCGAGGATGCCGAGGTCGCGCAGCACGCCGGGAGTCTTGTAACAGCCGGGCGCCGCGCCTTCGGCGGGCGGGCGCAGGCCCAGGTTGGACGGAGCGTCGATCAGCACCAGGTTCCCCACCCGGTCACCGTACTGGCTCCGCGGGCGCGCGCGTCCTAAGTTGGGAGACCGACCAAGGAGGCGCGATGGCTGAGCAGACCAAGTACGTCCTGGACGAGGCCGATCTCCCCACCCGGTGGTACAACGTCGTCCCCGACCTTCCGGAGCCGCCACCGCCGCCGCTGCACCCGGGCACCCGCGAGCCCGTCGGGCCGGCGGACCTGGCGCCGCTGTTCCCGCAGGCGCTCATCGAGCAGGAGGTGACCGGGGAGCGCTATGTCGACATTCCGGAGGAGGTCCGGGAGGTCTACAAGCTGTGGCGCCCGTCGCCGCTGTTCCGCGCGCGACGGCTCGAGAAGGCGCTGGGCACGCCGGCGCGGATCTACTACAAGTACGAGGGTGTCAGCCCGGTCGGCTCCCACAAGCCGAACACCGCCGTGCCGCAGGCGTTCTACAACGCGCAGGAGGGTGTCGCCCGGCTGACCACCGAGACCGGCGCCGGCCAGTGGGGGAGCGCGCTCGCGTTCGCCTGCGCCCAGTTCGGGCTGGAGTGCGAGGTCTGGCAGGTCCGCGCGTCGTACGACCAGAAGCCCTACCGCAAGCTGATGATGGAGGTCTTCGGCGCGACGGTGCACCCCAGCCCGTCCGAGCTGACCGAGTCCGGCAAGGCCATCCTCGCGGAGAACCCCGGCTCGACCGGCAGCCTCGGCATCGCGATCAGCGAGGCCGTCGAGCAGGCGGCGCAGGACCCGGACACGCGGTACGCGCTGGGCAGCGTGCTCAACCACGTGCTGCTGCACCAGACGATCATCGGCGAAGAGGCGCTGAAGCAGTTCGAGCTGGCCGGCGACACCCCGGACGTCCTCGTCGGCTGCACCGGCGGCGGCTCGAACTTCGGCGGGCTCGCGTTCCCGTTCCTGCGCGAGAAGCTCGCCGGGAAGATGGACCCGGTGATCCGCGCGGTCGAGCCGGCCGCGTGCCCGTCGCTGACGCGCGGGAAGTACGCGTACGACTTCGGCGACACGGCGGGGCTCACGCCGTTGCTGAAGATGCACACGCTCGGCCACGAGTTCATCCCGGACCCGATCCACGCGGGCGGCCTGCGCTACCACGGGATGTCCCCGCTGATCTCGCACATCTACGAGCTCGGCCTGATCGAGGCGATCGCCGTCGGCCAGCAGGAGTGCTTCGCGGCGGGCGTCCGGTTCGCCCGGTCCGAGGGCATCATCCCGGCACCCGAGCCGACCCACGCGCTCGCGGCGTGCATCCAGGAAGCGTTGCGGTGCAAGGAAACCGGTGAGGAGAAGGTGATCCTCACGGCGTTGTGCGGCCACGCGCACCTGGACCTCCCGGCGTACGGCGCTTATCTCGCCGGGGACATGGTGGACAACGAGCTGTCCGAAGCCACGCTCGAAGAGTCCCTCGCCACTCTGCCCTGACCCGAGCGCCCCGAGGCGGCCTTCGGTGCGTCAGACGCAACCAAGGCCGCCTTGGGCGCTTACCGGGCGTCGGGGATTTCCGGGCGGGTCAGCTCGCTCCGGGCGTCGGCCAGGACGACCCGGTCGCGGCCCGCCGCCTTCGCTTCGAACACCGCGTCGTCCGCGGCCTGCAGCAGAATTGTGTACTCGGTGGCCGTTTCCGGGTACACCGCCGCGCCGATCGACGCGGTCAGGCCGCTGATCACCTCGGGTTTGCCCGGGCGGATCACCGGGACGCGCACCTCGACCCGGGCGATCGACGCCCGGATGCGGTCGGCGATCGACGCGATTTCGGCGCTCGTCGCGCCCGGGAGCAGGACCACGAACTCGTCGCCGCCGAAGCGGCCGACGTAGTCGCCGCCGCGGACCGAGCTCTGGATCGCCGCCGCGATCGCGCGCAGCACCTCGTCGCCGGCCAGGTGGCCGTTGCCGTCGTCGATGGCCTTGAAGTGGTCGATGTCGATCATCAGCACGCCCGCCGTCGACGACAGCTCGGCGGCGCGCGCCAGCTCGTTGTGCGCCAGCTGGACCCAGAACTCCGGCGCCAGCAGCGCCGTCTTGGAGTCCGTGCGCGCGGCGGCCTGGAACTGCGGCAGCAGCAGCCCGACGTGCAGCGCCACCGGCGTCACCATCAGCACCGGCAGCAGCCACGGCCGGACCGTCATCACCAGCGCGATACCGCACCCGACGCCGACCGCCGCCAGCACGATCAGCACGTCGGAGGGGTTGCCGAACGCCTGCCGCGGCGGCTTGCCCGGGTTGCTCAGCACGATCGCCAGGATCACCAGCACGTAGTTGAGCCCGAAGTACACGATTCCGGACACCAGCAGCGCGAGCATCCCGCCGAACCCGTCCAGATAAGGGACGTAAGGCGCGAGCTCGCCACCGGTTCCGGCGGAAAGCACGGCGCCCGCGGCCGTGCAGGCGAGGATGACAGTGGCGCCGGAGAACACTTTCCGGTGAATTACGCCACGTCGTTTGTACACCCGGACCCAGGAATGGACGTAACTGACGACGATGACGAGCGTGGCCAGCGGCGGGGGCAGCAGGAGCAGCCCGGCGAAGATCCAGATCGACTGCAGGTGCATGTGCGGCCGGCCGTCGGCGGCCAGCTCGCGGATGCGCTCGATGCGTTGCGCCGCTTCGAGATGCACGACTTCGCCGGCCAGGATCAGTCCACACCAGAGCGCGGACTGACCGGTGATCGGCACCAAGCCGGCGGTCGCCGCGATCGCGACCAAGGCCAGTGTGTCGACCACCAGGACATAACCGAACAACGGCGTGGGCAGCTTCCATACTGCCCACGTACGGAGACCTGATCGTGGACGTTCTGAGCTGGGCTTTCGCCCTTGGGACCCGGACAATCCCACGAAACGCCCCTCTTCTCAGGACGGAACTTCGCGGAAATCGTCACTGTAATCGAATGAACGCGGTGTGTCACTAGGCTGGTCGGGCTACCGATCGGTCACGCACCGTGCAAGATTCGTACGAACAGGAGAAATCATGTCGCACTTCCTGCCCAACGCCAACATCGTCCCGTCCCGCCGTCGCGCGCAGCGGCCGACCGACTGGACCCGGCAGCTCCCCACCGACTGGACCCGCGCGATCCCGACCGACTGGACCCCGCGGCAGCTGCCGACCGACTGGACCGCGCGCGAACTGCCCACCGACTGGACCGCGCACCAGCTCCCGACCGACTGGGCCGACTCCGACGTCTCGTCACGCCTGCCCGCGTGCCCGACCGACTGGACCGGGCGCCAGGGCCAGCGGCCGACCGACTGGACGCGCTTCTGAACAGCACCCGATGACCCGGCGCCCGGTGACTGCGCCCCCGTGGCGGGGCCGGTCACCGGGGGCGCCGGCTTCACGCCGGTTCGGGTCGCGGTTGCGCGCGCCGCAGCGGGCGACCACTCCGCGCGGGCGCCGGCTTCACGCCTGTTCGGGTCGCGGCTGCGCGCGCCGCCACAGCGTGGCCGCCCCCGCCGCGGCGAGCACTCCGATGGCCCCAGCCGCCGCGACAACCCCATGCGGGGCCGTGCGTTCCGCCGCGAGCCCGGCCAGCACCACACCCAGGCCCTGCGACACCCTCAGCGCCGTCAGGGCGAAGCCGAACGCCTGCGCGCGCTGGGCGTCGGGGGTCAGCTGCACGAACGTCGTGTTCGCGATGAGGTTGTACGAGCTCGCCACGCCCGACAACGTCAGCAGCACGAGCGTGCCTTCGAGGTCCGGCCGCAGCGCGCAGCCCAGCAGCGCCGCGCACGCCAGCACCGCGAGCGGCCCCAGCAGCCGGGCGCGCCGGGGCGGCGGCACCCTCGACAGGGCGGCCATTCCCAGCACGTTGCCCAGCGCGTACGACCCGAGCAGCAGCCCGACGACCACCGCGCCGCCGCCCAGCTCGGCCGCGTACGGGGCCGCGATCGCCTCGCCCGCGATGTAGATCCCGGACACGCAGCCGAGCGCGACCAGCGCGAGCCGTCGCCGGTCGCCGACGACCACCGTCCAGCCCGCCCGGACGTGCCGCCACCAGCGCACGCCGGCCTCGGCCCGTGGCGGCCGGGCGCGCACCCCGGCGGCCAGGAACACCGCCGACAGCGCAAAACTCCCCGCGTCGGCGAGCAGCGCGCCGCCGGTGCCGGCGGCGGCCACCAGCAGCCCGCCGAGCGCGAACCCGGCGACCTGGCCCGCCTGCACGAGGATCATCAGCAGGCCCATCCCGGGCACGAACGCCTCGTCCGGCAGCACCTGCGGCAGCAGCGCGGCGCGCGCCGAGTTCCACACCGGGTTGAGCAGCTGGACGCCGACGAGCAGAGCCGCCACGGCGGGCAGCGGCATCCCGGGCACGGCCATGACCGCCACCGCGCCCGCGCGCAGCAGGTCGGCGGTGACCATCACCGTCCGCGGCGGGTGGCGGTCGGCCAGCCCGGCCAGCAGGGGCCCGCCGACGAGGTCGGGCAGGAACGTCAGCGCGTAGGTCAGCGCGGCCCAGCCGGGCGAGTTCGTGCGGTCGTACACCAGGATCGACAGCGCGACCCGCGCCAGCTGGTCCCCGGTGACCGTGACCAGCTGCGCCGAGAACAGCGCCCGGAACTCCGACACTGCGAGGACGTCGCGGAAGCTGACCGCTCGTGCCGCCATGGCGCCTCCGGTGGCTCGCCGGAAGCACTCACTGTACCTGCGCGTACGCGCTGGGTGAACGGCCGTTAGGAGGGGTCGCAGGTGATTTTCGGTTGCGGGTTGTAGTGGACCGTCCGGGTCGAGCGGCCGACTTCACGGCCGGTCGCGACGTCCTTGAGCACGCGGGTGTCGCTCGTGGTGAACCCCGGCGCGCCGTTGGAGGCGTGGCAGTTCTCGGCCGGGCCCGGCTTGGCCTGCGGGTCGCTCGGGTTGGAGCGGCCGCCGGGGATCGACTCGACGGTGTAACGCTTGGTGCCCCACAGCTTCACCGTGATCGACGACGGCGACCAGATCGCCTGGATCGCGATGCCGGTCGGCGAGTCGTTGGTGAACTTGAGGTCGATCACGCTGGAGCCGTTGGGGTTCTGGAACACCGTGGCCTCGCGCGCGGCCGGGTAGCGGCTGATGTAGTAGCTGTGCTCCTTGTGCCCCGCGTCCTTCATGCCCGCGAAGTACGACGCGTTGTACAGCGTGGTCGCGAACTGCGAGATGCCGCCGCCGACCTCGCGCCCCGGGGCGCCGTCCTTGATCACACCCGCCTCGACGTACCCTTGCGGCTTGCCGCGCGGGCCGGTGAACCCGTTGAGGCTGAAGGTTTCCCCGGGCTTGACGATCGCCCCGTTGACCTTCTGCGCGACGACCTTGATGTTGGTGCCGGAGTCGGCCGCGAAGCCGCCGGTGGTGAACTCGCCGACGACCTCCTTGACGCCGAGCTGGTTCGCCTGGTCGGTCGTGACCTTCGCCGGGGCGTCCTTGTAGATCGCCGGGACCTCGCGCCCGTCGGCCTTCTTGAGGACGTCGGGCAGCGGCTTGAGGCTGGGGTCCCAGTCGATGGTGCGGCCGTCGGTCGACGGGTCCACCGTGGGCTTGCCCCCTTCGAAGACGATGGACGCCTCCTTGCCCTCCTTCTCGGTGGACTTCAGCTGCGGCCCGGCGGCTTCGACGATCTTCGTGTTGTCGATCTTCGGGGTCAGTCCGCCGCCCTCGGCGGGCTCGAAGGTGAGCGCGGCGGCGATCGCGTCCGGCTTCACGGTGGCGTCCTTGCCCTCGCCCTTGACCACCAGCGGGCCGGCGACGGCGGGGCGTGCGAACTGCTCCAGCGCCGCCTGGACGCCTTCGGGCGTGGTCCGGACCGGCGTGCTGGTCACCGGCAGCGCCAAGGTCTCCCCGCGCGCCCACTTCTCGACGACGGCGGCCTTCGCGGCCTCGACGTCGAGCTTCTGCCCGGGCTTCGGCAGGACGGCGACCGGGTTCGTGCCCTCGAACTTCACGGTGCCTTCGGCGGGCTCGCGGTCGACCTGGCCGCGGAGGCTGTCGAGCGCGGCGGCGAGCTTGGTGTCGTCGGCGTGGCTGACGACGCCGACCTCGCGGCTGGAGAACAGCGACGACAGGCGTGTGAAGGGGTTCAGGGGCTGCTCGCCGGCCTGGTCGAGGGTCTGCGCCCAGTCGAGCTTCAGCCCGGCGAGCGTCGGCGACAGCGTGCCCTGGACGTCGCCCGCGCTGACGGCCAGCGGGCGCGTGAGCCGCGGCTCGATCTCCCCGCGCAGCTGCTGCTCGGCGGCGTCGCGGTCCATGCCGCCGACGTCCACCCCGGCGACGGTCACCCCGCGCGGGACGCTGCCCTGGCTGACCAGCAGGTCGACGCCGTAGATGACGACCAGCAGGCCGAACACGCCGCCGGCGATGAGGCCGGCCTTGCGCAGGTTCGGCTTCTTGGCGGCCGGCTCGGGTTCGGTGTCGGGGCGGACGACCGGCAGGACGTCCGTCTGCTCACCGTGTGTCTCGGGCCAGCGCGGTTCGTACGGCACTTCTCCACCCCTTCAACGCGGCGACGGTTCGCGCCGGTGACGGCCTCAGCGTACGGGGCACCCGGACAAGACGTACGACTCGCCCTAACGGGGGATGAACCGGTCACGGACGGGTACCTCAGCCCGCGTCGGGCTCCGGGTTGTGGCCCGCGCGGGCCAGGAAGTCGAAGTCACAGCCTTCGTCCGCCTGCGTGATGTGGTCGCTGTAGAGCACCCCGTAACCGCGCTCGAACCGCGGGGCCGGTGCCACCCAGGCGGCGCGACGCCGTTCCAGCTCCTCATCGGACACGTCCAAGTGCAACCGTCGCGACGGGACGTCCAGGGTGATCAGGTCACCGTCGCGGACCAGCGCCAGCGGCCCGCCCACGTGGGACTCCGGGGCCACGTGCAGCACGCACGCGCCGTAGCTGGTGCCGCTCATCCGGGCGTCCGAAATCCGGACCATGTCGCGGACCCCCGCGGTCAGCAGGTGCGAAGGGATCGGCAGCATCCCGTACTCCGGCATGCCCGGGCCGCCGAGCGGGCCCGAACCCCGCAGCACCAGCACCGAATCCGCCGTGATCGACGGGTCGTCGATCCGCTTCTTGAGGTCCGGGTAGTTCTCGAACACCACCGCCGGGCCGGTGTGCGTCAGCAGGTGCGGCTCGGCCGCGATGTGCTTGATCACCGCCCCCGACGGCGCCAGGTTGCCGTGCAGCACCGCGACCCCGCCCTCGGCCGCGACAGGGTTGTCGCGCGGCCGGATGACGTCGTTGTCGTGCACCCGGGCCGCCGCGAGGTCGGCGCCCAAGGTGCGGCCGGTGACGGTGAGCCGGTCGACGTGCAGCAGGTCGGTCAGCCGCGACAGCAGGCCGGGCAGGCCGCCCGCGTAGTAGAAGTCCTCCATCAGCCAGTCGCCGCCGGGCCGGATGTTCGCCAGCACCGGGACGCGCCGCGCGATCGTGTCGAAGTCGGCGGGCGACAGCGGGATCCCGCTGCGCCCGGCCATCGCGATCAGGTGGATCACGGCGTTGGTCGAGCCGCCGAGCGCGAGCACCGTGGTGATCGCGTCCGCATACGCCCGCTTGTCGAGGATCTGCCCGATCGTCAGGTCTTCCCAGACCATGCCGACGATCCGGGCGCCGCTCGCCGCGGCCATCCGGTGGTGGGCCGAGTCGACGGCGGGGATCGACGCCGCGCCCGGCAGGGTCATCCCCAGCACCTCGGCGGCCGACGTCATCGTCGACGCCGTCCCCATCGTCATGCAGTGCCCGGGCGACCGGGCGAGACCGCGCTCCAGTTCGGACATTTCGGCGTCGCCGATCAGGCCGGCGCGCTTGTCGTCCCAGTACTTCCACATGTCGGTACCGCTGCCGAGGACCTCGTTGCGCCAGTGCCCGCGCAGCATCGGCCCGGCCGGGACGAAGATCGCGGGCAGCCCGGCGCTGGCCGCGCCCATCAGCAACGCCGGCGTGGTCTTGTCGCAGCCGCCCATCAGGACGGCGCCGTCGATCGGGTAGGACCGCAGGATCTCCTCGGTCTCCATGGCGAGGAGGTTGCGGTAGAGCATCGGGGTCGGCTTCTGGTACGTCTCCGACAGCGTCGCCACCGGGAACTCCAGCGGGAAGCCGCCGGCCTGCCAGACGCCGCGTTTGACCTGCTCGGCGCGTTCGCGCAGGTGCATGTGGCAGGGGTTGACGTCCGACCACGTGTTGAGGATCCCGATGACCGGTTTGCCGAGGTGCTCTTCCGGGTTGTAGCCGAGCTGACGGCTGCGGGCGCGGTGGCTGAAGTTGCGCAGCTCGTCGCCGCCGAACCACCGGTGGCTGCGGAGCTCCTCGGGTCGTTTCATGTCGTCAGTATGGCATCTGATATATGATCTGGTGGGCCTGGTTGAATGGTCTTCGACACGACCGAGGGAGCGCGCCATGACCGGGACGTTCAGCCTGCCCGCCTCCCGGACCGAGGTGGTCCTGGAAGAGATCCGCCGGGGCATCCTCACCCGCGAGCTGGTGCCCGGCCAGCCGCTGGTCGAAGCGGAGCTGGCCGCCCGGTTGGGGGTCTCCAAGACCCCGGTGCGCGAGGCGCTGAAGGTGCTGTCCAACTCGGGCCTGGTGACGTTCAGCCCGTACAAGGGCGCTTCGGTCTGCGTGGTCGACGCCGAGCTCGCGAAGTCCGTCTACGACGTGCGGATGGTGCTGGAGCCGGAGGCCGTCCGGCGGACGGTCGAGCGGCGCGACCCCGAACTGCTCGAAGACGCCGCCGAGGCGCTGAAGGAGGCGTCGGCGGCCATCGCCGACAAGGACCAGGCCGCGCTGAGCCTGCTCAACCGCCGGTTCCACCGCGCCCTCTACCGCGGCTGCGGCAACCCGCTGCTGGTGAGCATCCTCGACGACCTCAAGGACCGCGCCGCGCTGATCAGCGTCGTCGGCTGGGAGGCCAACCCCAGCTGGAAGAAGGAGTGGACCGAGCACAAGGCGGTGCTCGCCGCGGCCAAGAAGGGCGACGCCGAGGGTGCCGCCGCGCTGCTGCGCGACCACATCGGCGGGTTCCTGGAGCGGGTGCTCGAGGCCATCGGATGAAGCTGCTCCTGATCTCCGACACCCACCTGCCGGGGCGCGCCCGGGTGCTGCCCGAGCAGGTGTGGCGGGAGGTCGAGGCGGCGGACGTCGTGGTGCACGCCGGCGACTGGGTCGACGTCGCCGTGCTGGACGAGCTCGAGGCCCGCAGCAAGCGGCTGATCGGCGTGTACGGCAACAACGACGGCGCGGACCTGCGCGCCCGGCTGCCGGAGGTCGCCCGCGCGGACCTCGGCGGCGTCCGGCTGGCCGTGATCCACGAGACCGGCGGGAAGGACGGCCGCGCGCAGCGGTGTGACGCGCGGTTCCCGGACACCGACGTGCTCGTCTTCGGCCACAGCCACATCCCGTGGGACACGACCACCCCGGCCGGGCTGCGCCTGCTCAACCCGGGCTCGCCCACCGACCGCCGCCGCCAGCCCTTCTGCACCTACCAGACCGCCCGCGTCGACGGCGGCGCGCTGGTGGACGTCGAGCTGCACGAACTGCCCCGGAAGGGGTAGGAAGGTCCCATGGATCCGGCATGGGCGTTGCGGGAGATCGCGTTCCAGCTCGAACGCGCGGGTGAGCCGACCTACCGCGTCCGCGCGTTCCGGAAGGCCGCGACGACGGTCGAGAAGACCGACGCCGGGCACCTCGCGCAGATGGCCGCGAACGGCACGCTGACCTCGCTGCCCGGGATCGGCAAGGCGACCGCGGGGGTCATCGAGGACGCGCTGGCCGGGCGCGACCCGGCGTACCGGGAGAAGCTCGTCGAGGCGAAGCTGCCGGACGGCGAACCGCTGCGCTCGGCCCTCAAGGGGGACTGCCACACGCACTCCGACTGGTCGGACGGCGGCAGCCCGATCGGCGAGATGGCCGTCGCGGGCCGCGAGCTGGGCCACGAGTGGATGGTGCTGACCGACCACTCGCCGCGGCTGACCGTCGCGAACGGGCTCTCGCCGGACCGGCTGCGGACGCAGATGCAGATCGTGGCGAAGGCCAACGAGCTGATGGCGCCCTTCCGGCTGTTGCACGGCATCGAGGTCGACATCCTCGACGACGGCGCGCTCGACCAGGAGGAAGAGCTGCTGGCCCAGCTGGACTTCGTGGTCGCGAGCGTGCACTCGAAGCTGCGGATGCCGGCGAAGGGGATGACCCCGCGGCTGCTCGCCGCGGTCCGGAACCCGCACGTCCGCGTGCTGGGGCACTGCACCGGGCGGCTGGTCACCGGCCGCGGCCGGCCCGAGTCGGAGTTCGACGCCGAGGCCGTGTTCACCGCGTGCCGCGAGAACGGCGTCGCCGTGGAGATCAACTCGCGCCCCGAACGGCTCGACCCGCCGATGAAGCTGCTGCGCCTGGCCGCGGAGATCGGCTGCGAGTTCGCGATCGACAGCGACGCGCACGCCCCCGGCCAGCTCGACTGGCAGGGCTACGGCTGCGAGCGCGCGATCAAGGCCGGGATCGGGCCGGAGCGGATCGTCAACACCCGCACGGCCGAGGAGCTGCTCAGCCGCTGATCTTGACCTCGGGGTGCAGCGCCGGGTCGAGCCAGCGCAGCAGCGCGTCGAGGTCCGGGGCCGGGACGGACACGCAGCCCGCGGTGGGTTTGCCGTTGCCGACGTGCAGGAAGAACGCGGACCCGGCGCCGGGCACCACGGGTGAGCGGTTGTAGTCGAAGACGACGGCGTGGTCGTAGACCGGGCCCGCCTGACCCAGGTTCTCGCCGGCGGCCTCGTCGAACGGGCACGTGCCGGGTGCGCACGAGAAGTGCGTGTTGTAGTGCGGGGACCGCACGTCCGAGACCCACCAGTCCGACGTCGTCACCTGCCGGTAGGGCAGCTTGGTCGTGGCGGGCCGGATGCCGAAGGCCTCGGTCAGCGTCCAGGTCCCGGCCGGGGTGCGGGCCGCCGACTCGCTCGCCTGGCCGATGCCGTCCCGGCCGACGAACGCCGCGACCGGGCCGTACGCCTTCACCCAGTGGCCGCCGGTGCGCTGCCACGCCGTGAGGACGGCGGTGGTCGCGCCCGCCGAGTCCGCGACGACCGTGATCCGCTGCGCCGGGCCGGCGTGCTCCGGCGCGGCGGCCGCGGTGCTCAGCACGGCGGCGGTGGCCAGCAGCGCGGCCGTGGCCGACGTGGCGCCGAGGAGTCTCCGGGACATGCCCGCGACCCTAGCGGCGCCACGCCGGTGCGTGCCAGGTCAGTTGATGGTGTAGGAGTCCCCGTAGACCTTCCACTTCAGCGGGGTGTGCAGGTCGAAGTTGCCCGCGTTGAGGAACACCAGCTGCTCGGTGTCGACGCGCGAGGTGTCCGAGTGGGCCTCTTCTTCGTTCATGACGACCTTGCGCGCGGCGAAGAACGCCTTCAGGTAGGTCGTCTCGTTGCCGCCCTGGGACGGCGGCTTCGCCTTCTTGATCGCGGCCGCGCGGATGCCGCCGAAGCTGCTGTGGTCGGTGCCGGGGCCGTGCATGACGATCGCGTCGTAGTAGGCGAACTGGCCGAGGTTGCTGAGGCCGTCCGTCTTGCCCTGGGCCACCGCCGGGTTGAAGTACACGCGGTCGCGCTCGTTGTTCTGCGCGGTCTGGAACGCGGTGGTGGCCGCGGCCTGCTTCCACGCGCTTTCGAACGCCGAGCCGAGTCCGCTGTGCGAGTCGGTGCCGTTCACCTTGCGCAGCGCGGGAAGGTACTTCGCGAGCGGGTTGTCCGGCACGGCGTTCGTGTACGCCTCGACGAGGTCGAGCATGTCACCGGTGCCGGAGCAGAACCCGACGATGCCGGCGGTGTACCCCCGGCCGTCGCCGATGTCCTCGATGTACTTGTACTGCGCTTTCCAGTCCAGGGACGAGTTTTCCGCGCTGGAGACCAGCTTCATCGCGATCTCCTTCTTCGCCGCGACCGAAAGGTCGCCGGTGGCGAGGACGGAGGCGCTGTTCGCGGCCGGCGGCGCGGGGGCCGCCGAGGAAAGCGCGGGCGTGGTGATCACCAGGGCCGCGACGGAGGCCGCGCCGAGCGCGCCGACGAGGACCGGCCGCAACTTCTTGCTCATGGGAGAAAACCCTTTCCGCGGAACGAGCCGTGGGGGAGCACGGCTTTCTGGGCATGGCGGACAGCACCCGGAATTCGGTGGCCCTTCGGCCGCCGGAAACGGGTTGCTGGTGGTGCTGCGGCGTAGCGCCACGGTAGCGAAGGGTCAGCACCACCACAAGGGGGAGGAAGTTGTTGGCAAATAGGGAAAAAAGACCGGGGAGAGTAGACGGTTTCGCCGTGGTCAGCGAACCCCGGCGAAGAGGCGGATGACGTCCGGCAGGACGTTCACCGGGATCGTCGGGTCGATCGCGCGCTGGACGCCGAGGCCGATGCCGAGGCTGAGCAACGCCGTCGCGGCGTCGTCGGCCGACATCGGGAGCGTGATCCCGAACCGGTCCGCGTACCCGGTGAGCAGGCCCGCGATCGTGTCGCGGATGGCCTTGTCCCGCGCGGCGAGCTCGGCCCGCACGTGCGGGTTGCGCCGGGCGTTCGTGGCGAACTCGACCTCCAGCGCGGTCCACGCCTCGTCGCCGATGCTGCGCTCGGCCCACACCTGGAACGCCGCCAGCAGCCCGTCCATCCCGTCGGCGCCGACCAGCGCCCCGGCGACCAGCTCGACCTGCTCGTCGTGGATCCGGTCGAGCACGGCGAGGCAGAGCTCGTCCTTGTTGCGGAAGTTCGAGTACACCGCGCCCTTCGAGTACCCGGCTTCGTCGGCGACCTTCTCCAGCGACGTCACCGAGTAGCCGTCGCGCAGGAACAGCTGCTTGGCGGTCTCGATGAGCTGTTCGCGGGTGCGCGCCTGGCTTTCCGCGCGGGTGAGTCGGGCCATGGGGAGCACTCTAGTCAGTCCGGGAATCGGGGTACCGCCAGTATTGAGATACTGTTAGTCTCCGAAAATGGAACAACGCCACTTCGCGGTCCTCGTCGTCGGCGCCGGGGCGTCGGGGCTGGGTGCGGCCATCCGCCTGGGCCAGGCCGGCGTCGACGACCTCGCCGTGCTGGAGAAGGCCGGGTCGCTCGGCGGGACCTGGCGCGACAACATCTACCCCGGCTGCGCCTGCGACGTCCCGTCCGCGCTGTACTCGTACTCCTTCGCGCCCAACCCCGGGTGGACCCGCGCGTTCGCCGGGCAGGCCGAGATCCGGGCCTACCTGCGGGACACCGCCGACCGGTTCGGCGTCGCGGGGAAGATCCGGTACGGCGTCGAGGTGACGCGCGCGCAGTGGAACGAGCGTGACGCGCGCTGGGAGCTGGAGACGTCCCGGGGGCCCTACACCGCGCGGATCCTGGTCGCCGGCACCGGGCCGTGGCACGAGCCGAAGATCCCGGACCTGCCCGGCCTGGCCGGGTTTCCGGGCGAGGTCTTCCACTCCGCGCGCTGGAACCACGACCACGACCTGACGGGCCGGCGGGTCGCGGTGATCGGCACCGGCGCGTCCGCCGTGCAGTTCGTGCCCGAGATCGTCCCGCGGGCCGGGCGGCTGCACCTGTTCCAGCGCACCGCGCAGTGGGTGCTGCCGAAGCCCGACCACCACGTCCCCGGTGTCGAACGGTTCCTGCTGCGGCGGTTCCCGGCGCTGCAGCGGGCGTTGCGCAGCGCGGAGTACGGCGCGATGGAGACCCTGGGCTTCGGCTTCCGGCACCCGTGGCTGATGCGGCAGGTGCAGCAGATCGGGCTCGCCCACCTGCGCCTGATCGTGCGGGATCCCGTGCTGCGCAAGGCGTTGACCCCGGACTACACCCTCGGCTGCAAACGCCTGCTCATGTCGAACACGTACTACCGCGCGCTGACGAAGTCCACAGTGGACGTCCACCCGACGGCGGTGCGGGCCGTCGAGGGCAACCGAATCCTCGGCGCGGACGGCTCGGCGGCCGAGGTCGACACGATCATCTTCGGCACCGGTTTCCACATCCTCGACATGCCGGTGTCGGCGCGCGTGTTCGACCACGACGGCCGCAGCCTCGACGACCACTGGAAGGGCAGCCCGCAGGCCCACCTCGGGACGACGGTGGCCGGGTTCCCGAACCTCTACCTGCTGCTCGGGCCGAGCCTCGGCACCGGGCACTCGTCGGCGTTCATGATCCTCGAGGCGCAGCTGCGGCACACGGTGGCCGCGGTGACCCGCACGCTGCGTTCGAACTGGGCCTCACTCGCGGTCCGGCCCGAGGCGCAGGCGGCGTTCAACGCCGACGTCCAAGCGGCGCTGCCGGGCACGGTCTACCAGTCCGGCGGCTGCTCGAGCTACTACACCGACGTCAACGGGCGCAACAGTTTCAGCTGGCCGTTCTCGACCGGGCGGCTGCGGTCGCAGGTGGGGTCGTTCGACGAAGCCGACTACGAGATCAGGAGGGTCCATGCGGTATCCGGCGATTGAGCTCCGGGACGCGGTCGTCGCGGTCACCGGCGGCGCGCGCGGCATCGGCCGGGCAACGGCGGCGGAGTTCACCGCGCGCGGGGCGACGGTCTGCGTCGGCGACCTGGACGCGGGCGACTTCCCGCTGGACGTCACGGTCCGCGAGTCGTTCGACGCGTTCACCGCGGCGGTGACCGAGCGGCACGGGCGGCTCGACGTGCTGGTCAACAACGCCGGGGTGATGCCGCTGGGCGACTTCCTCGAGGAGCCGGACGCGGTCGGCCGGACCACGATGGACGTCAACGTGCAGGGGCTCGTGCACGGGCTGCGCTCGGTGCTGCCGGGGATGATCGCGCGCGGGCGCGGCCACGTCGTGAACGTCGCGTCGATGGCGGGGAAGATCCCGCTCCCGGGCATGGCGGTGTACAACGCGAGCAAGTTCGCGGCGGTCGGCCTGACGGCGGCGGTCCGGCGCGAGTACGCGGCGACCGGGGTCAGCGTGAGCGCGGTGCTGCCGAGCGCCGTCCGAACGGAACTGGCGTCCGGGGTCCGCCTCGGCGGCGCACTGCCCACAGTGGACGCCGAAGACGTCGCCCGCGCCATCGTGGGCACCCTGCGGACCCGGCGCGCGGAGACGGCGGTGCCCCGGTGGGTCGGCGGCTGGGACCTGCTCGCCGCAGTGACCCCGGAGCCCGTGCTGGCGCTGGCCCGGCGGCTCGTCGGGGACGACCGCGCGTTGCGGGAGCTGGATCCGGCGGCTCGCGCGGCTTATGTGGCGCGGGTTTCGGGGCAGGTCAGGGACCGCCGGGTGCCGTGACCGCCGTGCGGAGACGGCGGTGCCCGGGTGGGTCGGCGGCTGGGACCTGCTCGCCGCGGTGTCCGCCACCGGAGCCCGCACTTTCACGTGAAAGTGCGGATCCCGAGGCGGACCTTTCACGTGAAAGTGCGCCCGCGGGGGAGGCCCGCGCCCGATGACCCCGCGTCCGACCTGCTCGCCGCGGTGACCCCGGAGCCCGTGCTGGCGCTGGCCCGGCGGCTCGTCGGGGACGACCGCGCGTTGCGGGAGCTGGATCCGGCGGCTCGCGCGGCTTATGTGGCGCGGGTTTCGGGGCAGGTCAGGGACCGCCGGGTGCCGTGACCGGCGCGCTCAGTCCCACTCCCAGCTCATGCCGTACACCCCCGGCTGGGCGTCCAGCACCGCGACGTGCCCGGTCAGGCTCGGCCCCACCGGCAGCTCCGGCTCGCTCCCGGCCGCGCCGCCGTCCCGTGGCTGGTGGTAGCGGTAGCAGCGGGCCGGCACCGCCGCCGGGTCGAAGCACGCCTGCAGCACCAGCTGCCGGGCCGGGGCGCGGATGCCGAACTGGAGGAAGCTCGTCTCGGGCGGGGCGCCGTCGTAGCCGAACTCGAAGTCGAACACGTACGTCTCGCCCGCGCGCAGCGGGTAGTCGAACCGCAGCTCGAGCGCGACCAGCTCGGACGCGGCGTCCCGGCGCACGCGGCCCGGGCGGCAGCAGCGCGCCGAGCGCAGCACCGGCCGGTGGCCGCCCCCGGACTGGGGGCGGAAGAACGACACCCAGCGGTCGACGCCGTCTTCGCGGCTGGTCACCACCAGCTCCGTGTGCACCGAGCGCTCGGTGCGGTCCGGGCCCAGCACGGCCCGCTGGTGCACCGAAGCCAGCGCGAGCCGGGAGTTGCCGTCGAGGTCGATGCCGTCGCAGGAGGCCAGCTCCGTCGGCTCCGAACCGAGCGCGCTGGCCAGGCCGATCCCGCCGGGCCACCGCGGGGTGTCGCGCACCCGCGGCCGCGCGACGAGCCGGGTCAGCGTCTCGGCGGGCAGGCCCAGGCAGCCTTCCGCGACGCCCACCGCGTGCAGCGAGCGGTGGCCCTCCGGGTGCCGCCGGCCGCGGCGCCAGTAGCTCAGCGTCGCCAGGCTGACCTGGGCGCCGTGGGTGGCCATCCGCCGCTGCAAGGCCTCCAGGCTCAGCCCGCGGTGCCGGATCGCCAGGTCGAAGGCCACCTCGAACGGTCCTTCCCGGACCGCGTCGGCGACCGCGGTGTCGTCCTCGGGGAACACTTCCATCCGGGTAAGCATGAATACCGGACGCAGCCGGCGCAACGAGGCCTGCCACCAAAGTAGGGGGCAGGCCTCGTCGGGGGGATCAGCCGAGCGTGACCGCCGTGTCGTCCACGGCGAACGACGTCTGCAGCGACTGGTCCTCCGTCCCGGCGAACTTCAGCGTGATCGTCTGGCCCGCGTAGGAAGACAGGTCGAGCGTCTTCTGCGCGTACGCCGAGTTCCGGTCCAGGTTCGAGTACGTCGCCAGCGTCGTCGAACCGGCGGACACCACCAGCTTGTCGTACACGACGTTCTCGGTCTCGGCCGTCCAGACCCGCAGCCAGAACGTCAGGCTCGCCCGGCAGCCGGCGGGGACGGTGACCGCCTGCGAGAGCGTGTCCGTGTGCGCCGAACCCCAGCCGCCCAGCCACGAGTCGTAGCTGCCCGAGCGCGCCGGCGCCTGGGCGCCCCACTGGCCGATCGTCGTGTTCGGGTCGGTCCACGACGCCTTGCCGGACTCGAAGCCCGGGTTCTGCACCAGCTGGCCACTGCACCCGCCCGGGGGAGGCGTGGTGGTCGTGGGCGGGGTGGTCGTCGGCGGGGTCGTCGTCGGCGGGGTCGTCGTGGTCGGCGGGGTGCCGGTGCACGTCGGGTCGCCGGACTGCGCCGGGACGCTCACCGCGTTCCACGCCGCCTTCACGGCGTCGAACTCGGCGCAGCTGTTCGGGTACAGGTTCTTCGCCGCCTGCAGCGTCCAGGTGCGGTAGCGCAGGTAGCTGCTGCCGGACGTCTTCAGCTGCACGGCGCCGTGCATGATGTTGATCGCCTTGCGGATGCCGAGCCCGGCGACCGTGCTGTTGTTGCACGTCGAGCTGGTCGGCTGGCCGTTGGTCGGGTTGCTGCCCTCGGCCAGCAGGTAGAACCAGTGGTCACCGGGCCCGGCCGCCTTGTGCACCTCGGCGTTCGGCGTCGAGCTGGAGTAGCAGCTCGGGTCGCCGACCTTCGACGGGTCGTACATGTAGCGGATCGCGCCGGTGCCGACCAGGTTGACCTCTTCGCCGATCGCGTAGTCCGGCGGGTCGTACTGCGACGGCTCGTTCGCGTAGAACTCCGTCGCGGTGCCGAAGGTGTCGGCGATGAACTCCTGCGTGCCGCCGCCGGAGAAGCCGCCGGAGCCGGAGTAGTCGTCGACGCCGTGACCCATCTCGTGCCCGAGGATGTCGAGCGAGCCGACCCACTCACCGCTCGGGTTGTGCCCGAGGTTCACGTAGGCCGGACGGGAGTTGTAGTAGTACGCGTTCTCGTCGTCGAGGCCGACGCGGATCTTCCACGCCCCGCCGTTGCCGGTGAAGCCGTTGCGGCCCACCCACTCCGACAGCATCTTCTTCTCGGTCTGCGCGACGAACAGCGCGTCCGCGCAGCCGGTTTCGATGTTCGTGCCGGTGCCGTTGCCCCAGCTGTCGTCTCCTCCGGTGAGGACGGTGTCGCTGCTGTAGTTGCGGCAGTCGAGGTTGGGCGTGTTCGGGTCGGCCATCGAGTACGTGCTGCCGGACTTCGTGGTGTTCAGGGCCAGCGGCGACGGCCCGTTCCACTTGCCGGTCCCGGTGCCCGCGGCGACGTGCTGGACGCTGCGCAGCACGCGCCCGTCCACGGCGTCGACGTAGACGCTCAGGCTGCTCGGCTCGCCGTGTTCGTCGGTGCCTTCGACGTTGCTCTCGTACGCCAGGCGCCCGCTGCCGTCGGCGACCACGACGAGCTTCCCGCCGGGCAGGCTCTTCGGCCCGCGGACCTGCTTGCGCGCCACGGCTTCCGCTTGCGCGGCGGTGAGCTTCGCGCCGTGGACGTCGAGGTCGCCGAGCGGCTGCTGCTGCGCGACGGACGTGGTCTTGACGGCGCCCGTGGCGTCGGTGGCGATGACCAGGTCACCGCCGACCACGGGCAGGCCGTCGTAGGTGCGGTCGTAGACGACGTAGGACAGCCCGGCCGCCGAGCGCACGTCACGCTGGACGAACTTGTCGTGCGCGCCGGCGAACAGGGCGGCGGGCCGGGCGTTGACGAGGCTCGCCGCCGCGCTCGTGGCGTTGGCCTGGGCCTGCGCGGCGGACGGCGGCGGGGTGGGCGTGGGCTGCGCGGGCGCGGCGACGGCGATGCCGACCACGACCATGCCCGCCGCCGTCGCTCCGCCGAGCGCGGCGAACCGTTGGGGCACTCTCATGACGCTCCTTGCGAAAACGCGATGGGGAAGGGAGAACCCGATCGACGCTAAACGCGGCCCACGAGCGGTGAGAAGATTCATCACAGCACCGGAATTTCACGCTCGGCGCTGTGAAAGCGTGAAAGTCAGAGCGTCGAGAACCGCATTCCGGCTTTGGTGAGCCGGTCGATCAGGGCGTCACCCATCGCCGTCGCGGTGGTCACCTGGCCCGCCGTTTCCGGCAGTTCGTCGGTCGCCAGGCAGAGGGCCGACTCCGCGAGCATCTTCGCCGTTTCGTCGTAACCCGGGTCGCCGCCGGACACCTCCGTCACCACCCGCGAGCCGCCGCCTTCGCCGACGAACCGCACCGAAAACCACGAGCGGGCACGGCGTTCGGGGCTCGGGCCGTTGCCGGGCGCCATCAGCCGGGAGAGCGCCCGCCGGGCCGGCGGGACCTGCGCCGCGGCGAACAGCGCGCCCGCCCCCGCGACCCCGCCCGCCAGCACCGGCAGGTGCTTGACGGCGGCGAAGTGCCGGTAGGTGAAGTCCGGCCCGTACCGCTCGGACGCGGCCGCCGACCGGCGGACGACCTCGGGGTCGATCGTCGGCAGCGGCACCGCCCACCAGCCCGCTCCGGCGACCCGGTGCGGGCGGCCGAGCGGGGCGTGCGCGAACCGGCCGGCCGGGCGCGGCTCGGCCGCCGTGCGCTCGCGGGCCACGCGGGCGCCCGCCGGCAGCCGGGACATGATGGTCAACGCGCTGAGCAGCGTGCCGCCCGAGGGCATCCCGCTCGCGCGCACGTAACCGTCGACGCGCAGCGGCACGCCTTCGGGCAGCTGCCGCACGGTGAACCAGGCGCCGAGGTCGTGCGGGATCGAGTCGAACCCGCACGCGTGCACCAGCCGCGCCCCGGTTTCGCGGGCGCGGCGGTCGTGCCTCAGGTACATCAGGTCGACGAACTCGGCTTCGCCGGTCAGGTCGACGTAGTCGGTGCCCGCCTCCGCGCAGACCGCCACCAGCGGTTCGCCCTGGGTGAGGTACGGGCCGACGGTCGTGATCACGACCTTCGTGGCTTCGGCGACGGCGCGCAGCGAGGCGGGCTCACCCGAGTCGGCGACGAGCAGGTCGAGCGCGGCGAACCGGTCGTCGGCCTCGGCGAGCCGCGCGCGGACGGCTTCGAGCTTGCCGAGGTTGCGCCCGGCGAGGGCCCAGCGCAGGTCCGCGGGCGCGTGCCGGGCGAGGTACTCGGCGGTCAGCCCGCCGGTGAACCCGGTGGCGCCGAACAGGACGACGTCGTACGCGCGCATGTCTCCTCCAGGAGCCGGTTTCGGCGGACGCGCTCAGGTTACCCGCGAGTCACTTCCGGTCGCGGGTGGTCGTGAGTGGCAATCAGGGTTCTAACCCGAATCGCCACTCACGACTGCTGTGCCGCTCGACGGTCACTTCCGGTCGCCGGTGTAGACGACGGCCGCGGCCACCGCCGCCACCCCGCTGATCACGTCGGAGATGCGCCGCGGCAGGCCCTCGTGCGTGTCGGCCATCCAGGCCCGGACCTGCGCCCGGCCGAGCTCCGGCTCGCACAGGTCGTCGACGCCCGCGGTCCACGCGAGCAGCGCCAGGCACGTCGAATGCGGGTCGGGCCGGTCGACGCCGAACACCGCGGCCCGCGCCTTGTGCCGCGCCGTCGTCGAGACGAGCAGGTCGGCGGGCGGGTAGCGGTGCGTCCGGCGCAGGAACACCCGGTCGGGGGCCCGGCGGACCAGCCCGAGCGCCACCAGGTTGCCGGCGGTGGTCTCCGGCAGCTCCTCCCGCAGGTGCCCGACCCAGTCGCGCACGCTGTGCGCCGCCGTTTCCGCGGCGATTTCGGAAAACACCCGGTCGAGGGTCGGAATGCCCGGCGGCCGTTCGGCGATCGGGCGGACCTTCCGGTCTTCGACCGTGATCCGCTCGGTGAACAGCAGGTCGCACAGCACCGCGCCGGCCAGCCCGATACCCAGCGACGTCCGGCTGAGCACCGGGCGGCCGGTGAACTCGTCGTGCCCGAGGAAGAAGAACGAATCGACCAAGGTGAGCCGGCGCATGACGGAAATGGGCCCCCTGGGCGATTGTGGTGAGGGTGTCGAACATAGCGGTGCGGCATCGGCGGGCTTTCGGTGCCATCACGGTTACCCCCGAACGGACGTACCGTCACCCGGGTGAGACCCCCTACTCTGGGGCGCCGCCAAGATCACGAACGGCACGGGGGAAAGGTCCATGGGTACCCACACGCCGGGGCGCGGCCTCGGCAGCAGGCGGCTCGGCGCCGCCCAGATCGTCTTTTTCGTCGTCGCGGCGGCCGGTCCGCTGTACGCGATCGCCGGCGGGGTCTCGGCGACGTACGCGGTGACGGGCAGCGTCGGCGTCCCGCTGTCGTTCGTCCTGCTGGCCCCGGTGCTCGCGCTGTTCGCCGTCGGGTACGCCGCGATGAGCCGGTACATCACGAACGCCGGCGCGTTCTACCCCTATGTGGCGCACGGGATCGGGCGCTCCGCCGGCACCGCCGTCTCGTACGTCACGGTGCTCGCCTACAGCTCGATCCAGGTCGGGGTCTACGGGCTGTTCGGCCTTTCCGTGTCGACCTGGCTGGAGACGGTCTTCGGGCTGAGCGTGCCGTGGTGGCCGGTCGCGCTGCTGATGGTGCTCGTCGTCGGCGCGGGCGGCGTGCTGCGGATCGACCTCAACGCGAAGGTCCTCGGCGTCGCGCTCGGGCTCGAGGTCGCCGTGCTCGTGGTCGTCGACGTCGCGTTGCTCGGCCACCCGGCCGGCGGGTCGGTGTCGTTGGCGCCGCTCTCGCCGTCGAGCTTGTTCACCGCGGGTGTCGGCGCCGTTTTTGCCTTCTCCATCGCGGTTTTCACCGGCTTCGAGGGCGCCGCGACCTACGGCGAGGAGTGCCGCGACCCCCGCCGGACCGTCGGGCGCGCGACGTTCATCGCGATCGGCCTGACCGCGGTGCTGTACATCGCGTCGTCGCTCGCGATGGCCGTCGCGACCGGTCCGGACCACATCGTCGAGCGGGCCGCGGCCGAAGGGCCCGGCCTGCTGTTCGGGCTCGGCGCGCAGCACGTCGGCACGGTGTTCGCCGACGTGGCGTACGTGCTGTTCATGACCAGCCAGTGCGCCGCGCTGCTGAGCTTCCACAACGCCGTCGCGCGGTACTTCTTCGCGCTCGGCCGGGAAGGGCTGCTGCCCGAGGGCTTCAGCCGCACGAGCAAGCGCACCGGCGCGCCGATCGGCGGCTCGCTGGTCCAGACCACGATCGCGCTGGTCGTCGTCTCGGTGTTCGCGCTGGCCGGCCGGGACCCGTTCACCGACCTGTTCACCTGGACCGGTGTCACCGCGTCGACCGGCGTCACGATCATCATGATCGCGGTTTCGCTGTCGGTCATCGGGTTCTTCCGCCGCCACCCCGGGCGCGAGACGTGGTGGCGGCGCGTGGGCGCGCCGGCGCTCGCGGCCGTGACGCTGACCGCGGTCCTGGTGCTGATCATCGTCAACTTCGACGTCCTGCTCGGCCCGGCCGGCGCCATCCCGTGGCTGCGGTGGGGGCTGCCGGGCCTGCTCGTGCTGGCCGGCCTCGCCGGGTTCCTGCGGGCCGAGGCGCTGCGCACCCGGCGTCCGGAGGTCTACGCGGGGATCGGCGGCCCGCTGCGGGAGGACGAAGACCTGGTGAAGGCACGGTGACGCGGGTACGGACCGCCACACCGTCCGAACTGGACACCGTGCTCGGGATCCTGGTCGAGGCGTTCCAGGAAGACCCGCTCAGCCGCTGGGTGTTCCCCGGCGACGAGCGCCGCCGCACCGGCGCGCACCCGGCGTTCTTCCGCGAGCTGCTCGGCATCGGGTTCGCGGCGGGCAGCGTCGACGTGACCGACGACCATTCGGCGGCGGTGATCTGGACACCACGAGCGGGCGAGGACGCCGACGACGGCCCGGTCGCCGGGCTCGAGCCGGCGGAGCTCGAACGGCTGGGTGTGCTCCTCGGCCTGATGGCCGAGCGCGAGCCGCCGGAACCGCACTGGCACGCGCAGTTCATCGGCGTCCGGCCCGCCCGGCAGCGCGAAGGCCTCGGCGCGCGGCTGGTCGGCCACGGCCTCGCCCGGTACGACGCCGACGGGGTCTCCACCTACCTCGAGGCCAGCTCGCCGGACAGCGCGCGGCTCTACCGGCGGCTCGGGTTCCGCGACCACGGCCCCGCGTTCACCCCGCCCGGCGGCCCGCCGGTCCAGCCGATGCGGCGTGCCCCGGCTCACGTCGTTACCGGCGGGTAAAGTCCCGACTCGAACGCGAGGAGGCAGACGTGACCGAACGCTTCGGCAGCTACCAGAACGAGCTCTACCTGCAGGGTCTCGGTGGGGTGCTGCCGCCGTGCTCGACCGACGCGACGAAGCTCGAAGCGTCGGCCCGCGAGGTCATGGCGCCCGGCCCGTTCTCCTACGTCGCGGGCTCGGCCGGCTCCGGCGCGACCGCGCGCGCGAACCGCGAGGCGTTCGACCGCTGGCGCATCGTGCCGCGGATGCTGACCGGCGCCACCGACCGCGACCTCTCCACCACGGTGCTCGGCACCCGGCTGGCCGCCCCGGTGGCCGTCGCGCCCGTCGGCGTCCAGTCGATCGTCCACCCGGACGCGGAGTCGGCGACCGCCCGCGCCGCGGCTTCGGTGGGCGTGCCGTTCACGCTGTCCACAGCGTCGTCCACCGGAATCGAAGACGTAGCCGCGGCCAACGGCGACGGCCCGCGCTGGTTCCAGCTGTACTGGCCCGGCGACCCGGACGTCTGCGCGAGCCTGCTGGCCCGGGCGAAGAAGGCCGGCTTCACGGCGCTGGTCGTCACGCTCGACACGTGGACGCTGGCCTGGCGACCGTCCGATCTGGACCAGTCGTACCTGCCGTTCCTGCAGGGTGAGGGGCTGGCCGTGCCGTTCACCGACCCGGTGTTCCTCTCGCAGCTGGAGAAGACGCCGGAGGAGGACCGCGGCACGGCGATCCTGCGCTGGATCGGGATGATCACCGGCACCGACCGGACGTGGGACCAGCTGCCGTTCCTGCGGGAGCACTGGGACGGCCCGATCGTGCTGAAGGGCATCCAGCACGTCGCCGACGCGCGCCGCGCGGCCGAGGCCGGCATGGACGGGATCGTGGTGTCCAACCACGGCGGCCGCCAGGTCGACGGCGCGGTCGGCGCCCTGGAGATGCTGCCGGGCATCGTCGCGGCGGTCGGCGACCGGCTGGAGGTGCTGTTCGACTCGGGCGTCCGCACGGGAGCGGACGTGCTCAAGGCGGTGGCCCTGGGCGCCCGGGCGGTGCTGGTGGGGCGCCCGTGGGTGTACGGCCTGGCCCACGCGGGCGAGGACGGCGTCCGCCACGTGCTGCGGAGCCTCCTGGCCGACTTCGACCTCACGATGGGGCTGTCCGGCCACCGCACCCTGGCCGACCTCGGCCCGGACTCCCTCCAGCGCACCCGCTGACCCCGAGCGCCCCAAGGCGGCCTTGGGTGCGTTGGACGCACCGAAGGCCACATTGGGTGCGTTGAACGCACCGAAGGCCACATTGGGGCGCTCGGAGCCGGGTTCGGGTGCCGCCGGTCACGCGGCGGGGATATTCGGAGGCCCGCGTCGTCACCCACGGCTATCCTTGGCCCAAGTATGTCCACGCCATCCCCCCTCGAAGCGCTGCGTGCGCGCCTGCCCGAGCTGATGCCGCGCGACGAGCAGCGGCTGCGCCGGCGGCTCGACGGCGCCCGCAAGGCCCGCGATCGTGACGCCGCCTTCGCGCAGATCTCCGCCGACATCGACAAGGCCGAGCTGCGCGTCCAGTCGCGCCGCGAAAGCGTGCCCGAGATCGAGTACCCCGAAGAGCTGCCGGTCAGCAAGCTCAAGGACGAGATCGGCGCGGCCATCGCCGCGCACCAGGTCGTGATCGTCGCGGGGGAGACCGGCTCCGGCAAGACCACCCAGCTGCCGAAGATCTGCCTCGAGCTCGGCCGCGGCATCCGCGGCCAGATCGGGCACACGCAGCCGCGGCGCCTCGCCGCCCGCACGGTCGCCGACCGGATCGCGAGCGAGCTGAAGACCGAGCTGGGTGACACCGTCGGCTACAAGGTTCGGTTCACCGACCAGTCCGGGCAGGACACGCTGGTCAAGCTGATGACCGACGGCATCCTGCTGGCCGAGATCCAGACCGACCGCTCGCTGCGCCAGTACGACACGCTGATCATCGACGAGGCCCACGAGCGCAGCCTCAACATCGACTTCATCCTCGGCTACCTCAAGCAGCTGCTGCCGCGGCGTCCGGACCTCAAGGTGATCATCACCTCGGCGACCATCGACCCCGAGCGGTTCTCGAAGCACTTCGACGACGCGCCGATCGTCGAGGTCTCCGGCCGGACCTACCCGGTCGAGACGCGCTACCGGCCGCTCGTCGACCCGGACGACCCCGAAGGGGACGACGAGCGCGACCAGACGCAGGGCATCCTCGAAGCCGTCGAGGAGCTGTGCGCCGAGGGCCCGGGCGACGTCCTGGTGTTCCTCTCCGGCGAACGCGAGATCCGCGACACCGCCGACGTCCTCAACCGCGCGAACCTGCGGGGCACCGAGGTCCTCCCGCTCTACGCACGCCTGTCGGCGGCCGACCAGCACCGCGTCTTCCAGCAGCACATCGGACGCCGGGTGGTGCTCGCGACCAACGTCGCCGAGACGTCGCTGACCGTGCCGGGCATCAAGTACGTCGTCGACCCGGGCACCGCGCGCATCTCGCGCTACAGCCACCGCACCAAGGTGCAGCGGCTGCCGATCGAGCCGGTGTCGCAGGCGTCGGCGAACCAGCGCAAGGGCCGCTGCGGCCGCACGTCCGACGGCATCTGCATCCGGCTCTACTCCAAAGAGGACTTCGAGGCGCGGCCGGAGTTCACCGACCCGGAGATCCTGCGGACCAACCTCGCGTCGGTCATCCTGCAGATGACGTCGCTGGGGCTGGGCGACATCGCGGCGTTCCCGTTCGTCGAGCCGCCGGACCGCCGTCAGGTCACCGACGGGGTCGGGCTGCTGCAGGAGCTGGGCGCCTTCGACAGCGTGAGCTCGTCCGACCGGCGGCTCACCGACACCGGCCGCAAGCTCGCGCAGCTGCCCGTCGACCCGCGGATGGGCCGGATGGTGCTGGAGGCCGCGCGCAACGGGTGCGTCCGCGAAGTGATGATCATCGCCGCGGCACTGTCCATCCAGGACCCGCGCGAACGGCCGGCGGAGAAGCAGCAGGCGGCCGACCAGCAGCACGCGCGGTTCGCCGACCCGACGTCGGACTTCCTGGCCTACCTGAACCTCTGGGAGTACGTCTCGGAGCAGCAGAAGGCGTTGTCCGGCAACCAGTTCCGCCGGATGTGCCGCACCGAGTACCTCAACTACCTGCGGCTGCGCGAGTGGCAGGACATCTTCAGCCAGCTGCGTCAGCTGGCCAAGCCGCTCGGCATCTCGCTGAACACGACCCCGGCCGACCCGCAGCGCGTGCACACGTCGCTGATCGCCGGGCTGCTCTCGCACATCGGGCTCAAGGACCCGGCGAAGGGTGACTACCTCGGCGCGCGCGGCGCCCGGTTCGGCATCTTCCCGGGGTCGGCGCTGTTCAAGAAGCAGCCGCGGTTCGTGATGTCGGCCGAGCTCGTCGAGACGTCACGACTGTGGGCGCGGGTGAACGCCCGGATCGAACCCGAGTGGGTCGAGCCGCTGGCGGGGCACGTCGTCAAGCGGAACTACTCGGAGCCGCACTGGGAACGCAAGCAGGGCGCGGTGATGGCGACCGAGCGGGTGACGCTCTACGGCGTCCCGCTGATCGCCGACCGCCGCGTCAACTACGGGCGGATCGACCCGGAGATGGCGCGTGCGCTGTTCATCCGGCACGCGCTGGTCGAGGGTGACTGGCAGACGCGGCACCACTTCTTCGCCGAGAACCGCGCGCTGCTGGAGGAGGTCGAGGACCTCGAGAACCGGGCGCGGCGGCGCGACATCCTCGTCGACGACCAGACGCTGTACGAGTTCTACGACGCCCGCGTGCCGGCGGACGTGGTTTCGGTGCGTCACTTCGACACGTGGTGGAAGAAGACGCGTCACACGGACCCGGATCTGCTGTCGTTCGAGAAGTCCATGCTCATCAACGAGTCCGCGGGCGGTGTCCGCGAGGGTGACTACCCGGACTCGTGGACGCAGGGCACGCAGGTCTTCCCGCTGACCTACCAGTTCGAGCCGGGCGCGGACGCGGACGGCGTCACGGTGCACGTCCCGCTGCCGGTGCTGAACCAGGTCACCGAGGACGGCTTCGACTGGCAGGTGCCGGGGCTGCGCGCCGAGCTGGTCACGCAGCTGATCAAGTCGTTGCCGAAGGCGGTGCGGCGCAACTTCGTCCCGGCGCCCGACACGGCCCGGGACGTCCTTTCGCGAGTGTCCCCTTCGGACGGTCCGCTGCTGGAGGTGCTGGGCCGCGAGCTGCGCGCGTTGCGCGGGGTGACGGTGCCCTATGCGGACTGGGACCTTTCTTCGGTGCCGGAGCACCTGAAGATGACGTTCCGGGTGGTGGACGAGCGCGGCAAGCGCGTGGCCGAGGGCAAGGACGTTTCGGCCTTGCAGCGGCAGCTGGCCCCGAAGGTCCGGGCGACGATTTCGAAGGCGGCCAACACACTGGAGAAGGCCGGGCTGACGAAGCCGTCGTTCGGCGCGCTGCCCCGGGTGTTCGAGTCGACGCAGCGCGGCCACGACGTCAAGGCGTACCCGGCCCTGGTGGACGAAGGCGCGTCGGTGGCGGTGCGGCTGCTGGACACCCCGGCGCAGCAGGAGCACGCGATGTGGGCGGGCACGCGGCGGATGCTGCGGCTCAACCTGAGCTCGCCGATGAAGTTCATCACGCGGTCGCTGTCCAACTCGTCGAAGCTGGTGCTGAACAGGAACCCGCACGGCAGCGTGGCGGCGTTGCTCGAGGACTGCGTCGACTGCGCGGTGGACGCCCTGATGACGGCCGGCGGCGGCCCGGTGTTCGACGAGACCGGCTTCAAGGTGCTGCTGGAGAAGGTCCGGGCGGGGCTGCACCCGGAGGTCCTGGCGGTGCTGACGGACGTGGAGAAGATCCTCCGCGCGGCGAACGACGTCGAGGTGGCCCTGCCGTCGACACGCGGGCCGGCGGAGTCCCTGGCGGACATCCGAGCTCAACTGGCCGGCCTGGTGTACCCGGGCTTCGTGACGGCGACGGGTGCTTCGCGGTTGCGGAACGTGGTGCGGTATCTGCAGGGAATTTCGCGCCGGTTGGAGAAGCTGGTTTCCGAGCCGACGCGCGACCTGCAGCGCACGGCGGACGTCGCGTGGGTGACGGCGGAGTACTCGGACGCGGTGGCTTCGCTGCCGCCGGGGACGTCTTCGCCGGCGTTGCGCGAGGTGCGGTGGATGATCGAGGAGCTGCGGGTTTCGTTCTTCGCCCAGACGCTGGGGACTGCGCACCCGGTGTCGGTGAAGCGGATCACGAAGGCCATCGACGACGCGTTGGGCTAGCGGTTCACGCGAAGAGGCTGACGATGAGGGCGAACAAGGCGGAAAAGATGGCGCCGGTAGCCAGGTAGAGGGCCAGTGCACCGCGAACACCGCTGTACCGGCCGCGGGCGAGACCGGACCAGTAGCCTCGGCTGCGAACCAATGCTCGTTTTCTCGGTCCGTGAGCGGTTTCGCCGCATACCGCGAACACGCCGAAGGTGTTCTTCTCACAGAGCCCGCCGCGACTCCGTTCGGCGCAGCACCAGGTCGGCATCCGGCTGAGAACGACAACGGCGAACAACAGTGAAGCAATGGCGACGATACGCCGGTCCAGGTCGGTCCATGCCCACGACAACGCGACCAGAATAGCCCCGGCAATGATCACCGAATCGGCTTCCTTCTGCCTTTTTGTCCTCCCCATCCCCGCGACGTTAATCCGCTGGTCGACGATGAGGTAGCTCCACTCGGATGACCCATCGGCGAGCGGCGTGCGGGGCTGCGTCACCTCAGGTGACAGCAGTTTGCGCCATGTGGTGAATGATTCGTTTGAGGGTGGTCACTTCGCGTCGGCGTAGGTGTCGACCGGGGCGATGTGCAGGGGGAAACGGACCGGGCACGCCGGGCCGAACAACATCCGCGCCGCCTCCGTCACACTGTCCACAATGGACTTCGACACCTCGGGCGCCAACGACGCCGGGGTGTGCACGATGACCTCGTCGTGCTGGAAGAACACCAGGTGGGCCGGGGCCGGGAGGCGCTGCCGCAACGTCGCGAGCAGCACCGCCGTCATGTCGGCCGCGCTCGCCTGGACGACGAAGTTGCGCGTGAACCGGCCCCAGCCGCGGGACGCCCGGCGCGCCTTCAGCTCCGCCGCCTCGTCCGAAGCCAGGCCGCCGGTCAGCTCGCGCCACGCCGCCGACGGCGCCGGGGACGTCCGGCCCAGCCGAGACCGGACGCGTTCGCCGCGCTCGCCCGCCTGGGCCGCGTGCTCCACGTACGCGACCGCGTCCGGGAACCGCTGCCGCAGCAGCCCCAGCAGTGGCCCCGCCTCGCCGGACGTGCCGCCGTACATCGCCGACAGCATCGCGATCTTCGCCCGCGCCCGGTCGTCGCGGTCGTCGTCCGGGGACAACGGGACCCAGTGGGCGCCGGAGAACAGCGCCTCGCCCAGGCGGGCGTACAGGTCCGTCGCCGCTGCGACGTCGGCGAGGCGCCGGTCGCCCGACAACGCCGTGAGCACCCGGGGCTCCAGCTGCGCCGCGTCGGCGACCACCAGCTTCCAGCCCGGGTCCGCGCGCACGCACGTCCGCAGCACCTTCGGGATCTGCAGCGCCCCGCCGCCCCGGCTCGCCCAGCGCCCGGACACCACTCCGCCGACGACGTAGTGCGGGCGGAACCGGCCGTCCGCGACCCACTCGTCGAGCCACGCCCAGCCGTTCGCCGTGTACAGCCGCGAAAGCTCCTTGTACTCCAGCAGCGGCCCGACCGCGGGGTGGTCGACGCCCTTCAGGAAGTACTTCCGCGCCGAGGGCACCTCGATCCCGGCGCGCGCCAGCGCCCGCACGACGCTCGGCGGCGAGTCCGGGTTGACCGGCCGCCCGCCGAACGCCTCGCTGATCTTCGCCGCCAGCTCCACCAGCGCCTTCGGCCGCTCGCCGGGGCGCACCCGCGGGCCCAGGCGCGACGCCAGGAGCTCCTCGTGCAGGTCGGCTCGCCACGGCAGGCCGTCGGCCGACATCTCCACCGCGGCCAGCGCGCTCGCCGACTCCGCGGCCAGCAGCAGCCGCAGCCGCTCCGGGTGCTCGGCCGCGGCGACCCGCCGGTCCTGCTCCGCGAGCACCCGCTGGACCGCCGTGACGACCGTCACGCCCTCGGGCAGCGTCGGGGCCCGCGTGTCGAACAGCGTCGGCTGCGCCAGCTCGACGGCCACCGAGTCGACCGGCGCCTCCTCGCCGTTCGCCCTGGCCCAAGCCGCGAGCAGGCTCCGCGACTCGCCCTCCCGCCCCTCGTACGCCAGCAGCAGCCCCTCCGCCAGCGCGACGTCGTAACAGCGCTGCACCCGCACCCCGGCCGCCACCAGCACCGGGTACAGCAGCTCGGCCGACGGGAACACCCAGCGTGGCCGCAGGGACGCCTCCAGCTCCCGGGCCACCTCGGCGAACCGGGCCTCGTCCAGGCCGTTCACCGTCGAGGACGGCGAGCGCACGGTGAAGCTCCCGTCCTCCTCCCGCCCGGCGATCACCTGCACGAAGACATTGTGCCGACCACCACCGACAGTTTCGGAGCCGTCGCGGCTGGTGCGTTCCCGGTGGGCTTGGTTTACTCTCCAGTAGCCCCCATACCGCCGGTACGCCGTGCCGTCGGCATGGGCTCTCTTCCCGCAGCAACGGAGGTGCCTGGATGAGTCTGGTCGCGCTCGCCACGCAAGTGGCGGACAAGGTGGCCGAGACGGCCCGCAGCGTCGACGTCATGCGCCGTGCCGGCCTCGTTCCCTTCCCCAGGCTCGACGAAGGGGTCCGCTCCCTGGTCGCGCTCCGGAAGTTCGGCCCGTTCGCCGGCGCCAACCACATCTCCGCGCGCCGCGACCCGACCGCCGTCGGCATCGTCGACGAGCTCGGCCCGCTCACCTACAAGCAGCTGGACGACCAGTCGAACGCGCTCGCCAGGACCTGGTCGCAGCGTGGCATCAAGCCCGGCCAGGTCGTCGCCGCGCTCTGCCGCGACCACCGCGGCCTGGTGCTCACCATGGCCGCATCGGGCAAGCTCGGCGTCCGCCTGCTGCTGATGAACACCGGCTTCGCGAAGCCGCAGCTGGCCGACGTCGCCCAGCGCGAAGGCGTCACCGCGCTCGTGTACGACCAGGAGTTCACCGGCCTGCTCGACGCCATCCCGGCGGACGTCGACCGTTACCTCGCCTGGGTCGACGCCGACAGCGACCTGAGCGACCGGGCCGTGCCGGTGCTGTCCGAGATCATCGCCAGCACCGACGACCGGCCGTGGCCCGCGCCGGCCAAGCCGGGCGGTTTTGTGCTGCTGACCAGCGGCACCACCGGCACCCCGAAGGGCGCGCCGCGGCCGCACACCTCGGCGCTGGCCTCGGCGCAGTTCCTCGACCGGATCCCGCTGCGGTCCAACGAAGCGACGTACATGGGCGCGCCGCTGTTCCACGGCACCGGCCTGTCGCAGTTCATCCTGTCCTTCGCGCTCGGCTCGAAGGTCGTGATGCGCCGCAAGTTCAGCCCGGAAGAGACGCTGCGCGGGGTCGCCGAACACCGCTGCACCGCGCTCGTCCTGGTGCCGACGATGCTGCAACGCATCGTCGACCTGCCGAAGGAGGTCCGCGAGAAGTACGACACCTCGTCGCTGCGGATCATCTTCGTCGCCGGCTCGGCGCTGTCCCCGGACCTCGGCAACCGCGCGAACGAGGCGTTCGGCCCGGTCGTGCACAACCTCTACGGCTCGACCGAGGTCGCCGTGGCCACGGTCGCGACACCGGCGGACTGGGCGAAGGCGCCGGGCACGGTCGGCCGCGCGCCGGTCGGCTGCAAGGTGGCGCTCTACGACCAGAACGGCGGCCGCGTCACCGAGCCGAACGTGACCGGGCGGGTGTTCGTCGGCAGCGGCCTCAGCTTCGGCGGGTACACCGACGGCCGCCACAAGGAGATCATCGACGGTCTGCTCTCCAGCGGCGACGTCGGCCACTTCGACGAAGACGGCCTGCTGTTCATCGACGGCCGCGACGACGAGATGATCGTCTCCGGCGGCGAGAACGTGTTCCCCATCGAGGTGGAGAACCTGCTGGTCGAGCGCGAGGACGTGCTCGAGGCGGCGGTGGTCGGCATCGACGACCCGGAGTTCGGCCAGCGGCTCAAGGCGTTCGTGGTGCGGGCCGAGGGCTCCGACCTCGACGTCGACACGGTCCGCGAGTACGTCAAGGCGAACCTCGCGCGCTACAAGGTGCCTCGCGACGTCGAGTTCCTGGACGAGCTGCCGCGCAACGCGACCGGGAAGGTGCTGCGCACCAAGCTGTCATGAGCCGCGCTGGACGTTGACGATCCGCCAGCGTCCCTCGCGGCGCTCGGCGACGACGGTGCACGCGGCGCCGTCGCGGCGTCCGGTCGCGACGCCGACCGTCGGGGTCACCTGCAGGCGGCTCCACCGGAACGCGCCCGCCGGGGCGTGGTCCGGCCAGGTGTCCCGGTCGAGCACCACGCCGGCCGGGCCGTCCCCGCGGAAGCCGTCGGCCAGCAGGGACGCCAGTGCGCCGGGGTCACCGCGGGCTTCGGCGTCGCGCCAGCGGGCCAGCAGCTCTTCGAAGGTGTCCACGTTCCGAAGGTCGCAGCCGCGGCTTTCCGGGACATCTGCCACCTGGCCGAGATCCGCTGGCAGACTGGCCGGGCCATGACCGAACCGAACCTCTTCCCCGCCGGCACGGTGACCATCCTGTGCGCCGGCGACGCGCCCCCGCTCGCCTTCGCGACGCCCGAAGAGGCGCTCGCGGCGGTGACCGAGGGGCCGGCCGCCGTGCACACCGGCGAAGCGCTGGTCCGCGAAGACGGCACGCCGGCCGGGCCCGCCGTCCGGCGGTGCGAGCTGCTGCGCGAGCTGGCCGACGGCCGGACACTCGTCTCGGCGCGCGCCGCGGCGGCGTTCGAGGAAGCCGTCACCCTGCACGACCTCGGGGTGCACCGGCTGGCCGACCTCACCGCGCCCGAGCGGATCTTCCAGCTCGGCGGGACACCCACCCCGCTGCGCTCGCTCGACGCCGTGCCGAACAACCTGCCGGTGCAGCTGACCGGGTTCGTCGGGCGGGCGGCCGAGACCGCGGACGTCCGGCGGCGGCTGGCCGGCGGCGGGCTCGTCACGCTGGCCGGTCCGGGCGGCAGCGGCAAGACGCGGCTGGCCGCGCAGGTCGCCGCCGCGGCCGCGCCCCGGTGGCCGGACGGCGTGTGGTGGGTCGAGCTGGACACCGTCACCGGACGGGACGCCGTCGCCGAGCTGGTCGCCGCCACCCTCGGCGTGCCGGTGGAGCCGCACGCGGGCGCCGCGCGGTCGGTCGCGACCGAGCTGCGCGACCGGCGGGTGCTGCTCTGCCTCGACAACTGCGAGCAGGCTCTCGACGGTGTCGCGGACGTCGCCGTCGAACTGCTCCGGTCCTGTCCCGAGGTCGCGCTGCTGACGACCAGCCGGGAACCGCTCGGCGTGCCGGGGGAGACGGTGTGGCGGGTGCCGCCGCTGGCCGTCGAGGAGGCCGTCGCGCTGTTCGTCGAACGCGCGGGCGCGGTGCGTCCCCTGTTCACTTTGGACACTTCGAGCGCGGTCGCCGTCCGGTCGGTCTGCACCCGCCTCGACGGCATCCCGCTGGCCGTCGAGCTCGCCGCCGCGTGGCTGGGAACCCTTACCCCGCACCAGATCGACGCCGGGCTCGGCGACCGGTTCGCCCTGCTCACCCGCGGCCCGCGCGGCGTCCCCGAGCGGCAGCGGACGCTCGAAGCCTCGATCGCGTGGAGCCACGACCAGCTCGACGACGGCGACCGCGCGGTGTTCCGGCGGCTCGCGGTGTTCGCCGGCGGGTTCACCCTGGACGCGGCCGGCGGCCCGGCCGAGCTGCCCGCGCTGGGCCGGCTGGTGGACAAGTCCCTCGTGGTCGCCGAGGACGGGCGGTACCGGCTGCTGGAGACGTTGCGCGAGTACGCGGCGGTCCGCCTCGCCGAGGCGGGCGAGGCCGACGCCGTCCGCGAGCGCCACCTGGACCACTACCTCGCGCTCGCCGAGGCCGCCGAGCCCGACCTGGACCGGGACAAGGACGCCTGGCGGGCCCGGGTGGAACCCGAGCGCGACAACCTGCGTGCCGCTCTGGAATGGGGGCTGACGCGGGAAGATCCCGGCCGCGGCCGCCGGCTCGCCGCCGCCGTCGCGTGGTTGTGGAACCTGCGGGGTCGGGGGCACGAGGGCCTGGCGTACCTGAAGCGCGCGGTGGCGAGGCGCCCGGACGAGCGGTCGCCGCTGCAGGCGCGGCTGTTCACCGGCATGGGCCTGGTCGCCGACACGACCGCGCCGTTCGACCTCGAAGCCGCGCGGCAAGGCCTGGAACTGGCCACCGAACTCGGCGAAGCGAGCCTTCGCGCTCGTTGCCTTTCGCTCACCGCGCTCGGTCACCTCTACTCCGACTTCGACGCCGCTGAGGATCTCGCTGTCGAAGCGGAAAAGGTGGCCGAAGCCGCCGAAGACGGCTTCGCGCGCGACAGTGCGTTGATGCTGCGAGGAATCATCCAGTTCGCGCGCGGCCGTCACGGCGAAGCCGCGCCCCTGCTCGCCGAAGCGGCCGAAGGGCTGCTTCGCCGGGGTGACCGCGGGCTCGGCTCGACCGTCCTGAGTGTCCGGTCCGGCATCGCGCTCGCCGCGGCGGACCTGCCGCGGGCGCGGGAGTTCGCTGATCAGGCGGTGGCGGTGGCCGCGCCGCTCGGGGACTTCCACCGCGTCAACACCACACTGAGCCGGCTCGCGCTGGTGCACTGCTTCGCCGGTGACGACGAGGCCGGGTTCCGCGTGATGGAGCCGTTTCTGCGGCTGCTCGAGACCGCCGGCGACGTTTTTGTGCCCGGCATGGCGCAGGTGATGGGGGAGCTGCACTGGCGTCGCGGCGACCACGAGGAGGCTGCGAGCTGGTTCGAGCGCGAAGCCGTTCCGGGGACGTACATGGCGTCGCAGGGACTGGTCGAGCGCGGCGCCCTGCTGCGCGCGCTGGGCCGCACCGAGGAAGCCGCGGAGGTGCTGGCCACCGCCGTCGAGCTGACGCGCCGGTGGTCGCTGCCGTCGTCCCTGGCCGACGCGCTCGACCAGCAGGGGCACCTGGCCGAGCCGGAGCGGGCCGCCCAGCTGCACCACGAGGCGTTGACGCTGCGCCTCGACCACGGTCTCCGGCTGGGTGTCCTGGCGAGTCTGGACGCGCTCACCGTCTTGCTCGACCGCACCGGACGACCGGGAGACGCCGCCCGCGTGCTCGTGTCGGCGGACCGGGCCCGGGCCGAGCTGGGTTTCCCACGCCGGGCGGGAGAGCAGGCCGAGCTGACCGGGCTCGGGCTCACCACGGAAGAGGCGCCGATGAGTCTCGACGACGTCGTCGCGTTCGTGCGCCGGACGCGGGGTGCGCGCGGCCGTCCGTCGAGTGGCTGGGGCAGCCTGACGCCGACGGAGCTGGAAGTCGTGAAGCTCGCCGCGACCGGCTGCAGCAACCCCGAGATAGCCGGGCGCCTGTTCATGAGCCGCGGCACGGTGAAGACGCACCTCGCGCACGTCTACGCCAAGCTGGGCATCGCGAACCGCACGGAGCTCGCCACGGTCGCCGCGCCGCACCTGAGCTGAAGGCGGGCGCTCAGTCCCAGTCGATGCCGAAGACGCCCGGGCCGAAGTCCAGCGCCACCGCGTGCACGCCGTCCCCGCCGTCGAGCTTCAGCGGGCGGCGGCTGAGGGAGCCGGTCGAGCCGTTGCGGGAGTACTGCCAGCAGCGCTCGGGCGCGGTGCCCGGCGCGAACCGGACCTCCAGCAGGTACTCCCGCACCGGCCGCCGGAACTCGCGGTAGTGCGTGTTGCGGCACTCCGGGTACGGCGGCCCGCTGTTGGTCAGCGTGTACTCGATCAGGTGCGTCTCGCCCCGGTCGATCGGCTGGCCGAAGAGCAGTTCGGCGACGATCAGGCCGTGCGCCTCGTCGACCTCCGCACGCCCGACGCGGCAGTTGCGCACGGCGTGCAGCTCCGGCGGCCCGGCCGCCGGGTCGTCCTGGGTGTAGACGAGCAGCCAGCGGTCCTGGCCGTCCGCCGCGGCCTGGAACACCGCCCGCGCGGTGACCGCGCGCTGGCCGCCGTCCGCGGCGATCTCGCACCGGTCGTGCAGCCCGACCAGCTTCAGCGGGTGCTGGTGCTCGAGCGCGTCCGGCGCGCCGACCTTGTCCAGCAGCGGCTGCAGCACCTCACGCGGGAACGCCATCGGCTCGGCCGGGCGCTTCCCGGCGCCGCCGCGCGGCCGCGGCGGGGGCAGCAGCCCGAGCAGGGCGCCGGCGGGGACGTCGAGGATCTCTTCGAGCGTGCGCACCGCCGAGAGCGAGCTCTGCCGCTCCGGCTGCCGCTTGCCGGACTGCCAGTAGCTGAGGGCGGTGACACTGACGACCACCCCGCGGGCCCGCAGCCGCGCCTGGATCCGGTCGAGCGACAGCCCGCTGGTGGCGATGGCCGCGCGCAGCTGGGTGGCGAACGCGGTGCGCCCACCTTCGTGGCCGTCACCGGCCGTGCTGCCCGCCATTGCTGATCCGACCCGCCCCGTGCCGTCCCCCGACGATCCCCGACACGGAGCACGTTACCAATCCGACCGGAAGCAGGCGGACACAGTCCGCAGCCGATTTGCACAAAGTGCCGGTTTCCGCCGTGGCTGCTGTCGGATTGGTAACAATCGGCACAGCAGCAGGATTCACCCGGTCGACCGCGTCCCTCTTCGCCGGGGTCGCCGATGACCGCCGGACGCGCGGCCACCCGGCCGAACGGGCTAGTACTGGCAACTGTGAACCATTGCCCCGGCCTGGGCGGACGCGCTTGTATGACTTGCCTGCGCCGGTGGCACCGCCTCCCCCTCACGGCCCATCCGGGCGCCGGCGAAGAAGCCGTGGACAACGGCTCCGGCTCACCCGGCCGCGTTGTGCGACCGGCCGGGGTGGCCGCGCGATGACCGGTGGCCCGGCGACGCCCCCAGCGCCGGGCCACCGGTCTTATTACTTCCGGGTAGCCTCCGCCTTCCTCCCCACCACCACCCTCAACCGAGGCGCTTCGCGCCGCTGTAAGTTCTGGGCATGACGCTCCGCAAGAACATCCTGATCACGGGCGCGAGCAGCGGACTCGGCGAGGGCATGGCCCGCCAGTTCGCCGCGAAGGGGCGCAACCTCGCGTTGTGCGCGCGGCGCACCGACCGGCTCGAAAAGCTGGCCGCCGAGCTGACCGCGGCGCACCCCGGGATCAAGGTCGTCACGCGCAAGCTCGACGTCACCGACCACGACAGCGTCTTCACCGTTTTCGAGGAGTTCCGGGCCGAGCTGGGGTCCCTCGACCGGGTGATAGTGAACGCCGGGCTCGGCAAGGGCCAGCCCGTCGGGAAGGGCCGGTTCGACGCCAACCGGCAGACCCTCGAGGTCAACTTCGTCGCGGCCGCCGCCCAGATCGAAGCCGCCGCCGGGATCTTCCGCGCGCAGGGCGCCGGGCACCTCGCCGTCGTCTCGTCGTTCAGCGCGATCCGCGGCCTGCCGGGCAACCTCACCGCGTACGCCGCCTCGAAGGCGGGGATCTCGGCGTTCGTCGACGGCACCCGGCTGGAGCTCAGGCGCAAGGGCATCACCGTCACCGACATCCGGCCCGGGTACATCGAGTCGGAGATGAACGACCGCATCGGCCGGAACCCGCTGCTGGCCAAGGCCGAAAGCGGGGCGCGGGCGCTGGTCAAGGCGGTCGAGGCCGAGCGGGCGCGGGCCTACGTCCCGGCGTGGCCGTGGGTGCCGCTGAGCCTCGCGATGCGCGTCGTGCCGGCCTGGATCCTGAGGAAGTTCGCGTGACCACCGTCGAGGTGCGCGAGGAGGACGCCTTCGACGCCGCCGCGGTGCACGAGTGGCTGTCCGCGAAGGTCGAGGGCCTCGGCGCGGAGCCGCCGTCCGTCCGGCAGTTCCCCGGTGGTGCGTCGAACCTGACGTACCTGCTGAGCTACCCGGACCGCGAGCTGATCCTGCGCCGCCCGCCGGCCGGGCACAAAGCCGCGTCGGCGCACGACATGCGGCGCGAGTACCGCGTGCAGCACGCGCTCAAGCCGGTGTTCCCGTACGTGCCGCGGATGCTGGCCTTCGGTGACGACGCGGCCGTGCTCGGCGGCGACTTCTACGTCATGGAGAAGCTCGACGGCCTCATCCTGCGCGGCAACCTGCCCGAGGGCATGACCCTGACCCCGGAGCAGGCCCGCGAGCTGTCCGGCAAGGTGGTCGACCGGCTCGTCGACCTGCACGCCGTCGACGTCGAACGAGCCGGGCTGGCCGACCTCGGCAAGGGCTCCGGGTACGTCGAGCGGCAGATCCGCGGCTGGTCGGACCGGTACGTCGCGGCGCGCACGGACAACGTCGGCGACTTCGCCGAGGTGCGCTCGTGGCTGGCTTCGAACCAGCCCCCTGAAGTGAAGATCTGCCTGATCCACAACGACTACCGGCTCGACAACCTGGTCCTCGACGGCGCGTCGACGCTGAACATCACCGGCGTGCTCGACTGGGAGATGGCCACGCTCGGCGACCCGCTGATGGAGCTGGGCAGCATGCTGGCCTACTGGGTGCAGGCCGGCGACGACGACGTCATGCAGGCCGGCCGCCGCCAGCCGACCCACCTGCCCGGCATCTTCACGCGCGAAGAGTTCGTCGCGCGCTACGCCGAAAAGACCGGGCTCACGATCGGCGACTGGCGGTTCTACGAGGTCTACGGCCTGTTCCGGCTCGCCGCCGTGCTCCAGCAGCTCTACCGGCGCTACGTCGACGGCGCCACCCGCAACCCGGCGTTCAAGGACTTCTGGCAGTTCGTCGGCTACCTCGACTGGCGTTGCCGGGAGATCATCGCGAAGGGGAGTGTGTAGGTGGGCGCGATCTACCTGGTCCGGCACGGCCAGGCGTCGTTCGGCGCGGCCGACTACGACGCGCTGTCGCCGCAGGGCTTCGAGCAGTCCACTGTGGTCGGTGCGGAACTGCTGCGGCGCGGCGTTTCCTTCAGCCAGGTCCGGTCGGGCACGCTGGCCCGCCAACGCGACACCGCGGCGACGGCGCTGAAGGTGCTCGGCCTCGACGCCCCGGTGGTCGAGGACCCGCGCTGGAACGAGTACGACCACGTCGACATCGCGCGGCACCACGCGGGCGGCGCGCCGCAGGAGGATTCCCGGGCGTACCAAGAGGTTTTGGACGCGGCGCTGACGGCATGGACGTCGGCCGGCTCCGGCGGCCCGTGCGCCGAGACGTGGCCGGCGTTCCTCGCGCGCTGCCGGGACGCGCTCTCGGACCTCGTGGCGTCGCTGGGCAAGGGGGAGCACGCGGTCGTGTTCACCTCCGGCGGGGTGATCGCCACGCTGTGCGGGCTGCTGCTGGGGACCCCCGAAGCCGGGCTGCTCAAGCTCAACCGCGTCACGGTCAACGGCGGCATCACGAAGCTGGTTTCCGGGCGCGGCGGTGTCACCCTGCTTTCGTTCAACGAACACCCGCACTTCGAGGCGGCCGCGGCGCGGCTGCTCACCTACCGTTAGGAGCGGTTGATGCGGTTCGGCGAGGTCACGGTCATCCCGGTCAACGGGCACGGCCCGGAGGACGTCGTGGTCGACGGCGAAGGCCGGATCTACACGGGCGTCGACGACGGCCGGATCCTGCGGCTCTCCCCGGACGGCCACCGCATCGACGTCATCGCCGACACCGGCGGCCGCCCGCTCGGGCTGGAGCTGTACGGCGAAGACGAGCTGCTGATCTGCGACGCGCGGGCCGGGCTGCTGGCGGTGCCGCTGTCGGGCGGGAAGCCGTCGGTGCTGGCCACTTCGGCGCTGGGCCTGGACTTCGTGTTCTGCAACAACGCGGCGGTGGCCGCCGACGGGACGGTCTACTTCACGGACTCCTCGCGCCGCTTCGGCATCGACAACTGGCGCGACGACCTGATCGAGCAGACCGCGGGCGGCCGTCTCCTGCGACGGAACCCGGACGGCACGATCGACCTGGTCCTGGACGGCCTCCAGTTCGCGAACGGCGTCGCACTGGCCCCGGACGAGTCGTTCGTGGCGGTGGCGGAGACGGGCGGGTTCAGCGTGTCACGCGTGTGGCTGCGGGGTTCCCGCCAGGGCCGGTCCGACGTGTTCGTGGACGGGCTGTGGGGGTTCCCGGACAACATCGCGACGGGCTCGGACGGCCTGATCTGGATCACCCAGGCGTCTCCGCGCGTGGCGGCACTGGACGTGGTGCGCCGCCTCCCGGCGTTCCTGAGGGCGGGCGTCCGAGCGCTCCCGACGTCGCTCCAACCGAGCCCGGGCCGCGAGGTGGGCGTCCTGGGCGTGGCCGCGGACGGCAAGGTGGAGCGGGAGCTCCGCGGCGAGATCCCGGGCTTCCACATGCTCGTCGGGGTGCGGGAGTGGCAGGGTCGGCTGTACTTCGGTTCGCTGGAGGAGGACGCGATCGCGGTGACGGCTCGCTGAGTTTCAGGCTCGGCGGAGGAGCCGTTCCAGCGTTGTTCCGTGCCTCGAGAGCCGCGCGCCCCGCCGCGACCAGGACCGCCCGGCGGCGTCGACGAACTCGAACGAGCAGTCTTCGTGCGTCTCGAACAACACAGTGGTCTCGCCGGGTCTAGCGGCCGGTCCACCGGGGTTCGCGCCCCGCGGACCAAGCCGCGTAGAACTCCTTGTGGTCCTTCGCCGTCATCAGAAGCGCCTGGGTCATCGCCTCCAGCTCGATCGCGCTGCCCAGGTCCATGTCCAGTTCCCGCGTCAGCAGCACCTTCGTCGTCGCGTACGCCAAAGCCGGGCCGTCCGCCAAACGACGCGCCAGCGCGGTGGCCGTCGATGCCAGCGAGTCGTCCGGCACCACCTGCGTGGCCAACCCGATCTCCGAAGCCCGCGAAGACGACACCTTGTCACCCAGGATCAGCAGTTCCGTCGCCCGGCCCAAGCCCACCAGCCGCGGCAGCAGATAAGCCGACCCCATGTCGGCCCCCGCCAAGCCCACCTTGGTGAACAGGAACGCGAACTTCGCCGACTCCGCCAGCAGGCGGAAGTCGCTCGCCAGCGCGATCACCGAACCCGCGCCCGCCGCGACGCCGTTGACCGCCGCGATCACCGGCAGCGGGCATTCGCGCAGCGCCTTCACCACCGCGCCCGTCATGCGGGTGAACTCCAGCAGCTGCGCCGTCTCGAACTTCTGGAGCTCGCCGATGATCTCCTCGACGTCGCCGCCGGAGCAGAACCCGCGGCCCTGCCCGGTGATCACCAGCACCCGGACGTCTTCGTGCTGCGGCAGCTCCAGCACGAGGTCGCGCAGATCCGCGTATACGTCGAACGTCAGTGCGTTGAGCTTCTCCGGCCGGGTGAAAGTCACGGTCGCCACGCCGTCGGAAACGGTGAACTCGAAGTGTTCCCACTCCTTCGTCAGCGGTGCGGTCGCGCGGAACGGGCTCATGACTGGATTCCTCCGCCGTCGAGTACGAGGGTCTGGCCGTTGATCGCGGCGGCTTCGGGGGCCGCCAGGAAGGCGACGGCGAACGCCACCTCCGAAGGTTCCAGGAGCCGGCCGAGCGGGGACGCCGACGCCAGCGCGGCCTCGGCCTCCTCGGAAGCCCGGCCGGTGCGCTCCTGGATGCGCGCCACCGACGTCGCCGTCATGTCGGTGCGCACGAACGCGGGGCAGACCGCGTTCGCCGTGACGCCGGTGCCCGCCAGCTCCGCCGCGACCGCCCGCATCAGCCCGGCCGCCGCGTGCTTCGACGCCGTGTACCCGGCGGTGTAGCGGTAACCGACGTGCGACGCGGTCGAGGCGACCGTGACGATCCGGCCGCGGTCCCGCGAGCGCATCCCCGGCAGCACCGCGCGGGTGCACAGGAACGCGCCGGTCGCGTTGACCTCCAGCTGCGCGTGCCAGTCGGCGAGCGAAGTCCGGGAAACCGGTGCGCTGGAAGAAATCCCGGCGTTGTTCACCAGCACGTCCACCGGACCCGCCGCCTCGAAATAGGCGTTGACGGCGTCTTCGTCGGTGACGTCGCACTCCGCGCGCCCCGGCGCGAGCACGGTGTCGCCGGCCGCGGAGAACCGCGCCGCGATCGCCGCGCCGATGCCGCGGGTGCCGCCCGTGACGACGACCAGGCGGCTCACGGGCGGGCCGCCAGGGCGCGTCGGTCGAGCTTTCCGTTGGCAGTGCGGGGAAGTTCGGTCACGAAGACCACCTCACGGGGGTACTTGTGCTTGGCCAGGTGGGCTTTCGCGTGGTCCTTGAGCTCGTCCGCCGACACCGCACCGCCCGGCCGCAGCACGACGTACGCGCGCGGCACGACGAGGCCGCCGGTCTCGTGGCCGACCACCGCGCAGTCCATCACGGCGGCGTGCCCGAGCAGGCAGTCCTCGATCTCGCCGGGCGCGACGAACACCCCGCCGACCTTGAGCAGCGCGTCGGCCCGGCCGTGGTGGCGGAAGTACCCGTCGGTCCGGCTGAACAGGTCACCCGAGGTCAGCGTGTCGCCGTCGAACGTCCGCGCGGACTTCTCGGCGTCGCCGAAGTACTCCAGCGCGATCGTCGGCCCGGTCACGCGCAAGGGCCCGATTTCGCCGTCGGGCAACGGGTTCCCGAGCTCGTCGACGACCTGCGCGGTGTACCCGGGCACCGGCGTGCCGAGCGTGCCGAGCCGCGCGGCGCCCGGCCGGTTCGACAGGTAGATGTGGTAGGCCTCGGACGAGCCGATCCCGTCCACCACCGGCACCCCGAAGGTCGCGTCCCACTTCCGGTGCAGCTCCGGCGGCAAGGCTTCGCCGGCGGACGTAGTCATGCGCAGGCAGCTGAGGTCCTGCGCGGCCGCGGCCGGGTGCGCGACCATCGCGCTCATCATCGTCGGCACGTTGACCAGCACGGTCGGTCGGTGGCGGGCGATCAGCTCGAAGATGAGGTCCGCCGTGCTGCGCTCGGGGAACGCGATCCCGGCCGCGCCGACGCCGAACGGGAACAGCGCCACCAGGTCGCGCGCGTAGCCGAAGAACAGCTTGGGCACGGCGAGGACCCGGTCGTCCTCGCGCAGCCCGAGCACCTGGACGGCGTACCGCTCGAAGCTCTCTTTCGCACTGCGCAAGGGATGCACACACGCTTTGGGCGCGCCGGTGCTGCCGGTGGTGAACTTCCAGATCCCGACGTCGTCGAGGGTTGTCGGCGCGGCTTCGAGAGTGTCCGGCGCGGCGTCGACCAATGTCCGGAATGGACGCTCGCCCGGCCGCAGCTCGCTCTCCGGAACCCCGGTGACCAGCAGGTTCCGCGCACCCGCCGTCCGCAACGCGGGCAGCGTGACGGCGTCGGCGAGCACGGCGACGGCTTCGGTGTAACCGAGGTAGTACGCGTAGTCCTTGGGCTGCAGGAACGGGTAGACCTCGGCGGTGACCGCGCCGATCTTCTGGGCGCCGTACCAGGCGGCGACGAACTCCTCACCGTCGCTCAGCGCCAGCAGCACCCGATGTCCTTTTTGGACACCCGCGTCGCGCAGCACGTGGCCGGCGCGGTTGGCGAGCGCCGCCAGCGACGCGTAGCTGACCGCGCGGTCCCCGACGAACAGCGCGGTCCGGTCACCGCGGCCCTCGGCCACGTGCCGGTCGAGGAAGTGCGTGGCGAGGTTGAACGGCTCACTCACGGGCCAGCTCCCGGATCGCTTCCACCAGCAGGTCGGTCAGGGTCGAGAAGGTCGACACGCCCTCCTCCGCGGTCGCTTCGGCCGGCGCGCCGCAGTAAGCCTCCGTCATGCCCATGGCCAGGAAACCACCGTCGTCGGGCGCGGAAGCCAAGCTGACGGGCACGTGCGGCAACGTCCGCATCAACGGCTGGTCGACGAGCTCGGGCCGGTCGGCCAGCACCAGCGACGTCTCGTACCGCCCGGCGTGGCACTCGCCCGACCGGAACTCCGCGGTCAGCCGCTGCGCGTGGTTGCGCCGGACCAGGTCGAGCAGGGCGGCACGCCCGTCGTAAGCGAAGTTCAACGTCTCTACCGCGCGCCGGAGGGTGACCAGGTGCGCGGGCTCGAAGTGGTTGTTGACCAGCAGGATCCGGCGCAGGCGCTGGCCGATCAGCGCGGCCCCGATGTCGACGAGCAGCGAGTGCAGCGTCTCCTCGCCGACGTGGACACCGCCGGCGAACCCCGCGGCGAACCGCGTCACGCCGTAGGGGACCTCGGGCAGGACCAGCACGTGGACGTCGTCGTCGGCGGCCAGCCGCTCGGCCGCGCGCTCGCACATCCCGCGCGAGATCAGCGGGTCGGTGCCCAGCGGCGCGTGCGGGCCGTGCGGCTCGACCGCGCCGAGCGGGAGCAGCAGCACGGGGACGCGTGAGCCGTCCGGGAGGGCCGCGACCTGCCGCGAGCTGAGGTCCGCGAAGTACGTCACGCAAATCAAGCTACACCGCAGCGGCCTGAGGTGTATAGAGTTGTCCCCATGCCCGGAGAAGCGTTCGACGCGAGCCCTCAGGAGCTGGTCCTGACGCTGCTGGGCAGCTACGTGCACCCGCGCGAGACCCGGCGCGTGTGGTCGGGCGGCCTGGTCGCGGTGCTCGCCGAGCTGGGCTTCTCCGACGGCGCGGCGCGGATCGCGCTCACCCGCATGGTGCGCCGCGGCCTGCTGCAGCGCCACCGCGAGGGCCGCACCGTGCACTACTCGCTGACCGGCCGCACCATCGCCCTGCTCGCCGACGGTGACCACCGGATCTTCTCGCTCGGCCGCCGCGAGCGCGCCGCCGAGGAGTGGACGGTGCTCTGGCAGAGCATCCCGGAGAGCCGCCGCCAAGCACGGGAACGCCTGGTCAGGCGGCTGCGGTTCCTCGGGTTCGGGCCGTACCAGGACGGCACCTGGATCGCCCCGCACGACCGCGAGGCCGAGGTCGTCGCCCTGCTCGTCGAGCTGGGGGTCACCGAGCACGCGGCGCTGCTGCTCGGCCGGCCGTCGGCCGCGCTGGACGTCCGGCGCTTCGCCGGCCGGGCCTGGGACCTCGACGAGCTGGCCGCGCGCTACACGGTGTTCGTCGACCAGTTCGGCGGGTACGCGGGAAGGGACATCCCGGACGCCGAAGCCTTCGCCGTCCGGACGCGGCTGGTGCACACCTTCCGCGCGTTCCCGTCCTTCGACCCCGAGCTGCCCGCCGACCTGGTGCCGGCGCCCGAGCACCGGGCGGCCGCGGTCGACCTGTTCCACGATCTGTACACCGCGCTGGCCCCCGCGGCCCAGCGCCACTTCGACGAGGTGACCCAGGGATGACCGACATCAACGCCCAGACCCAGGAAGCATTGAGCTACACCTCGTACCTGGCGCTCGACGAGGTGCTCGAGGCGCAGCGCCCGCGTTCGGACGAGCACGACGAGCTGCTGTTCATCGTGATCCACCAGGTGTACGAGCTGTGGTTCAAGCAGATCCTGCACGAAGCCGCGTTCCTGCAGAAGAACCTCGAAGCGGGCAACACCGCGCACTCGATCCGGATCCTGCGGCGGATCCTGACGATCCTCAAGGTCGCCGTCGCGCAGATCGACGTGCTGGAAACCATGACCCCCAGCCAGTTCACGAGCTTTCGCACCCGGTTGGACGCTTCGAGCGGCTTCCAGTCGGCCCAGTTCCGCGAGCTGGAAGCGGTGCTCGGACGGCGCGACGAGCGGGTGTTCGCGCACTACCCCGAAGACGGCGAGCAGCGGAAGAGCATCGCCGAAGCGATGGCGCGGCCGTCGTTGTTCGACTCTTTTCTCGCGTACCTCAAGGCTTCTGGCTACCCGGTCGGGTGTGACCGAGACGTCACTCTCCCGGTGGAGCCCTCCCCGGCCCTGCAGGCGATATTGCTGGACGTGTACAGCGACGACGGCGGTCCGTCGGTCGTCGCGGAGTGTCTGGTCGATCTCGACGAAGGGATGCAGGAGTGGCGCTACCGGCACGTGAAGATGGTCGAACGCACCATCGGCGACAAGACCGGGACGGGAGGGTCGTCCGGCGCGACTTACCTGCGTACCACCCTTTTCCAGCCGATGTTCCCGGATCTCTGGGCCGTACGGAGCCGACTTTGACCACCTTGGACGATCTGCGGGCCGACGACAACGCGCTCGCCCCGCACTACACCCGGTTCTCCGTCCGGGAGCGCCTGCTGCTGTCCGGGCATTCGCACCAGGCCTGGCCGGACATCGCCGAAGAAGGGCTCCTGGAGTCCTTCGCCGACGCCGCCCGTGATGTCGACGAGAAGTGGGGCCGCGCCTTCGCGAAAGCCGACGAGCTGCGCGCGGGCTTCCGCCTGCTGCTCGGCGACCCGCACGGCGAGTACGCGCTCGGCGCGAGCACGCACGACCTCGTGCTGCGCTTCCTCTCGGCGATGGAGCTGCCCCGAAGACCGCGTCTCGTCACCACCGACGGCGAGTTCCACACGCTGCGCCGCCAGCTCGCGCGCCTCGAGGAGGAGGGCGTCGAGGTCGTCCGGGTGCCCCTGGACCCGGTGACGACGCTCGCCGAGCGGGTCGCCGGCGAAGTCGACGACAACACCGCGGCGGTGCTCGTCTCGGCCGTGCTGTTCGAGACGTCGCGGCTGGTGCCGGGGCTCGCGCACCTGGCCGACTCGTGCCGAGCCCGGTCGATCGAGCTGGTCGTGGACGCCTACCACGCGCTCGGCGTGGTGCCGTTCGCGCTGCACGACCTGGGGCTCACCAACGCGTGGGTGCTCGGCGGCGGGTACAAGTACCTGCAGCTGGGGGAGGGCAACTGCTTCCTGCGGCTGCCCGCGCACGCCCAGGAGCTGCGGCCGGTGATCACCGGCTGGTACGCCGAGTTCGGTGCGCTCGCCGACGAGCGGCACCCGGGCGCGGTGCCGTACGCGACCGGTGGTGACCGGTTCGCCGGCGCCACCTACGACCCGGCCAGCCACTACCGCGGGGCCCGCGTCCAGCGGTTCTTCGCCGAGCAGGGGCTCACGCCGGAGTTCCTGCGCGAGGTGTCGCAGCACCAGGTGGGCCTGCTCGCGGAGGTGTTCGACAAGCTCGGGCTGCCCGAGGACGTCGTCACGCGGGATCGCGAGACGCCGCTGGCCCAGCTCGGCGGGTTCCTTTCCCTGCGGGCCCCGGACGCCGCGGGCCTGCAAGCGGCGCTGGCCGCCGAGGGCGTCCGCACCGACAGCCGCGGTCACCACCTGCGGTTCGGCCCGGCGCCGTACCTTTCGGACACCCAGCTGGAAACGGCGATGGCGACCCTCGGCTCGGTGGTCCGGGGCTGATCTCCGCGTTACCAGTCCGTATCGCGAGACCTCCCCTGGTCCGCCTCGGGCGAGGGATCTAGGTTGGGTCCCGGATGGGCAATCAGGCGGACGACCTCCGCCCCGCCCGCCGGTCAACCTTGGAGCGCGTCCCGGTCACGAACCGGGCGCGGGAGACGAAGGAGTCACCACCGTGACCGAAGGAGTGTTCGCCCGGAACTCCGGGCACGAACAGGTCGTGTACTGCCACGACGAAGCCAGTGGCCTCAAGGCCATAATCGGCATCTACTCCACGGCGCTCGGACCCGCGCTGGGCGGGACGCGCTTCCACCCCTACGCCACCGAATCCGACGCGCTCGACGACGTGCTCGCGCTGTCCAAGGGCATGGCGTACAAGAACGCGCTGGCCGGGCTCGACCTCGGCGGCGGCAAGGCCGTCATCATCGGCGACCCGAAGACGCTCAAGTCCGAAGCGCTGCTGCGCGCGTACGGGCGCTTCGTGCAGTCCCTGGGCGGCCGCTACATCACGGCGTGCGACGTCGGCACGTACGTGCAGGACATGGACATCGTGGCGCGGGAGTCCCGGTACGTCACCGGCCGCTCGCCCGAGGACGGCGGCGCCGGCGACTCGTCCGTGCTGACCGCGTTCGGCGTCTTCCAGGGCATGCGGGCCTCGGTCGAGCACCTCTGGGGCAGCCCGGACCTGGCCGGCAAGCGGGTCGGCGTGGCCGGCGTCGGCAAGGTCGGGCACATCCTCGTCGGGCACCTCGTGGAGGCCGGCGCGCAGGTGACGATCACCGACGTCTACGCGCCCGCGCTCGCCCGGACCCAGTCGATCTACCCGACCGTGCAGGTCGTGTCCGATGTGGACACCCTGGTGCGTGCGGAGCTGGACGTCTTCGCGCCCTGTGCGCTCGGCGGCGCCCTGAACGACGAGACCGTGCCGGTGCTCGGCGCGAAGATCGTCTGCGGCGCGGCCAACAACCAGCTCGCGCACGCCGGGATCGACAAGCAGCTCGCCGACCGCGGGGTGCTGTACGCGCCGGACTACCTGGTCAACGCGGGCGGCGTGATCCAGGTCGACGACGAGCGGCACGGCTTCAACTTCGAGCGCGCCAAGCGCAAGACCACGGCCATCTTCGACACGACGAAGGCCGTGTTCGAGCTGGCCGTCGCCGACGGCGTGCCCCCGGCGACGGCGGCCGACCGGCTCGCCGAGCGCCGGATGGCGGAGGTCGGCCGGCTGCGGTCCATCATGGCCGGGTGACCCTTTCGGACATCTTCGCGGCGGCGGGCGTGCGGGGCTTCCTGCACGTCCGCCGTCTCGGCTCTGCCGAGTGCGTGGGGCTGGACGCCGACGAGCCGGTCGTGCTGGCGTCCGTGGTGAAGGTGCCGCTGGTGTACGAGTTCGCCCGCCAGGTGGCGGCCGGTCTGCTGGATCCCACGGACCGGGTGCGCGCGTCCGCCGCGGACCGCCTGGGCGGCAGTGGTTCGGCGGGCTTCGCGGACGACGTCTCGTACAGCCTGCGGGACGCGGCTCTGCTGGCGTTGTCGGTGTCGGACAACACGGCCGCGGACCTGCTGTTCGACCGCGTCGGTGTGGAGAACGTCCGGTCGCTGCTGGCGGAGCTGGGCCTGTCGCGGACGTCGGTCATCGGCGCGCCGCGCGACCTGCTGCGCACGATCATCGAGGACACGTCGGCGGAGGTTCCGCTGCGGGCGCTGGACCCGCTGCGGACTTCGGCGACCACGCCGCGCGAGATGACCGCCCTGCTTGCCGCGATCTGGGCCGACCCGGCGGCGGCCCGGCTCCGCGAGTGGATGACGGCGCAGGTCAGCTGGCACCGCTTGACGGCGGGCTTCCCGCCGGAGGTGGCGGTGGCCGCCAAGACGGGCACGATGCCGGGGATCCGCAACGAAATCGGCGTCGCCACCTACCCGGACGGAACCTCCTACGCCATCGCGGTGTTCACGGTCGGCGGAGCAGAGACGCTGCGACGGCCGGACATCGACCGCGCGATCGGCGACGCGGCCCGCACGGCGGTGGAGGAACTGCGCTCGGAGAACCTCGGCGCGCCACCGTGATGCCCCGCCAATCACGCATGATGCCCGCCTGGTCACGGGCGATGCCCCGCCGGTCGCGCGTGATGCCCGCTTGATCACGGGTGATGCCCCGCCGGTCACGGGTGATGCCTGTCTGGTCACGGGTGATGCCCGCCTGATCACGCGTGATGCCCCGCCAATCACGTGATGCGCCGCCAATCACGCGTGATGCCCGCCCGATCACGCGTGCGACCCCGGCCCGCCCTCAGCCGCGGTCGTAGAACACGTCCCACGGCCGCGCCCCACCCGGGTCCGGCGGCACGATCCGCGACACGCCGTCGTCGCGCAGGACCTCCGCCGCGATCTCCGCCAGCGCCGCCGCCTGCGGGTGCGGGCTCGACGACGGCCACGCGAACGCCGTCCTCGCGGGCAGCCGGTCCTCGAGCGGCCGCCACACCACGCGCGGCTCCTTGCGGGCCCTCGGCTCGAACGCGACGCCGTGCCCGGCGAGCACCAGGCCGAGCGCGAACTCCGGGTTGCGCGCGTGCCGGATCGTGGCCGGGCGGAAGCCGTGGTCCCAGCACGTGCGCAGCAGCGCGTCGTAGCTCCCGGGCGCCGCCGCGCGGGGTGCGTGCACCAGGCCTTCGCCCGCGAGGTCGGCCAGGGCCAGCGACGCGCGGCGCGCCAGCGGGGAGTCGCGGGGGAGGACCACGCCCAGCGGGGTGTCGATCGCGGGCCCGAGGTCAAGCCCGACGACGTCGACCGGCAGCTGCAGCAGCCCCGCGTCCAGCTCGCGGCCGGCCAGCAGCCGGGTCTGCTCGGCCGTCGTCAGCTCCTGGAGGTCGAGGCGGACGGCCGGATGGCGCTCGGCGAACGCCGTGAGGATCGCGGCGAGCACCCGCCCGGACAGCTCCGGCGGCACGCCCGCGCGCAGGGCGTCCAGCTCGCCGCGGTCGGCCTTCGCGACCAGCGCCGTCATGCGGTCCCAGCGGGAGAGCAGGTCCCGCGCTTCCGTGCGGAGCACTTCGCCGGCTTCGGTGAGCGTGACGCGGCGGCCGCGGTCGAACAGCTTCGCGCCCAGCTCGGCTTCGAGCCGCTTCACGCGCTGGCTCAACGGCGGCTGCGCGATGCCGAGCCGGTCGGCCGCGTGACCGAAGTGCAGTTCTTCGGCGACAACGAGGAAGTACCGCAGCGAACGGAGGTGGTCCACGCTGCGACGATACCTGTCCGCATATCGACATGCCGCCGTGCCGATCTTGGACAGCGCGGCGCGGTTCGTGGTCGGCTGCCCGGCATGGACACAGGATTCAGCAGGCGAGGGCTGTTCGGCGCGGGCGCGGTGGCGGCGACGGTCCTCGCGGGGGTGACGCCGGCGGCCGCGAGCCCCCGCGCGTCGCGGATGACCGTGCGGTGGTGGGGAAACAACGGCTGGGAGGTCCGCGTCCCGAGCGCGGACGGCGCCGGCACGAAGACCGTCCTCATCGACCCGTGGCTGACGCGCTTCAAGACCGGGACGTACACACCGGCGGGCGCGGACCCGAAAACCCCGCTGTCAGTGAACAAGACGCTCATCGACGGCCACCTCGACCGCGGCGAGCTGCGCGCGGACCACATCCTGGTGACCCACGGCCACTACGACCACCTCACCGACGTCCCCTACCTGGCCAAACGCACCGGCGCGACGGTCATCGGCACCGAGACCCATTTGAGTCTCATGGCGGCCCTGGGTGCCCCGGAGGACCAGCTGGCGATCGCGAGCGGCGGTGAGGACCTGACGTTCGACGGCTACTCGATCCGGATCCTGAGGTCCCTGCACTCGGCGACGGGCGAGCGCGCGCGGGTGCCGTTCCCGGGCTCGCGCCCGCTGTCGCGCCGCGACCGGCCGAAGGTGATCGAGGACCTGGTGGAGGGCGGCACGCTGGCGTACGCGGTCACCGGCGGCGGCGCCACGCTGCTGGACTTCGGCGGCTCCAACTACGTCGAGTCCGAGCTGGCGGGCCTGCGCCCGGACGTCGTGTGCGTGCCGGCGGGCGGCGCGAAGGTGACGCAGTACGTGCCGAGGCTGCTGCGTACGCTGGGCAACCCGAGGTACGTGGCTGCGACCCACTGGGACGACTTCGACCTGCCGCTCGGCCAGGCGAAGGACCCGAACGGCGGCCTGGAGGTGCTGCGCAAGGCGGTCGCGGCGGCGAGCCCGGCCAGCCAGTTCGTGGCGCTCGACCATCTGGGCTCGTTCACGCCCTGAACACGGTGAAGGCCCCCACCGCGCGCGGTGGGGGCCTTCACGGGCTCGGCCGGGGCTCAGCCGCTCTTGCGGCGGAACGTCCGCTTGTTGGCCGCCGGGCCGTGGGCGTGCTGGTTCTTGCCGCCGGCGTTCTCGTGGGACGCGCCCGAGCGGGCGTGCGCCTGCTTGCGCTCCAGCGCCTCCCGGAACTTGCGCTTGACGTCGTCCTCCTCCTCGCCGCTGGGCGAGGGATTCGGTTCACTCATGGTTACCTCCGGGACTGACGACGTGTGACCGCTCCAGCCTGGCAGTGGCCGGGCCGCTTGGCGAGTCGATTACGTCACCGCTTCGGTGTGGGCACTCCGCCGAACTGCACCGACTGGCGCGTCAGCGGACGGCCGCAGTGGTCGCACAGCAGGATCGGCCGCAGCCGGTTGCCGCACTCGACGTGGTTCAGCGTGATGTCCGGCTCCTGGCCGGTCACCTCGAACCCGCGCGACCACTCCGCGATGAACGCCAGCGCCGGGAAGAACGCCAGCCCCTTCGCCGTCATCCGGTAGTCGCGGGCGTCGGTGCGGGTCTTCGCCGTGCCGGTGCGCAGCACGCCGACCTCGACGAGCTTGCTCAGCCGCGCCGACAGCACGCTCGGCCCGATCCCCAGCTCACGCTCGAACTCCGAGAAGTGGTGGCAGCCGAGCAGCGCCGACACCAGCAGTCCCGTCGACCACCGGTCGCCGAGCAGCTCCATCGTGTCGGGGAAGAACATCATCGGGTCGCCGGCCAGCGACTCCGCGTCCTTGCGGCGGAAGCGCTTGGACGCCGTCGCGGCGGCGACACCGGTGCTGTCCAGCCGGGTGGCCCGCACGTCACGGGCGTCGACCCGGCGGCCGCAGGCGCCGCAGCCGAGGGGCGCTGATGTAGCCAGCTCGCAGTCGAGGTGGACGAGCGTCGGCAGCACCTCACGGCGGCCTTCGACCCACTCGCGTTCCCAGGCCCAGATCGAAATCAGCAGCGGCCACAGCTCCAGGCCGCGCTCGGTGAGCCGGTACTCGTGCCGCGTGCGCCGCGCGTCGCGGTAGGGCACGCGCGTGAGCATGCCCGCTTCCACCATGTCCCGCAGCCGCCCGGACAACGCCGTCGGCGAGATGCCCAGCCGCAGCCGCAGCTCCTCGTACCGCCGGAAGCGCAGGAAAAGGCTTTGCAGGATGAGCAGCGTCCACTGGTCGCCGACCAGTTCGAGTGCTCTCCGGAGCGGATCCCCCGCGGGCCGCATGCGTTGGGCAGTCGCCTCGGTCACCGTAATTCCCCCTGTCCAAGAACGGCCTCAGCGTACACCTGGCTACAGCAAAAGAAGCCTATTGACACCTGACTACACAAATCATAGTCTCATCCCCATCAGCCAGCGCGGTGAGCCCGACATCCAGGGAGAAGCCCGATGACCAGCACCTCCGAACAGCCGCTGATGGTGGCCCGGACGGCGGACACCGGCGAGGCGAACCCCTACCTGCTCGGCGTGTACGCCCCGGTCGACACCGAGATCGACGCGGAAGACCTGCAGGTCATCGGCGAAATCCCGAAGGACCTCAACGGCGTCTACCTGCGCAACGGCCCCAACCCGCGGTTCGCCCCGGAAGGCCGCTACCACTGGTTCGACGGCGACGGCATGATCCACGCCGTCCACCTGGAGAACGGCAAGGCGCGCTACCGCAACCGCTGGGTCCGCACGAAGGCCTTCGAGGCCGAGTCCGAAGCCGGCAAGGGCCTCTGGACCGGCGTCATGGAGAACCCGAAAGGCAACCCCTTCGGCAACCACCACGGCCTGGGCCTCAAGGACAACGCCAACACCGACGTCGTCTTCCACCGCGGCCGGATCCTCGCGACCTGGTACCTGTGCGGCTCGCCGTACGGCATCGACCCGCTCTCGCTCGAGACGCTCGGCGCCGAAGACTTCCTCGGCACGCTGGTCGGCGACATGATGGCCCACCCCAAGGTGGACGAGGCCACCGGCGAGCTCTTCTGGTTCGACTACGGCCCGCGCCCGCCGTACCTGCGCTACGGCGTCATCAGCGCGGACGGCCAGGTCGTGACCACCACCGAGATCGAGCTGCCCGGCCCGCGCCTGCCGCACGACATGGCCATCACCGAGCACCACGCGGTGCTGATGGACCTGCCGCTGGTCCAGGACCTCGAGGCGGCCAAGCTCGGCCGCCACAAGCTGCACTTCGACCGCTCGATGCCGAGCCGCTTCGGCGTCATGCCACGCTACGGAGACGGTAGCCAGATCAAGTGGTTCGAAGCTAGCCCGTGCTACATCTACCACGTCGTCAACGCCTGGGAAGAGGGCGAAGAGGTCGTCCTCGACGTCTGCCGCGTGCGCAAGCCCGCCCCGCGGGCCGACGCGCACACGCCGCTCGCGAAGATGCTCTCCTACCTGCGCCTCGACGCCCAGCTGCACCGCTACCGCTTCAACCTGCGGACCGGCGTGTGCCGCGAGGCCCCGCTCGACGACGACAACACCGAGTTCCCGACCGTCGACTCCCGTGGGGTCGGCGCCCGGAACCGGTACTCCTACGCGGTGCACATCTCGCCCGAGTCGACGCTGAAGTTCGACGGGCTCGTGCGCTACGACAATCTTGCCGGCTCCAAGACCGAATACCGGTTCGGTCCCGGCCGGTGGGGCAGTGAGGCCCCGTTCGCACCCCGCGACGGAGCAGCCGCCGATTCGGCGGACGGTTATCTGGTGACGTTCGTGCAGGACGAGCGTGAGGGACGCTCGGAACTGGACATCTTCGACGCCGCCGATCTCGCTGCCGGACCCGTGGCCAGGGTCCTGTTGCCCCAGCGTGTCCCGCTCGGTTTTCACGCGACCTGGGTCCGGGCGGACCAGCTGGAAAACCTCCGTTCATGAGATGCCATCGAGAGGGTCGCGCCCGGGACTTCCGGACGCGGGGATGGTGGAGTGCGGAGACGATCGACCGGCTCGTGAAGGAGCGGGTCAGTGCCGACCCGGAGGGTCTCGCGCTGGTCGATCCACCGAACACCACCGCACTGGTCGGACGCGACCCGGTGCGGTGGACCTGGAACCGGCTCGACGAACGTGTCGACGTCCTGGCCGCGTTCCTGCTCGCCAGAGGGGTGCGAGCAGGTGACGTCGTGGCCGTGCAGCTGCCGAACTGCTCGGCCCTGGTCCAGGCGTTCCTCGCGATCGTGCGGATCGGCGCGGTTGTCACCCCGTTCCCGGTGTCCTACCGGGAGCACGAGACGGGCCCGATGTGCCGGCGCACCGGGGCTGTCGGGGTGGTCACCGCATCCAGATACGGCGAGCACCCGCTCGCCGGGGCGGCCCTTGGGCTCATCGGCGCTACGGCGCCGTCGGTCCGGTTCGTCGTCGCCCGGGGGGACGACGAACCGGCCGGCGCCCTGGCCTGGCCCGAAGACCCACTGTCCGAAGCGGACCAATCCACTTTGGACGACTATCTGTCCACACTCGACACCGACGTCAACGACTGCGTGACGATCTGCTGGACGTCCGGCACCGAAGCCGAACCGAAGGCTGTCCCGCGCTGTCACGGCGACTGGCTCGCGACGGCGGGCGGCTGCGTCCAGGCCGCGGGGATCACCCGTGACGACGTCCTGCTCTCGCCGTTCCCCATGACGAACATGGCCGGCATCGGCGGGATGTTCCTGCCCTGGCTGCTGACCGGCGCGGTGTTCGTGCCGCACCACCCGTTCGACCTGCCGGTGTTCCTCGGCCAGCTCGCGGCCGAGCACGTGACGTACACCCTCGCGCCACCCGCGTTGCTGACCATGTTGCTGCACAACGAGAAGATCCTGTCCGGAGTGGACATTTCGAGCGTCCGGAAGATCGGGTCCGGCTCGGCGCCGCTCTCGCCGTGGCTCGTGCGGACCTGGGCGGAGCGCCACGGGATCGACCTCATCAACTTCTTCGGCTCCAACGAAGGCACCGCGCTGCTGTCCGGTCCCGTCGACATCCCGGACCCGGACCAGCGCGCGAGCTACTTCCCGAACTACGCCTCCGGCGTCACCTGGTCGACGCCCGTCGCCGGCTGGACCTCGGTGCGGCTGCACGACCCGGTCACCGGCGAGCGCGTGACCGAACCCGGGCGCCCCGGCGAGCTGCACATCGCCGGGCCGACGGTGTTCGCCGGCTACCTGACGTCGATCGGCGAGCTGCTGGACACGTCGTCGTTCGACTCCGGCGGGCACTTCCGCACCGGCGACGTCTTCGAGATCGCCGGCGACCGCGGGGAGTTCCTGAAGTACGTCGACCGCGCCAAGGACCTGGTCATCCGCGGGGGGATGAACATCTCGCCCGCCGAGGTCGAGGGCCTGCTGGCCGGGCACCCGGACGTCGCCGACGTCGGGGTGGTCGGGGTGCCCGACGACGTCATGGGTGAGCGCGTGTGCGCGGTGGTCGTGCCCGGCGACCGCAAGCCGTCGCTGGAGGACCTGGTCGAGTACCTGCGGGAGAAGAAAGTGGCCGCGTTCAAGCTCCCGGAACGGCTCGAGTACGCGGATTCCTTGCCCCGCAACCCCGTCGGGAAGATCCTGAAGCGGCAGCTGCGGGAAAGTCTGGAGTGAAACGATGACGGTGTTCGTGCTGGGCGGGGCGCAGACCGACTTCGCGCGCAACTACACGAAGGAAGGCAGCGGGATCCTCGAGCTGTTCGCCGAGGTGGTCCCGGCCGCCCTCGCCGACGCCGGGGTGACCGCCGCGGACGTCGGGGTCGCGCACGTCGGCAACCTCGCGGCGGAGCTGTTCACCGGGCAGGCGCAATTGGGCGGGCTGCTGGTGGCGGCGGTGCCCGAGCTGGACGGCGTCCCGTCGACCCGGCACGAGGCCGCGTGCGCGTCCGGCAGCACGGCGGTCCTGGCCGCCTGCGCCGACCTGGAGTCCGGCCGTTACGACCTGGCGCTGGTCGTCGGGGTCGAGCTGATGCGCAATGTCGACGGGCAGCGGGCCGCCGAGCACCTCGGGTCGGCCGCCTGGGCCGGGCACGAAGCCGTCGGCGCGAAGTTCCCGTGGCCCGCGCTCTTCGCCGACGTCGCCGATGCCTACGACGAGCGGTACGGGCTCGACTCCGAGCACCTCGGGCAGTTCGCTTCGCACGCTTTCGACCGCGCGGCACGGAATCCGCTCGCCCAGGCCCGGGACTGGCGGTTCCCGGCCGGCGCGTTCGGGCCCGACGACGAGCTGAACCCGGTCATCGAAGGGCGCCTGCGCAAGCAGGACTGCGGCCGGATCACCGACGGCGCCGCGGCGGTCCTGCTGGCCTCGCCGCGGTTCGCCGAACGGCTCGGCGGCGGCTTCCCGCGCATCGCGGGCTTCGGGCACCGCACCTCGCACCTCGGCCTGGCCGAGAAGATCGCGTCCGGTGGCGAGTACCTGTTCCCGCACCTGCGCGGCGCGGTCGTCGACGCCTACGAGCGCGCGGGCGTGGCCGGGCCGGACGCGCTCGACGTCGTCGAGCTGCACGACTGCTTCACGATCACCGGGCTCGTCGCGCTGGAGCACCTCGGCGCCGCCCCGCCCGGCGACGGCGGCAAGTTCATCACCGACGGCGGCCTCGAGACCGCCGGGATCAACCCCGGCGGCGGCCTGATCGGCCTCGGCCACCCGGTCGGCGCGACGGGTGTCCGCATGCTGCACGACGTCGCGCGGCAGGTGACGGGGAAAGCGGGCGAAACGCAGGTCGAGGGCGCGCGGACGGCGTTGACGCTGAACGTCGGCGGCTCGTTCACCACGGTCGTCACGCTGGTGGTCACCGCATGAGGCTTTCGGTGTCGCTGGGGCTCTGGCAGGACCGCCCGCCGGAGGAGGCCCTGGAAACCGCGCGCGCCGCCGAGGCCGCCGGGTACGAGGAGCTGTGGATCGGCGAGATGGCGACGTGGGACGCGTTCGCGCTGGGAACCGCGATCGGCGCGGCGACTTCGTCGCTCTCGCTGACCTTCGGGCCGCTCGCGGTGACCGTCCGGGACCCGGCGACGATCGCGATGGGCGTCGCGTCGGTCGCGGCGCTGACCGGCCGGACGACCGGCGTCGCGCTCGGGACGTCCAGTGACGTCGTGGTGCGGGGCTGGCACGGCCGGTCCCGTTCGCGGGCGGCCACCGCGCTGGAGGAGTCGGCGATCGCCGTGCGGCAGCTGGTCTCCGGGGAGAAGTCCACTGTGGACGGATCGGTGGTCGGGTCCCGGGGGTACCGGTTGCGGCTGGCCGCGCCGAAGTCGCCACTGACGATCGCGGCGTTCGGCCCGCGCGCCCTCGACGTCGCCGCGCGGCACGCCGACCGCATGGTGGTCAACCTGGTCAGCCCGGCCGCGGCCGGCGAGCTGGTGCGCGGTCTCCGGGAGGCGGCCGCGCGGGCGGGCACCGCACCGCCGCCGGTGGCCGCGTGGGTCGTCGGCGCGGTGGACCCGGGCCCGGCCGAGCTCGACCAGCTGCGTCGCGGCGTCGTCGGGTACCTCGCGGCGCCCGGCTACGGCGAGATGTTCCGCGCGGCGGGGTTCGGCGACCTGGTCGACTTCGCACGCACGCGGCCGCACCCGCGTGAGCTGCTGGCTGCCGTGCCGGAGGCGGCGATTGCCACCGTGGGCCTGCTGGGCTCGCCCGCGGAGATCGCCGCGAAGGCGCGGGAGTACGCGGAAGCGGGGATCGACGAGCTGGCGATCGTGCCCGCCACCAGCGACAACGACCCCGGCGGGAAGAAGACTCTCGCCGCGTGTCGATCCGCCGTCGGCCCGTTCGACGCGTAGGCATGACTGAGCCGACAAAAACCAAGAACCTCGACCAGAACGGGAACGCGGCACTGCCGTGGAGCCGGGCGCGCGACCTCCTCGCGACCCAGACCCCCAAGGAGGACCTGACGTTCTTCGTCGGGACCGTCCGCCCCGACGGCCGGCCGCACGCCGCCGGCGTCGGCGCGATCTGGGTCGACGACACCCTGTACTTCGTGAGCGGGGCCGGCACGCGCCGGGCCCGCAACCTCGCGGCGAACCCGGCGTGCAGCGTCTCGGTGCGCCTGAACGGCCTCGACCTCACCATGGAAGGCGAGGCCGAGCACGTCACCGACCCCGTCACCCTCGAGCGGGTGGCGGCCGTCTACCGCGACGGCGGCTGGCCCGCGACGGTCGAAAACGGCGGCTACAACGCGTCGTTCATGGCACCGAGCGCCGGACCCGCGCCGTGGCTGCTGTACCGGCTCGTGCTCACCCGGGCGATCGGGGTCGCCTCCGCCGAGCCGCACGGCGCGAGCCGCTGGGACTTCAGCCGCTGACCGCCCCGGCCACCAGCGCGCCGATGGCCCGCATGCCGTCGGCGTTCGGGTGCAACGGCGCCGCGACCGACGTCGGGATCACGCTCTCGAACCACTTGACGCCCGGCAGTTTGCAGACGTTGTGCCCGATCGACGCCGTTCGGACGTCGACGAAGTGCGCGTTGTGCGCGGCGGCCTGCCGGGCGAGGGCGGCGTTGGTCTTGTCGATGCTGCCCTGGATGTAGTTGGCGTCGCGCGGGGTCAGCGGCGCGACCGGCCAGCACCCGTTGCGCGGCAGGTAGGTGCCGTACCCGGCGACGAAGACCGCGGCGTTCGGCGCGTGCGCGTGGATCGCGTCCAGCAGCGCGCCCCACGTCGGTTCGAACGCGGCGATCTTCTCGGCCAGCTGGTCGTGCCCGCCGGCGGTGTAACGGTCGACGCAGTCGGGGGTGATGCCGGGCAGGAGGGTGATGCAGCTGGTCGCGGCGCCGACCAGGCCGACGTCGTTGCCGCCGATCGTCACCGTCACGGTCTTCGTGCTCGCGCCGAGCGCGTCCAGCTGCGGCGGGACCGCGCCGGTCTCCGTCGACTGCGGCGCGTACATGTCCGCGGTCGTCGCGCCCGAGCACGTGACGTCCTTGAGCGGCAGGCCGAGCCTCTTCGCCGCGACGTGCGGGTAGTTCACGAGCGAGCGGAGGCAGCCCGGGGACGAGAGGTCCGGGGGCAGGATCAGCGGACCGGCGGCGGCCGAGTCCCCGAGTGCCACGTACTCCCCGGCGGTGCTCGCCGCCGCCGTGCCCGCCGTCGTGACCAGGGCCGCGACCAGGATCGTGATGAACGCCGTTGTCCTCACTCGCACGCCGTCCTCCTTGACGTTGTGCTTACGGTTGGTTTCCGTGACACCATCGGCACCCAGCGTGCCCGGATTGACTGGGAGTCCGGGCAGAGAACGGGGGGATCGGTTGTGACGGAGCACAAGCCCGGCGGCGACCTCACCCTCGGCGGGCAGCGGGTGCACGAGCGGCTCACCCGGGAGGAGCCCGAGCTGATCGCCCGCGTGCTGGCGCGCATCCAGGGTGAGGTCGCGGACTACCGGCGGATGCCGGTCGAGGAGCTCGCCGGCGACATCGCGCGCATCACGCAGCAGGCGGTGCGCGCGTTCGCCCGGAGCCTGCGCGAAGACCGTGAGCTCAACAGCGCCGAGCTGCAGCAGATCGGCGCGTCCGCGGTGCGCCGGGCCGAGGAGGGTTTTCCGCTGGAGGCGGTGCTGACCGCGTACCACCTCGGCGCGCGGGAGATCTTCACCGTCGGCTCGGCGGACGCGGGCAGCGCGGACGTCGCCGACCTCCTGGACGTCGCGGACCGCGTGCTCGCGTTTGTCGGCACGGTCGCCGGCGCCGTCACGCGGGGATACCTGGAGGAGCTGCGCACCAAGGTGGGCCAGGAGCACACCGCGCGGCGCACCCTGCTGTCGGTGCTCGTCGACGGCGGTCAGGTCGACGTCGTCGCGCGCAGTGCGGGGATCACGCTGCCGGCGCGATACCTCGTGCTGAGCGTCGAGCTCGGGCCGCACGCCGACGAGGCGTCACCGGGCGTGGACGCGGAGATCGCGGTCCGTCGCAAGCTCCGCCGGTTTCTCGCGGCGTTCGAGCAGGCGTGCGGTGACGGCGTTCTGGCGTCGCTGGACGGCCCGGGCGGGTTGGTCCTGCTGCCGCTCGGCGGCCGGCTGTCGTCGCTGCCGGAGTGGCGGGCGCTGCTGGCCGCGGCGGGCCGCGCGGCGGACGTGGAGGTGCTGGCCGCGGCGGAAACCGCGGAGCCGTCCGACGTCCGTGAAGTAACGGTCCGGACGGCCGAGGTGCTGGAGGTGCTGCGCTGGTCGGGCCGCCCGCCAGGGCTCTACCGCCTCGACGACGTCCTGCTCGAGTACCAGCTGACCCGCCCGGGCGCGGCCCGCGACCGGCTGGCCGCGGTGCTGGAGCCGCTGGACGCGCACCCCGAGCTCGTCGAGACGCTCGCGGCGTACCTCGAACTGGACACGAACCGCCGCCGCACGGCGACGAAGCTGCACGTCCACCCCAACACGGTCGACTACCGCCTCCGCCGCGTCCGCGACCTCACCGGCATCGACCCCCTCCACCCGGCGGGCCTCCCGCGCATCATCGCGGCCCTCGCGGCCCGCCGGGCCTCGGCCCCTCGCGCCACCTGACGTGTCGTCCGTTCGATCACGCGTGTCGACCTCCTGATCACGCGAGTTCCGCCTTCAATCACGCGAGTTCCGGCTCCGATCACGCGAGTTCGGTTTACCGGAACGGCGAACTCGCGTGTCTGGAGGGTCGACACGCGTGATCGGAGGGTCGACACGGTGGTCAGGTCGCCGTGCCGACCGGGGTGCGGGACGCGACTTCCGCCGGAAGCCGAGGTGCGGGGACCCGCACCGCAACCGGAGCCCGGCTGACCACCGCCGCGACCGAACCCACCGCGAAAGCCGCGCCGAACACAAGAGCCGCGACGCCGGAAGCCGCGGAAAACGTCAGCTCGCCGGCGCGGCCCAGGACAAAACCGTCGTGCAGCGCCCAAGCCACCACCGCCACCCCAGCGGCAGCGAAGGCCGACGTCCGGAACGCCGCCGCCAGCACGACCACGCCCAGCGTGACCAGTGAGTACCACGGAGCCGGCCCGGCCAGGGCCGCCAGGACCACCGCCACCACCGCCGCGACGCAGCCGATCGGGAACCCGAAACCACCACTCATGCGTCCAGCAGAGCCCGGCCGGCAGCCAAAAACATGACCCAGGACACATTCCCTACACCCGGACCCCGGATCTTGACGCGCTATTGACCCGTCACGCGCCCGATCGCGTCGGCGATCCGGGGCCAGACCGCGCGCGGCAGGTTGTGGCCCATGCCCGGCACCACGACCAGCTCCGCGCCCGGGATCGCCGCCGCCGTCGCCTTGCCGCCACTGACGTTGATCAGCGGGTCGGCGTCGCCGTGCACGACCATCACCGGCAGCCGCACGTCACGCAGCCGCGACGTGCGGTCGCCCGACGCCATCACCGCCGCCGCGTGGCGCAGCGTGCCGACCGGGTGGCGGGCGCGGTCGAAGTGCAGGGTCGCCTTGGCCAGCAGGAACGCCTCGTCGTCCGGGTAACCGGGGGAGCCGAGGCTCCGGTAGCCCTCGACGCTGTCGGCGAGCGCCTGCTCGCGGGTCGTCGCGGGCGGGCGCGTCAGCACGGCCAGCGCCCACGGCTCGGCCTGCCCGACCGACGGGTCGCCGGTGGTCGACATGATCGAGGTGACCGAAAGCAGCCGGTCCGGGTGCTCGATGGCCAGCTGCTGGACGATCATCCCGCCCATCGACGCGCCGACGACGTGCGCGCGGCCGATGCCGAGCGCGTCGAACAGCCCGATGGCGTCGCGGGCCATGTCCGACAGCGTGTACGGCGCCGTCGTCAGGTCGCCGGCCGCCAAAGCGGCCAGATCCGGCGCCGGGAGGTCGTCGAGCCACGTCGAGAGCCCGACGTCCCGGTTGTCGTAGCGCACCACGAAGAACCCGCGGGCGGCGAGCAGCTCGCAGAAACCGTCCTCCCAGGTGATCATCTGGGCGCCCAGGCCCATCACCAGGACCAGCGGCGGCCGGTCCGGATCGCCGAACGTGTCGTACTCGAGCTCGAGACCGTTGGCCTGTGCGCGTGCCATGCCCCGATCTTGCCGTACCCGTGCGGAGCTGGCACCGGAACGGCCCGTGCGGTTACCGTTACCCCCCATGCCGACCTCATCCTCGGGCACCGGACAGCGCCCCCGGTCACGGGCCGCCGCGGGTCTGCCGGCGCTCACGGCCGACCGGATCGTCAGCGCGGCGACGACCCTCACCGGCGAACGCGGCCTCGACAACTGGACGCTGCGGGAGCTCGCCCGCTCGGTCGAGGCCTATCCGGCGGTGATCTACCACCACGTCGGTGACCGGGACGCGGTGGTGAACGCCGTGGTCGACCGGGTGGTCGGCCTGCTGAAGCTGCCCGACGGCGAGCTGCCGTGGCAGGAGTGGTTCACCGAGCTGCTGGCGAACCTGCGTGCGGTTCTGCGCGCCTACCCGGGCTGCGCGAGACGCCTCGCGTTGTTCGGCCCGTCCGTCGAGGCGGCGACGCGCAGCATCGACGCCGGCGTCGGGGTGCTGTTGAAGGCCGGCTTCGGCCGCGAGAGCCCGATGGCCTACAACCTGCTGCTGATGACCGCGTGCCAGTTCGTCGCGATGGAGGACGACCGCGACGGCGCGCTCGCGCTGCGGATCGACAACACCGAGGCGTACGCGGCCTACCGCCGGCGCGACGACCTGCCGGGGATGGCCGAGCTGGGCTCGGCGATGCACGACCTGATGGGCGATCCCGACCTCGCCGCGGGCTATTACGCGCAGCTCTACGACTACGCCGTCCGGCGGTGTCTCGACGGGCTCGCCTGCCGGCTGGACGAACTGCGCGAATCGGACGGCGAGGGGTTGACAGCGACTTGACAGTGCTCCGGCGTACCGTGAGCGTGCGTCGGTGGTTCGTCCATCGACCCGGAGCCCCTGGCGCCCTCCTCCCCCTCGTGGCGCCGGGGGCTTCGGTCTTTCACGCCTCGGTGCGTGGCGGCTCCTGCTGAATCGCCGGGAAGATCTCGCCGACCAGCGTCACCAGCGACTTGGACAGCAGCAGGTGCACCTGCTCGCGGGTCAGCGACCCGCGCACGAGCCACTCCCGGCCCGCCGCCTTCACCATCCCGCCGAACGCGCGCACGAGCGCGTTCAGCTCGGGGCCGTGCTCGCTCTCCCGGGACAGCCCGACGGCTTCCAGCACGCGGTCGGCGGACTCCCGGTCGGCCTCCTCGAGGATCCGCTCCACCTCGAGGTCGCGGCCGATGCCCTCGGGCGCGATCGCGGCCAGCCACATCCGCTCCTGGCTGGTGACCATGTCGAGGAACCATTCGATGGCGACGTCGGCCCGCAGTTCCAGCGGCCCGTCCGGCAGGATTTCGACGGCCAGCCGCGGCACGGTCAGCGCGCGCCGGATGATTTCCAGGTACAGCTCGCGTTTGGTGCCGAAGTAGTGGTTGATCAGCCCGCGCGCGACACCGGCCGCGGCCGCGATGTCCGAAGTGGACACTTCGGAGTAGGGCCGGTCACCGAACAGCCGCGCCGCGCAAGCGTAGATCTGTTCCCTCCGCTCGTCCGGTTCCAGTCTTCGCCATCTCGGCGCCGGCTCGGTGTTCATCCTCCCATCGTCGCATGAGCCGTTGCGCCGGGCAGTTCAGCGCGCGCGATGCCGATCGCGCGGTGCCCGGTTACCACGAAAGGGGCACGGTCAGTCCGGCAGCGTGATCGGCGCGATGTCGGCGAACCCGTCACCGGGGCCCGGGTTCGCGCCGTGCGTTTCACCGCCGAAGTGGTGCAGGACGCCCCACACCGCGTTCAGCGCCGTCTGGACCGCGCCTTCGGCCCAGCCCGCCGTCCACGAGATGTCGTCACCCGCCAGGAACAGCCCGCGGTAGCGGGACGGCAGCGAATCCTGCATGAAGTGGGTGAAGAGCCGGTGCTGGTAGCGGTAGTGCCCGGGCAGGTTCGCCTTGAACGCGCCCATGAAGTGCGGTTCCGCCTCCCACGACACGGTCACCGGGTCACCGGTGATGTGCCGCCGCACGTCGACGCCGGGGTAGATCTCGCGCAGCGACTGCAGCATCACCTCGACCCGCTCGCCCACGGTGAGCGGCAGCCACTTCAGCGAGTCGTCGGCCCAGGTGTAGGACAGGCAGATCACCGCGGGCCGGTCCGGGTCGTCGCCGAGCAGGTAGGTGCCGCGCGGCATCCGGTCGGTGAGCGTCATGCTCATCGTGTCGCGGCCGGTCGCCGGGTCGGGGTCGAGCCAGAACGGCCGGTCGACCGGCACGAACACCTTCGACGACTCCATGTAGTGCGTGCGCTCGATCGCGGTCCAGTGGTCGATCGGGAAGAGCGCTTCGTCGCATTCGATCTTCGACAGCAGCATCCAGCTCTGCGCGGTGAACACGGCCGCCGGGAACGTCCGGATGTGCCCGTCGGTGTCGGTCACCGTGATGTTGTTCGGCGCGGTCCGGTGCAGCCGCGCGACTCCGGGGCGGGGCCGCCCGCCGTGCAGCGTGCTCAGGCTCGTGCCGGCGGGCCAGAAAGCGATTTCGGCGGGTGTGTGCTCCCACAGCCGTTGCGGCAGCTGCTGGCTCCCGCCGACGATGCTGCGGTGCTCGTCGTCGGCGCCGGTGTAGACCACGCGCAGGATTTCCAGGATGGAGTTGGGGAAGTCGGTGTCCCAGCCGCCGGTGCCGAAGCCGACCTGGCCGAAGATCTCGCGGTGGCGGAAGGAGGCGAACGCGGGGGAGGCGCACAGGAAGCCGTAGAACGTCTGGTCGTCCAGCCGCGGGACGAGCTCGTTCCACAGCCGCTTGATCGTCTTGGCGTCCCGGTCGCGGATCGCGGTCTGCATCTCGGCGAACGACGCGTGCTCGGCCAGCGTCCGGTCCCAGGCCGCGGCGACGTCACGGAAGACCTCCGGCAGCTCGGCCGGCGTGCGCGCGTAATGGCTCTGTCCCTTGAGGTCGACCACCGTGCTCGGCGTCTCCGGCGCCAGCGGGTTCGGGAACGGCGTGGTCGCCAGCCCGACCTTGTCGATGTAGTGGTACAGCGCGGTCGACGCGGGCGGGAAGCGCATCGCGCCCATCTCGGCGACGACGTCGTCCGGGCAGCCGGGGAAGTGCACACTCCGCAGCCGGCCGCCGATTTCGGCGATTTCGTAGACCACCGGCCGCAGGCCGAGCTTCATCAGCTCGTACGCGGTGACGATGCCGGAGAGGCCACCGCCGATCACGGCGACCTCGGTGCCGTGCCGGCCGGCGGGCAGCGCGCCCAGCCCGGCCGGGTGCGCGAGGTAGTCGTCGTAGGCGAACGGGAAGTCGGGGCCGAACATCGTGATCGGGCGGCCCGCCGGTTCGTCGTGGTGGATCGCGGTGGGCAGGGCGGAGGTCATGCGGTGGTTCCCCGGTACAGGTCGGGCCGTCGGTCGGCCAGGTGGGTGTTTTCCGCTCGTGACGCGAGCAGCGCGGCACGGTCGACGTCGGCGGTGAGCAGCTCGGGCCCGGCGCCGGCGCGCGCCAGCACTTCGCCGGTCGGCGCGACGACGCAGGAGCGTCCGCAGTACGTCAGCTCCTGCTCGGTGTCACAGCGGTTCGCGTAGGCGACGAACAGCTGGCTTTCGTAGGCCCGCGCGGGCACCAGCGTGTCGGCGACGAGGTGGTACGGGCTCATCAGCGCGGTCGGCACGACGAGCAGCTCGGTGCCGGCGAGCGCGTGCGCGCGGACCAGCTCCGGGAACTCGACGTCGTAGCAGATCAGCAGCCCGGCCCGGACGCCGCCGAGGTCGGCCTGCACCACGGCTTCGGCGCCGGGGGTGAACCACGCCTTGTCGAGGTCGCCGAACAGGTGCGTCTTGCGATAGTTCGCGAGCCGCCGCCCGGTGTTGCCGACGAGCTGGACGCTGTTGTAGACGTCGCCGCCGTCGAGCTCGGGGTAGCCGTAGGCCAGCGCGGTGCCGGTTTCCTTGGCCAGCTGGGACATTCGCGCCGCGGTGGGGCCGTCGGCGGGCTCGGCGAGCTCACGCGTGCGCGCGCCGATGTGGTAGCCGGTGGTGATCATCTCGGCGGCGACGACGAGGTCGGCGCCCGACGCGGCGACGGCGCGGGGGAGGTCCGTGACCGGTCCCTGGTGGATCGCGACCTTCATGCCAGCTTCGACCTCCGGATGCCGTAACCGAAGTAGATCACCAGGCCGAGCGCCATCCAGCCGCCGAAGACGACCCAGGTGGCGCCGTCGAGGCTGAGCATCATGTAGCCGCAGCAGAGAACGCCCAGGATCGGCGTGACCGGCGAGAACGGCACGCGGAACGAGCGCGGCCGGTCGGGCTGGCGGCGGCGCAGCAGCAGGACGGCGACGTTGACCAGGCCGAACGCGAAGAGCGTCCCGATGCTGGTGGCGTCGGCCAGCTTCCCGAGCGGGATGAACGCGGCGAGGGCGGCGACGAAGCCGGACACCACCAGGGTGTTGACCCGCGGGGAGCCGGTCTTCTCGTCCACTTTGGACAGCACGCCCGGGACCAGGCCGTCGCGGGACATCGCGAACAGGATGCGCGTCTGTCCGTAGAGGACGGTCAGCACCACGCTGGAGATGGCCACGATCGCGCCGACGGCGAGCAGCCCGGCCCAGAACGGGTTGTCCGACACGACCCCGAGCACGTGCGAGAGCGCGGCCTCCTGGCCGTCGAACTGCTGCCACGGCAGCGCGCCGACCGCGGCGACGGCGACCAGGCAGTACAGCACCGTGACGATGCCGAGGGAGAGCAGGATCGCCCGCGGCAGGTCGCGCTGCGGGTTCTTCGCCTCCTCGCCGGCGGTCGACGCGGCGTCGAACCCGATGTAGGAGAAGAACAGCTTGGCGCCGCCGGCGCTCAGCCCGGCCAGCCCCAGCGGCAGGAACGGTGTGAAGTTCTTCGCCTTGACCGCGGTGAAGGCGATCGCGCAGAACAGCACCAGCGTGCCGATCTTGACCACGACCATGATCGTGTTGGCCCGTGCGCTTTCCTTCGCGCCGGACAGCAGCAGGAGCATCGCGAGCAGCACGACGAGGATCGCGGGCACGTTGACGACCCCGCCGGAGCCCGGCGGCTGGCTGAGCGCGTCCGGGATGGCGAAGCCGAAGGCCAGCCGCAGCAGCTCGTTGAGGTACTGCCCCCAGCCGACGGCCACCGACGCCACCGAGACGCCGTACTCGAGCACCAGGCACCAGCCGCAGACCCAGGCGACCAGCTCGCCGAGGGTGGCGTACGCGTAGGAGTACGACGAGCCGGACAGCGGGATCATGCCGGCGAGCTCGGCGTAGGAGAGTGCCGAGAACAGCGCGGTGACGCCGGCGAGCACGAACGAGAGCACCACGGCCGGGCCCGCCACCGGGACGGCCTCGCCGAGCACGACGAAGATGCCGCTTCCGAGCGTCGCGCCAATGCTGAGCGTGGTGAGCTGCCCGAGGCCGAGCGACCGCTTCAACGTGCCATGATCACCTTCGGCGACGAGGTCGGCGACCGGTTTCCGCCGCACCGTCGCGGCTCGCAGAGTCATGCCGACGACCGTATCTGCCGCCGTGGCCGCAGATAACAGGGGAACATTGCGCAAAAAGATGAATCACAGGTGATTCATTGCACAACACGAGCGAATCATGGCGAATCGTTCCGCCCGCCCCGACCCGCCACTTTCGCCGTGAAAGTGATGCGGAGAGCCTCCCTCCACATCACTTTCACGGCGAAAGTGATGTGGAGATTGTAACTCCGGATAGCTTTCACGTGAAAGCTCCGGGGTGGGTCAGGGGGCGGGGGGTGGGTCGGCGGTGGGGAGGAGGAGGGTGAACGTCGGCGGGTGGGGGCGGCTCAGGCGGAGCCGGCCGCCTTCGGCCTCGGCCAGGCTGCGGGCCAGCCGCAGGCCGATGCCGTGCCCGGTCGCCGCGGCCGCGAACGGGTCGGTTTCGCCCAGGTCGGGACCCTCGTCGGCGACGTCGATGGCCAGCGCGTCGCCGGCGTCGCGGGCCACCACCGTGACCGCGCCGCGCCCGTGCGTCGCCGCGTTGTCCAGCAGCACCCCGAGCACCTGGCGGACCGCCGCGGCCGCCACCCGGGCCGGCGGCGGGTCGTCGCGGGTGATCCGCAGTGCGCGTCCGTGCGGCTCCAGCAGCGCCTCGCCGGCCTGCCGGATCTCCTCCAGGAGCGCGTCGAGGTCGACCTCGGCCCGCGGCGCCCGGCGTTCCCGGCCGAGGGCCAGGAGGTCCTCGATGGTGCGTTCCAGCCGGTCGGCGGACGCGATCCCGGCGCGGATCGCCGCGTGCGGGTCGGCCCCCGGCGTCTGCAAGGCCGCTTCGAGCTGCAGGCGCAGCCCGGTCAGCGGGGTCCGCAGCTGGTGCGACGCCTCCGCGGAGAACGCGCGTTCCCGTTCCAGGGTCTCGCCGATCCGGGCCGCAGTCGCGGCCAGCGCCTCGCCGACCCGGTCGATCTCGGCGATCCCGGCCCGCGGACCGCGCGCGGTGAAGTCGCCGTCGCCGAGCTGCTCGGCCGCGCAGACGAGCTCGTCCAGCGGCCGGACCAGCCGCGTGGTCAGCCGCCGGGCCATCAGCAGGCTCGCCCCGACCGCCGCGACGGCCAGTCCGGCCATGCCGAGCCAGGTCAGCCCGATCCGCAGCGTCAGGTCGGACGTCGGCAGCGCGGCGCGGACCACCCCGGTGGTGCGGGCCCCGCTGAGCACCGGGACGGCCAGCACCAGCTCGTCGTTCTCACGGCCGGTGACGACGTCAGTCGTGGCGCTCGCCGCCTGCCGCTCGAGGGCGCCGGCGACGGCGGGTCCGTGCCCGGCGAGCAGCCGCCCGTCCGGGGAGTAGATCCCGACGTCACCCTCGGCCTCGTCGCCGGGCGGGGGCGCCTGCGGCGGCAGCCCGGCGTTCAGCTCGTGGGACACGGCCAGCGCGGCGGCGTCGGCGGCCCGCTCGAGGTCGGACATCGTGTCGTCGCGGTAGTACTTCATCACCGCGAAACCCAGCGGCAGCGCGAACAGCACGGTGGCGACCAGGGCGGCGAGCACCGTCAGCGAGATGATCCGGCGGCGCACGCCTACCCCTCGGCGAGGGTCCGGGTCGGGTCCTCCAGCCGGTAGCCGTGCCCGCGCAGGGTGGCGATCCGCGGCACCTCGGTCCCCGGCCCGGCCGCCGACGCGAGCTTCCGGCGGACGGCGGCGATGTGGACGTCGAGCGTCTTCGTCGAGCCGTACCAGTGCGCGTCCCAGACCTCGGCCATCAGCGTCTCGCGGCTGACCGCGACCCCGGGCTGCTCGGCCAGCCGGGCCAGCAGGTCGAACTCCTTGGCGCGCAGCACGACTTCGTGCCCACCCAGGGTGGCGCGACGGCCCGCGATGTCGACGGTCAGCTCCCCGATGGTCACCGGCGGCCGGGCGCCGGCCGGCGCGCCGCGGCGCAGGTGCGCCCGCACCCGGGCCAGCAGCTCGCCGAGGCGGATCGGCTTGGTGAGGTAGTCGTCGGCCCCGGCGTCGAGGCCGACGACGACGTCCATCTCCTCCTGCCGCGCGGTGAGGATGACCAGGACGGTGGCGGGCAGCGCGGCCCGCAGCCGGCGGCAGACGTCGACGCCGTCCAGGTCGGGCAGGCCGAGGTCGAGCAGCACGAGGTCGAACTCACCGGCTTCCGCGGCCTGCAGGGCGGTCCGCCCGTCACGCCGCCAGCACACCTGGTGACCGTGCAGCCGCAGGGTCGATTCGAGCACGCTGCCGATCGCCGCGTCGTCTTCCACCACCAGCAGGTTCGGCATGCGCGGAGCCTACGTTCCCCGTCGCCGAGACGCTCAGGCCACGTGCCGCTCGAACGCCGCGACGGTTTCGGCGAGCACCTCCGCCCCCGGGCGGGCCCACAGGCCCGCGTTGAACACCTCGACCTCGATCGGCCCGGTGTACCCGGCGGCTTCGACGTGTTCACGCAGGTGGCGGTGGTCGATCGGGCCGTCGCCGGGCAGCGCGCGGCCCAGCAGCGGGTCGGGCAGCGGCACGAGCACGTCGCACACGTGGAAGCCGGCGATCCGGCCGGCCGCGGCGGCGATCGACGTCTCGATCCGCGGGTCCCACCAGACGTGGAACTCGTCGACGATCACGCCGACCTGCCCGGCGGGGTGCTCGGCGGCGATCGCCAGCGCCTGCTCCACAGTGGACAGCACCGACCGGTCCGCGCACTGCATCGGGTGCAGCGGCTCCAGGCCCAGCCGCACCCCGCGCTCGCCGGCGTAGGGCGCGAGCTCACCCACGGCGTCCGCGACCCGCTGCCGCGACGCCGCCAGGTCGCCGCCCGCGATCCCGCCGACGACCAGCACGAGGACCCCGGCGCCGAGCGCGGCGGCTTCGTCGATCGCCTCCCGGGTCTGCGCCACACCGTCCACAGGGGACCCCTCCGGCGTCACGCCGGTGAAGAACCCACCGCGGCACAACGACGAAACCCGCACCCCGTGCTCCTTCAGCAGCCGCGCGGCCTCGTCGACGCCGGTTTCGGCGACCTTGTCCCGCCACAGCCCGATCCAGCCGACGCCGGCGGCCGCGCACCCGGCCACCGCTTCGGGCAGCGACCAGGCCTTGGTGGTGATCTGGTTGAGGCTGAACCGCGGGTCCATCAGCCGACCCCCGCCGCCTGCAGCAGCGGTCGCATCCGCGCCTCGGCCCGCTCGGCGTCGGCGAGCACCCCGGCCTCGTCGGCCAGCCGCAGCAGCGTCGCGAGATGGGTGATCGTGCGCGCGGACTCGCTCCCGGCGAGCATCCGGAAGTGCTCTTGATGACCGTTCAAGTAGGCGAGGAAGACCACGCCGGTCTTGTAGTGCCGGGTCGGCGCGCGGAAGATCTCGCGCGCCAGCGCGACGGTCGGGTCGAGCAGGGCGTGGAAGCCGGCGCGGTCGCCGTCGTCCAGCCGGCGCAGCCCGGCCGCGGCGACCGGCGCGATCGGGTCGAAGACGCCGAGCAGGGCCTCGCTGTGCCCCCGCTCGTCACCCGCGATGAGCTCCGGGTAGTGGAAGTCGTCCCCGGTGTAACACGCGACGCCGTCCGGCAGCGCCCGCCGGAACTCCGTCTCGACGTCGGCGTCGAGCACCGAAACCTTCACCCCGGCCACGGTGCCGGCGTGCTCGGCGCACAGCGCGGCCAGCTCGCGGGCCGCGGCGCGGACGTCGCCGTGGCCCCAGTAACCGGCCAGCGCGGGGTCGAACTGCTCGCCCAGCCAGTGCAGCAGGATCGGGCCGCCCGCTTCGGACAGGAGTTTCCCGTAGGTCGCGTGGTAGTCCTCGGGGCCCGCGGCGGCCGCGGCCAGTGCCCGGCTGGCCATCACGACCGGGACCGCGCCCGCGCCGCCGACCAGGTCGAGCTGCTCGCGCCAGGCGTCCACAATGGACGCGAGGCCGGCCGGCCCGGCCGGCAGCTGGTCGGTGCCGACCCCGGCGCACCACCGGCGCCCGGCGGCGGCCGCGCCGGTGCGGGTGACCAGCTCCCGCGTCGTGGCCCAGTCGAGGCCCATGCCGCGTTGCGCGGTGTCCATCGCCTCCGCGACGCCGAGCCCGCACGCCCAGAGGTGCTCGCGGAAGGCCAGCGTGGTGTCCCAGTCCACGGCGTCCGGCTCGTCGGCCAGCGCGTCGGCGACGACGTGCGCGGCGGCGTAGGCGATCCGCGACGACGGTGGCGCGCCCGCCGGCTCGGGGGGTGGTGGGCCGGACGGCGCCCAGTTCGCGAGCCCGCCGCCGGGGACCGGGAGCAGGAGCATCGGAAACCTCCGCAAGTCAGAAAGCGCTTTCTGAATCCCACGGTAGGGCCTGCGCCAGGACGCGACAAGGCCCGACCGGGTCAGCGCTTGGGACGCGCGGTGCTCTCCCGCAGGACGACCTCGCCGGAGAGCCGGACCGTCCGCGCCCGGGTGCCGCCGGCGCCCTTGATCGCCAGGTCCATCGCGCGTTCGCCCAGCTCTTCCAGCGGCAGCCGCACGGTGGTCAGCGCCGGGGCCAGGTCACGGACCACCGGGATGTCGTCGAAGCCGGCCACCGAGATGTCGCCGGGCACGGACAGGCCCTCCTCGCGCAACGCCGTCAGCGCGCCGATCGCCATCACGTCGGTGACGGCGAAGACGCAGGTCGGCAGCTTCCGCTTGCGGCCGGCGAGCAGCCGCTTCGTCGCCTCGTAACCGCCGTCGCGGGTGAAGGCCGCCTCGACGACGTCTTCCTCACGCAGGGTGATGCCGTGCTCGGCGAGCCCGTCGCTGAAGCCGGCCAGCCGGTCGATGACCGTGCTGAGCCGGCGCGGCCCGGCGAGCACCGCGAACCGCTTGTGCCCCAGCCCGGCCAGCGCCTTCGCCAGCGCCGCGGCGCCGCCCTTGTTGTCCGGCTGCACGGTGTCGATCTTGAGCCCGCGGTGCCGGCTGACCGCCGCCACCTGCCCGCCGCCCCGGCGGTAGGGCTCGAGCTCGGCGGCCATCGCGCGTTCCCACGTCCGGTCCTCGAACGCCGAGCCGATCAGCAGGATCGCCGCGGCCCGCTGCGCGCGCAGCGTCGAGACGTACGCGACCTCGCGGTCCGGATCGCGGAACGTCCCGGCGAGCATCACCAGCAGCCCGTTGTCGGTGGCCACGCGCATCACCCCGCCGGCGATCGCGGCGAAGTAGGGGTCGCTGACGTCGTGGCAGATCACGCCGACCGTGCGGTGCGTGCCGCCCGCGAGGGCCTGCGCGTGCGCGTTCGGGGCGTAGGCCAGCTCGGCCGCGGCGGCGGAAACCCGTTCCCGCAGGTCGGCGCGGACGGACGCGGTGCCGTTGAGCACCCGCGACGCCGTTGCGAGGGAGACGTTCGCGCTGCGTGCCACGTCTTCCAGTGTCACGTGCGGCCGGGCCTTCATGGCTGGCTCCTCCAAGGGTCGGTCTCGGTGTCCGCGTGCTCGGTCGGTGCAATCTACTGGGCGGGGGGTGGGCGGGGAGAAGCCGCTGGCCGGGGGACCCGACCCGTTCGAGTGAATCGACGGAAGATCGGCGGTGTCGCGTGCGTTGCAAACAAGGAGAACGTTCAAGTAGTGGGTACGCCACTGCGGATCGACCCTGAAAGGACACACCCCATGCTGTTCGGTGACGAGCACGTCCGCCGCTACGAGGAGACCGACGGAGAGGTCGGCCACGAGTGGAAGGAAGGCGTCCCGACGCTGGTGCTGACCACGAAGGGCCGCAAGACCGGCCAGGAGCGCAAGTTCGCCCTGATCTACCAGGAGATCGAGGGCGACGTGGTCGTCGTCGCCTCCAAGGGCGGCGCGCCCAACCACCCCGGCTGGTACTTCAACCTCGTCGAGCACCCCGAGGTCGGCGTCCAGGTCGGGGCCGACCGCTACCGGGCCCGCGCCCGCACGGCGGCCGGCGAGGAGCGCGCCAAGCTGTGGGACGCGCTCGCCGCCGTCTGGCCGGACTACAACGAGTACGCGAAGAAGACCGACCGCGAGATCCCCGTGGTGGTCCTCGAGCGCGTGTGATCTGCGCCGCGTTCGGCGCGCGCGGGGGCCGATCCGGCCGGTCGTCGGCTACGAATGACAGTCATGGACCGCTGGACCGCCCTCGACACCGAGGGTGAGCTGCTCACCCGACGTCAGATGATCGCCTACGGCCGGCGCTTCGCCCGCGCCGGCCGGGGCGCCTGGTACAGCTTCGCGATCGAAGTCGTCTGGCAGCTGCTCGTCCAGACGACCCGCTTCCGCGTGCGCGGTTCGCGGCACATTCCGGACAGCGGCGGGGTCGTGGTGGCGTCGAACCACCTGTCCTTCGCCGACCCGACGACGCTCACGGCGTTCTGCCTCGCCGCCGGCCGGGTGCCGCGGTACCTGGCGAAGGCGTCGCTGTGGAACCTGCCGGTGGTCCGCTCGGTGATGCGGTCCGGGCGGCACATCCCGGTCTACCGCGGCGTCGCGACGGCGTCGGAGGCCTTCCGCGACGCGGTCAAGTCCGTGCGCGAGGGCGAGTGCGTCGCGATCTTCCCGGAGGCGACGTTCTCGAAGGACCCGGCCGGCTGGCCGATGCGCGGGAAGACCGGCGCCGCGCGGATCGCGCTGGAGACCGGCGCGCCGGTGGTCCCGGTGGCGAACTGGGGCACCCACCACCTGCTGCCCGCGACGGCGTGGCTCCCGCGCGGGCTGCCGCGCAAGACCGTCGAGCTCGTCGCGGGACCGCCGGTCGACCTCGCGGACCTGCGTGACCGCCCGCTCACCCGCGAGGTGCTGGAGGAGGCGACGGCCCGGATCATGGCCGCCGTCACGGCGTTGCTGGGCGAGATCCGAGGTGAGGTCCCTCCCGTGGAGGGTAAGTTCGCCTCATGAGTGCACAACACTTTGATGTCGTCGTGCTGGGCGCCGGGGTCGGCGGATACGTCGCGGCGATCCGCGCGTCCCAGCTGGGGCTGAGCGCCGCGGTGGTCGAGGAGAAGTACTGGGGCGGCGTGTGCCTGAACGTCGGGTGCATCCCGTCGAAGGCGCTGCTGCGCAACGCCGAGCTCGCGCACGTCGTGACGCAGGAGGCGAAGGCGTTCGGCATCTCGTCCGACAGCCCGATCCGCGTCGACTACACGGCCGCCTACGAGCGCAGCCGCAAGGTCGCCGACGGGCGCGTCAAGGGCGTGCACTTCCTGATGAAGAAGAACAAGATCACCGAGTTCGACGGCCACGGCACGTTCGTCGACGACCACACCCTCGAGGTGAACGGCTCGCGGCTGACGTTCGGCCACTGCATCATCGCCACCGGGGCGACCACGCGGTTGCTGCCGGGGACGTCGCGTAGTTCGCGGGTCGTGACGTACGAAGAGCAGATCCTCTCGAGCGAGCTCCCGTCGAGCATCATCATCGCCGGCGCGGGCGCGATCGGCGTCGAGTTCGCCTACGTGCTGCACAACTACGGCGTCGACGTGACGATCGTCGAGTTCCTCGACCGGATGGTGCCGCTGGAGGACGCCGAGGTCTCGGCGGAGCTCTTCCGGCGGTACCGGAAGCTCGGGATCAAGGTGCTGACGTCCACCCGGGTCGAGTCGATCGATGATTCCGGCTCGTCGGTCCAGGTGACGGTGTCCTCGGAGAAGAACGGGCAGCAGGTCCTCTCGGCCGACAAGGTGCTGCAGGCGATCGGGTTCCAGCCCCGGGTCGAGGGGTACGGGCTGGAGAAGACCGGAGTCGCCTTGACCGACCGGGGTGCGATCGCCATCGACGGCCGCGGGCGGACCAACGTTCCGCACATCTTCGCGATCGGCGACGTGACGGCGAAGTTGATGCTGGCGCACGCTTCGGAGTCGATGGGCGTGGTGGCGGCGGAGACGATCGCCGGTGCGGAGACCATGGAGCTCGACTTCCCGATGATTCCGCGGGCTACCTACTGCCAGCCTCAGATCGCCAGCTTCGGGTGGACCGAGGAGCAGGCTCGTGCTCAGGGGTTCGACGTCCAGGTGGCGAAGTTTCCCTTTACCGCCAATGGGAAGGCTCAGGGGCTCGGCGACGCGGGCGGGTTCGTGAAGCTGATCAGCGACCGCACGCACGGCGAACTGATCGGCGGCCACCTGATCGGGCCGGACGTCACGGAGCTGCTGCCGGAGCTGACTTTGGCCCAGCAGTGGGATTTGACGGTGCACGAGGTGGCCCGGAACGTGCACGCGCACCCGACGCTGGGGGAAGCGGTTAAGGAAGCGGTGCACGGCCTCGCGGGGCACATGATCAACATGTAGCCGGTCGCGGGAGCGGTCAGGGCGCCGGTGAGTCCGGCACGTCGAAACGGAGCTCCGGCCGCTCCCAGCGCACCTTCGGGGGTTTCGGCGGGATGGTGCCGGTGCGTCGCGCGCCCACGCGGAGGTAGAACGCCAGCGCGGGCGGGTGCGAGACCACGCGGATGCTGGGCATGCCGTTCTTGCGGGCTTCGCCGAGCATGTGGGTGACCAGCAGCCGGCCGATGCCGAGTCCCTGGGCGTTGTCTGCCACGAAAAGGATGTCGAGTTCGTCGCCCCGGAGTGCGTAGAAGCCGCGAAGCTCACCGTCGGTGGCGGTGAAGGTGGGGTTGGCGGTGATGTACGCCGGGGTGACTTCGTAGCCGTCCAAGATGGACGCGTAGTCGCCTTGGTACGCCGAGGAGGCGTGCATCACCGCGGTCAGGGCGCCCGCCTGGGAGGTCGTGGCGCGGTGGATCTCGATCTGCCCCATGCCGCGAGCCTACGACGAGGGCGTGACGGACTTCGAACCGCTTGACTTCAACATAGGTCGAGGTATCAGGCTGAACTCCGACAAATCGGAGGGAAGCCATGAAAGCCGCAGCGTTCACCGAGTTCGGCGGGCCCGAAGTGCTTAAAGTCGTCGACCTGCCCGAGCCGCACGCCGGGCCCGGGCAGGTGCGGGTGCGCGTCAAGGCTGCCGGGGTGCAGCCGTACGACGCTGCCGTGCGGGGTGGGTGGGAGCCGCCCGGGCTGAAGCTCGGCTGGCCTCGCGTGCCCGGCAACGAGTTCGCCGGCGTCATCGACGAGGGTGACGGCGTCGGCGCCGAAGTCCTCGGCTTCACCGCCGTCCAGGCCGCCGCCGAATTCATCGTCGTGCCCGCCACCGACGTCACGCCGAAGCCGCCCGAAATGCCGTGGGAGGTCGCCGGCGGGTTCAGCGCCGGGACGCAGACCGCCTCCATCGCCCTCGAAGTGCTGCGGCTGCGGGCGGGGGAGACGCTGCTCGTCCACGGCGCCGCCGGGTCGGTCGGGACCGCCGCCGTCCAGCTCGCCCGGCTCCGGGGCGCCCGGGTGGTCGGCACCGCGAGCGCGGCCAACCAGGACTACCTGCGCGAGCTGGGCGCGATCCCGGTCGTCTACGGCGAAGGGCTGAAGGACCGCGTCGCGCCGTTGGGGATCGACGTCGTGCTCGACGGCGCCGGTGGGCACGCTCTTGATGTCTCACTCGAACTGGTGAAGGACCGGACGCGGATCCTCACGCTCGTCGACCATGGACGGGCCGCGGAGCTCGGGGTGCTCGTCTCGAAGTCCGGACGCTCCGCCGCGCGCCTCGCTGAGCTGGCGGCCCTCTACGCGAAAGGCGACTTGCGATTCTTCGTGCGCCGCGCATACCCGTACACCGAAGCCGCCGCGGCCCATCGGGAGATCGAGACCGGGCACGGGCGCGGAAAAATCGTTCTCACGTTTCCCTGATCGTTCCACCATGTGGACGACCGGACGTTCCCGACTTTGGTCGCTGGTCCGCCGCACGGTCACTACTTAGATTCTCCCCAGTACACCGGTCGGGTGTCATTCGGTCGAGCGACCGAGTACTCCAGGGAGACATCGATGGTGAGATTCAGCCGGGTCGCCGCACACGCGGTACCGCTGACGGTCGGCGCGTTGCTGCTGACGACGGGGGTTTCGGCGGCGCAGCCGTCCACGGTGGACGCGGCGACCGCGCGCACCGAGGCGGGCATCAACGCGCTGCAGAGCATCAAGAAGAGCCTCAGTCCCGCGGAGCGCAAGCAATCGAGCCAACTGGTCGTCGAGAAGCGGTTGCGCGCCGACCGTTCGCTCGCCGCGAAGCTGCCCGAGTACCGCTCCGGCGTCGGTGTGAGCACCGCCGGCACGGTCGCGGTCGACATCGCCGCGCACGGCCAGGCCGTCGCGAACGCCGTCCGGGCCGCGGGCGGCACCGTCCGCTTCGCCGCGCCGGACGGGGCCGTCCGCGCCGACCTGCCGCTGTCCGCCGTGGACACGATCGCCGGGCGCGCCGACGTCACCGACGTCAAGCCCGCCGCCCAGGCCACGACGTGGCACGAGCCGGGCAACCGCGACGCCGGCGTGACCGCCGCGGTGCAGGCCGCGACCCAGGTGTCCCAAGGCGACAAGGCGCACGGCGCCGACACCGCCCGCACGACCTACGGCGTCAGCGGCTCCGGCATCAAGGTCTGCGTGCTCTCCGACGGCGTCGACTCGCTCGCGAAGTCCCAGAGCGCAGGCGAACTGCCCGCGGTGGACGTCCTGTCCGGCCAGAAAGGCAGCGGCGACGAGGGCACCGCGATGCTCGAGATCATCCACGACCTCGCGCCGAACGCGACCCTCGGTTTCGCGACCGCGTTCACCAGCGAAGCCAGCTTCGCCGCCAACATCCGCGCGCTGCGCACCACCGGGCACTGCCAGGTCATCGTCGACGACGTCGCCTACTTCGACGAGTCGCCGTTCCAGGACACGCAGGTCGCGCAGGCGGTCAACGACGTCACCGCGGCGGGTGTCCTGTACTTCTCCTCGGCGGGCAACTCGGGCAACGCGACCGACGGCACCAGCGGGTACTACGAAGGCGACTTCCGCGCTTCGTCGACGAAGATCACCGGGGTCACCGGCACGCCGCACGACTTCGACCCCAGCAGCACCACGCAGAACTTCGACGCGCTTTCGGCGGGCTCGCTCGGCAAGCCGGTGACGCTGTTCTGGTCCGACCCGTGGGGCAAGTCCGCCAACGACTACGACCTGTTCATCCTGAACTCTTCGGGCAGCGTCGTGGCCTCCAGCGAGAACGGCCAGTCCGGTTCGCAGAACCCGTACGAGGTCGCGAGCGTGCCGACGACCGGCTCCGGCTACAAGGTCGCGGTGGTCAAGTACAGCGGCGCCGACCGGTTCATCGCGCTGAACGTGATCCGCGGCCGGTTCGTGGCGTCGGGTTCGCTGAAGGCGTTCAGCACCAACGGGGTCACGAACGGCCACTCGTCCGCGGCGAACGCCTTCAGCGTGGCGGCGGCCCCGGCGGGCCCGGCCTTCACCCGCCCGCTGGAGACCGGTGACCCGGCCAACCCGGCCGGCCCGTACCCCGGCCTGTTCAGCGCGTCGAGCAAGTGGGAGCGGTTCTCCTCCGACGGCAAGCGGCACCTGTTCTACAACGCGGACGGCACGGCGATCACGCCGGGCAACGTGTCCTCGACGGGGGGCACGACGCGGAACAAGCCGGACATCACGGCGGCGGACGGCGTGGCGACCTCGGTGACCGGCTTCCAGCCGTTCTTCGGGACGTCGGCGGCGGCCCCGCACGCGGCGGCCATCGCGGCCCTGCTGCTCTCGGGCAAGCCGACCGCGACCCCGGCGCAGATCCGCAGCGCGCTCGTGTCGTCGGCGATCGACCTCGGCGCGCCCGGGTTCGACACGGTGACCGGCAACGGCGTGATCATGGCCGGCCCGGCGCTCGCCGCGCTGGGTGTCCAGCCGAAGTAAGTGCGCATTGGCTGACGAAGAGGGCCCGGTGTTCGCCGGGCCCTCTTTCGTTAGGGTCGGGGGCATGACGAAGACGGCGGTGGTGACCGGGGCCGGTTCGGGCATCGGGCGGGCGGTGGCGCGGGCTCTGCTCGCGGACGGCTGGTCCGTCGCGCTCGCCGGACGGCGGGCCGAGGCGCTCACGGAAACCGCCGCCGGGTACGACGACGCGCTCGTCGTGCCCACCGACGTGTCCCGCGAAGACTCCGTCGCCGAGCTGTTCGCGGCGGTCCGCGCCGAGTGGGGACGGCTCGACCTGCTGGTCAACAACGCCGGGATCGGCGCGGCGGGCACGATCGCCGACCTGTCCGTCGAGGACTGGAAACGGACCGTCGACGTCAACCTCACCGGCATGTTCCTCTGCGCGCGGGAGGCCGTCCGGCAGATGAAGGACCAGGACCCGCGCGGCGGCCGGATCGTCAACAACGGCTCGATCTCCGCGCACGTCCCGCGGCCCGCGAGTGTCGCCTACACCGCAACGAAGCACGCCGTCACCGGGCTGACGCGGTCGATCTCGCTGGACGGCCGGGCCTGGAACGTCGCGTGCGGGCAGATCGACATCGGCAACGCCGCCACCGAGATGACCGAGCGGATGGCGGCGGGCATCCCGCAGGCCGACGGCCGGGTGATCGCCGAGCCGACCTTCGACGTCCGGCACGTCGCCGACGCGGTCCGGTACATGGCGGGGCTGCCGCTGGACACCAACGTCCAGTTCCTCACCGTCACGGCGACGACGATGCCGTTCATCGGCCGCGGTTAGGGGATCACCCGCGCCTTCCGGAACTCGTCGAAGAGCCGGTAGAACATCTGCTCCGTCTCCACAGAGGAATGAAAACCCGCGCGGCGCGACTTCGAAGTGTCCGCGAACATGTCGTAGTCCCAGCCGAACACGAAGTCACCGAACGTCCATGAGCGGGAAACGTCCTGGTAGGACGCGGACAAGCCGTGCCGCTCCATCATGGACGTCCACAGTGGAGCCTTGTCGGCCATGACGTCCACAAGGGACATCCGCAGTGGTGGCGCGACCTCCAGCCCGAAGTACGCTGCCAGCTTCGGCCACAGCTCGCGCCAGCGGAACAGGTCGCCGTTCGCGATGTTGAACGCGCCTTCGTGGCCCGTCGCCCAGATCGTCGCGTCGGCCAGCAGGCCCGCGTCCGTCATCTCCAGCAGGCTGTCGTACGCGCCCGGCTTGCCCGGGAACCGCAGCGGCAGCCCCAGTTCCTTCGAGATCGACGCGTAGACCGCGATCACCAGCGCCAGGTTCATCGGGTTGCCCAGCGCGGTGCCGCCGACCACCGACGGGCGGATCGCCGACCACGAGCCGCCGCGCCGCTCCAAGAAGCGTTGCTGGTCGACGTTGAACTCCGGTGGCATGTGGCCCGCGTCCGTCTCGCGCGCCGGGGTCTTGAACGGCCCGAGGTGCGCGCCGTAGACCTTGTACCCCTGCATCAGGCTGACGTGCTCGAGCCGCGACGACGCCAGCGCTTCGACGACGTTCGTCAGCATCGCCAGGTTCGGCGCCACCAGCTCCGCCCACGTCGGTTTGTCCTGGTAGGCGGCGTAGAAGAGGTGCGTCGTGGCGGTCAGCGGGCCGACCTTCGCCCGCGTGTCGGCCGGGTCGAGCAGGTCGACGGCGACATTTCCCGGGCCGCCGCGGCGCGACAGGCCGACGACGTCCCAGCCGCCGTCCGCGCGCAGGTGCTCGACGAGGTTCTGGCCGATGATCCCGTTCGCCCCGGCCACCAGGGCTGTCTTGCGTTCCATGAGACCAGCCTGTGCAGCGCCGTGCGATAAGTCCAAGGCTTAGTTGTCACGTCAGCGATAAGCTGTGTTCATGACAAGTCTCCGGCAGCTCGAGTACCTGGTCACGGTGGTCGACACCGGCTCGTTCACCCGCGCCGCGGAGCAGCTGCACGTGACGCAGCCCGCGCTGTCGCACCAGATGCGGGCGCTCGAGCAGGGCCTCGGCGGGCCGCTGCTGGAACGGCTGCCGCGCACCGTCCGGCTCACGCCGATGGGCCGGGCGATGCTGCCGCACGCGCGGGCGGCGCTGGCCGACGCCGAACGCGCCCGCTGCGCCGCGCGGCTCGCGTCCGGAACGACGGCGGGGGAGCTGCAGGTCGCGACGGTGTATTCGGTGAGCCTCGGGGTGCTGCCGCCGGCGTTGCGCGTGTGGCGGCGCGACCGGCCGGACGTCGACGTCCGGCTGATCGAGTTCCGGCACGCCGACGAGCTGCGCGACGCGATGGCCGCGGGCGAGGCCGACGTCGCACTCGGCCCGCGGCCGTCCGGCTGGGCCGGACCGGTGCGGGAGCTGGGGGTGGAGGAGTTCGTGGTCGTCCTGCCGGCGGACGGGGCGTCGGAGGACACCACGGCGGGCGTGGTCGACCTGGCCACGCTGGCCGACTGCGCGTGGGTGCACTACGCGCCGGGCAACGGCCTGGCCGAGCTGGTCGACACGACCTGCGCGGCGGCGGGCTTCCGCCCCCGGGCGGCGGTCCGCACCGAGCAGACGGCGGCGGCCCCGATCCTCGCGGCGGCGGGCCTCGGGCCGGCGCTGGTCCCGGCGAACGTCCTCCCGGCGCGGTTCGACGGCCGGGTGCTGCGCCCGAGCGTGCCGGTCTGCAGGACTCTGGTCGCCTACACCCGCGCGGAGCCGGACCCGCTGACCGCGGCGTTCATCGAGACCCTGGTGGAGCACGCCACGATCTAGAGCCGGTCGAGCCAGGGATGGCCCGGCTCCAACGCCGTCGCGAGCCAGCGGCGCTGAGCGTCGTCGAGCACCGGCAGCGCTTCAGCGAAGTCCCGCTCGTCCTTGGGCCGGGTGCCGCGCGCCTTGGCGAACAGCTGGACTTCCGGTGCCAGATAAGGGATCCCGTCCGCGGTGACCGCACCCAGGTCGGCGACGGCCCGCCGCACGGCCGGGTTGTGGCGCGCGAACCAGAAACCGTCCTCGGACTCGTCGAGCATGATCTGGATCCGCCACGGCGCGGACGCCGACGGCCGGCACCAGACGTCGTCGACCCCGCGCGGCAGGAGCTCGCCGCGGCGCCAGGGGCGCAGCGTGCCCGGTGGGTCGGCCGCCCACCACTCCCACGTCGGCAGCGCCTCCTGCACCGCGAGCTGGTCGCGGCGGAGCAGCAGGACGTCGACGTCGCCGTGCTCGCGGAACGCGTGCCCGACGGCGAATTCGATCGCGTACCCGCCCGCGATCCACCACGGCGCGCGCATCCCCGAGAACAGTGCCGCCACTTTGGCCGGGGAGGCCGGGTCCCAGCTCACGAGACCGAAATCCCCGCCAGCACCGGACCGGTGAACGGCGTCGTCTTGACGTCGTGGGTGCGGGACGACCAGACCGCGTGACCGTGGCCGGACCACAGCGGGGCCGCCGGGAGGTCGCGCAGCAGCTGGTTCTCCGCCAGCCGGTACAGCTCGCCCGCCTCCTCCGGGGTCGCCGCCGCGTCGGCCAGGGCGAGGTTCTGGCGGAACACCTCGTCGGCGTAACCCGACTCGGCCGCCAGCTCGGACAGCAGTTCGTACGGGCTCGCCGTCGCCAGGCGCACGTCGACGGCGGCCGGGCCGTCCAGGGCGCCCGCCGCTCGGGCCTGCGCCGTCACCGAAACGTCCAACGCCTTGTGCAGTCCCACGACCAGACTGCGCGTCCACTCCTCGCTGCCGGGTCCGAAGTAGACGGTCGCGCCGCCCGGGAAGGCCGCCTGCTTCAGCAGTGCCTTGCCCGCCGCCGCGTCGAAGCTGCATGGGCGGCACGTGCCGGAGCGTTCCCCCGGCGCGTCCGCCGGGGGCAGCAGCGCCTTGGCCGGGTCGACCTGGTGCGCGAGCGGCCCGGCTTCGAGGGCCGCGCGGTCGACGCCGAGGGCGAAGCCGTGACGCACCGTCGCGTCGGCGAAGCGAGGGTTCGTCACCGGGAACACCAGGTAGGCCGCTCGCGGCAGGTCCCACGTCGTGTGGCGGTCGCCGAACTCGTGCATCGCCTCGTGCTTCTCGCCGGGGACCTCGGTCGCGAGGTCCAGCGTGCCCGCCTTGACCTCGTCGTACTGGGCGGCCGGATCGCCGACGCGCAGGTCGATCTCCTCGGCCTTGCCCTCGCCGACGCGCTTGAGCGTGCCGCCCGACCCGGGCTTCCACGGCCCGTCGAGGCGGTACGGGCCGTTGCCGACGGGCGCCGCGGCAAACCCGGTCCAGTCGCCCGACGCCAGCACCGACGCGGGCAGCGGCACCAGGCCGGGCGCCGACAGCAGCGCGGGCACCTGGCCGGACGGCCGGTCCAGCGTCACCGTGATCGTGTCCGGAGTGGACGCCGTGATCTCGCGGGCGCGCAACAACTTCGTCAACACGGGCGCGGAAGCCCACTGTGAAGAGGCGACCGCCTTCCAGGTGTCCACATAGGACTGCGCGGTGACCGGCGTGCCGTCGTGGAACTTCGCCGGCCGCAGCTTGACCGTCCAGTGGACCCGGTCGGCGCTCTCGATCGACTCGGCCGCGCGCGGCGTGACCTTCCCGGACGCGGCGTCGTAGTCGGCGAGCGGGGTCCACAGCGCGCCGGTCAGCAGCCGGCCGGCCTGGTCGGTGACGTCGGCGGGCAGCAGCGTCGCGGGCTCCCGGATCCCCGCCGACAGGACACCCGGGCGGGCCGGGTCGGATCCGGAACAGCCCGTGACGGCGAGAGCCAGGACGGCGGCGAGGGCGAGCAGGCGCATGGGCCAGTCCTACCAGTCGGATGCAAACCAAAGACGGTTGTGTCCGGTTGATCTCCGTCGTACCGTTCGGTTGGTCACGCTTCGAGCGTTCTGGGAGGTTCGCGTGCGCACCTGGTTACGAGCGTGCTTCGCCGCCGTCACCGTCAGCGCCACGCTGGTCGCGACCGGGCTCCCGGCCGCCGCCTGCGGCGAGGACGACAAACCCGCTGCTCCCGCCGCCCGCACCCTGGGTGACCCGGGCGCGGTCAAGAACGTCAAGGCGGTCGGCAACGTGCCCGACGCCGCCGGCGCCATCTCGATCAACTTCCTCGACTACGGCCGCCGCGACGTGATGGTCGTGTCCGGCGAGTTCGGGCTGAAGGTCTACGACCTGACGAAGAACCCGGCCGCGCCGAAGCTGGTCGGGCAGGTCAGCCTGCCGGGCCTGTGGGAGACCGAGGACACCGAGGTCGACCAGAACCGCAAGCTCGTGTTCCTCTCCCGCGACCCGCGCGCGTTCGCGGGCAACACGCACACCGGCGAGTCCGGCATCTACGTCGTCGACGTCGCGAAGCCCGAAGCGCCGAAGATCATCAGCTACGTGAAGGCGCCGGCCGGGCACACCACCAGCTGCGTCGACAACTGCCGTTACCTGTGGACGGGCGGCCCGGCGAAGGCCGACGACCAGCCGGCAGACTGGGGCGGCCGGCCGATCTGGGTCACCGACATCCGCGACCCGCGGCACCCGAAGGTGGACCCGCGGCCGATCGAACTGGCCCGCAACGACGGCAAGACCGACTACGTGCACGACGTCCAGGTCGACGACAACGGCGTGGCCTGGGTGTCCGGGCGCGGCGGGGTACGCGGCTACTGGACGAACGGGATCCACCGCGACCCGGTGACGAACAAGATCCGCCGCGCGACCGCGCACGAGCCGGTCCCGTACGCCGGTGGCGGCATCGCCGAGACGGCCGCGCCCTCGCGGTTCATGCACAACAGCTTCCACCCGGCCGGCCACCGCATCGGCGACGGCGCGTGGCGTGGCCAGGACCTGATCTACGCGACGGAGGAGAACTTCGTCGACGGCTGCGCGGGTGACGGCGTCCTGACGATCTCGTCGCTGAAGGGCTCCTACCACGGCGAAGGCTGGCGGTCGACGCCCGAGCAGCCGTTCCGCCTGGAGAGCGTCGGCACCTGGGGCGTGAACGGCCAAGAAGGCAGCGACCCGGCCTCCGACGACTGCTCCGCGCACTACTTCGACGTCCGCGGCAAGATCCTGGTGCAGTCGTTCTACGCGCAGGGCACGCGGTTCCTCGACGTCAGCGACCCGACGAACCCGCGCCAGATCGCGTACTACCGTCCGGGCGACGCGAGCGCGTGGGCGCCGTACTGGCACGGGAAGTACGTGTACGTGGCCGACAACGCGCGCGGGGTCGACGTCCTGCAGCTCACCCGGTAACAACTTTTGGTGGTCCCGCGTGGGCACCTTCCGCCGTAGCGGCGGCGGGTGCCCACGCGTTTTGCTGGGGGCATGGTCAAAACACGATCTACCGGGTCCCGCGTGGTCGCGTTCGCCGTCGCGGTGGTGCTCATCGTCGGTGGCATCGCCGGGTTGTCGGCGGGAAGCCACCTGGTGGCGAGCACGATCGGCTCGGCCGTCGCGGTCCTCGCCGGGCTGCTCTTCCTGCGCATCGCCGCCCGGAAGCGGTGATCCACCGGAGGCCGCCGCCGAGTCCGCTCGGCGACGGCCTCCGGTGCGTCCTAGCCGCGCAGCCAGACCGCGGTGTCGGTGGGCAGGGTGTCCGTGACCTCGCCGCTGGCCAGCAGGAGCTCGCCCGCCGGAAGTGCGACCGGGGCGTCCGAGAAGTTCAGCGCGAACGTGAACCCGGACCCGATCCGGAACGCCAGCACCCCCTCACCCAGCGAGAGCCACTCCAGCTCGCCCGCCGGCAGGTCCCGGCGCAGCCGCAGGCCGTTCCGGTACAGCGACAGCATCGACGCCGGGTCCGCCGCCTCCGCTTCCGCCGTGTAGTCCTTCCACTCGCTGGGCTGGGGGAGCCACGCGCCGCCGGAGCCGAAGCCGAACGGCGCTTCCGAACCCGACCACGGGATCGGGACGCGGCAGCCGTCCCGGCCCGGGTCGGTGCCGTTCGTGCGGGCCCACACCGGGTCCTGGCGCAGCTCGTCCGGGATGTCCAGGACCTCCCAGAGCCCCAGCTCCTCACCCTGGTAGACGTACAGCCCGCCGGGCAGCGCCAGTGTCAGCAGCGCCGCCGCGCGGGCCCGCCGGGTGCCCAGCTCCCGGTCGACCGGCAGCTCGTGCAGCCGGTTCGCGAAGCTGAACCCCGTGTCGCCCTGCCTGCCGTACCGCGTGACGTGCCGCGTGACGTCGTGGTTCGACAGCACCCACGCCGCCGGCGCGCCGACGTCGTCGTGCGCCCGCAGCGTGCGGGTGATGACGTCGCGGAAGCGGCCGGCGTCCCACGGGCAGACCAGGAAGTCGAAGTTGAACGCCGAGTGCAGCTCGTCGCGCCGCAGGTAGCGCGCCGCGCGGGACATGTCCTCGAGCCACATCTCGCCGACCAGCACGCGCTCGCCCGCGTAGCTGTCGGCGATCTTGCGCCACGACCGGTAGATCTCGTGCAGGCCCTCCATGTCGGAGAACGGCGTCTCGTCGCCGTCGTCGACGTCCGGCAGCCGCGCGTCCTTGACCAGGCCGTCGGCGACGTCGATGCGGAAGCCGTCCACCCCGCGGTCGAACCAGAACCGCAGCACGTCCTCGAACTCCGCGCGGATGTCCGGGTTCTCCCAGTTGAAGTCCGGCTGGCGCGAGCTGTAGAGGTGCAGGTACCACTCGCCGTCCGGCACCCGCGTCCACGCGGAGCCGCCGAAGCGCGACTTCCAGTTGTTCGGCGGCTCGGCGCCGTCCGGGCCGCGGCCGGGCCGGAACCAGAACCGCTGCCGCTCGAGGGATCCCGGGCCCGCCGCGAGCGCGGCCTGGAACCACCGGTGCTCGTCGGAGCAGTGGTTGGGCACGATGTCGATGATCACCCGGATGTCCCGGGCGTGCGCCTCGGCGATCAGCTCCTCCGCCTCGGCGAGCGTGCCGAAGAGCGGCTCGATGTCGCGGAAGTCGGCGACGTCGTAGCCGCCGTCGTCCATCGGGGACGGGTACCACGGGGTGAACCAGATCGCGTCGATCCCCAGCTGCGCCAGGTGGTCCAGCCGGGCGCGGACACCGGCGAGGTCGCCGACGCCGTCGCCGTTGCCGTCCGCGAAGCTGCGGATGTAGACCTGGTAGATCGCCGCGCTACGCCACCAGCCGGTCTTGTCGGTCACGGAAGTGCCCTCCTAGTAGTCGTGGAAACCCCTGGGCCGCGGCTCAGCCCTTGACGGCGCCGGCGGTCAGCCCGGCGAGGATCTGCCGCTGGAACGCCAGGAACAGCGCCACCATCGGCAGGCTGGCCAGCACCATCCCGGCGACGAGCACATTGAGCGGCATGTCGATCGCCACCCGTTGCAGCATCACCGAGAGCGTCTGCTTTTCGGTGTCCGGGAACACCAGCAGCGGCCAGATGAAGTCCTTCCACGCGGTGACCACCGCGAGGATCGACACCACGGCCAGGATCGGCCGCGAGATCGGCAGGATGATCCGCCAGAGGGTGCGCACCGGCCCGGCGCCGTCGATGCGCGCCGCTTCGATCAGCTCGTCCGGGATCTGGTCGAAGAACCGCTTCAGCAGGTAGATGTTGAACGCGTTCGCCGCCGCCGGGAGCCACACCGCCGTCGGCGAGTTGATCAGGTTGAGGTGCACCAGCGGCAGGTCCGTCACCGTCACGTACGTCGGGACGAGCAGGGCCGTGGCCGGCAGCATCAGCGTCGCCAGCATCAGGCCGAGCACGACGTTGCCGAACTTCGGGCGCAGCTTCGACAGCGCGAACGCGGCCGGGACGTCGATGGCCAGCTGTGCCAGCCACGCGCCGCCGGCGACGACCAGCGTGTTGAGGAAGTACTTGCCGAGGTTCAGCTGGCTCCAGGCGTCGCCGAAGGTCTCCGGGTGCCAGTCGTGCGGGACGAGCGTCGCCGGGGTCTGCGCCAGCTCCTGCGGCGACTTCATCGCCCCGGTGATCACCCAGTACAGCGGGAACATGAAGGCCAGGACGAACACGGCCAGCGTGCAGACGAAGACGACGGTGTAGACGAGCTTGCCGCGCGGGCTGCGCAGCGAGCCGGGCGAGACGAGGGTCCTCATGACTGGTCCGCCTTCCGCGTCAGCCGGACGTACCACGCCGAGAACACGCCCAGCGCGACGAACAGCAGCAGGCTCATGGCGCTGGCCGAGCCGAAGTCGTTGTAGACGAAGGCGTAGCGGTAGAGCAGCAGGAGCACGGTGACCGTCGAGTCGTCCGGGCCGCCGCCGGTCATCACGTACGGCTCGGTGAACACCTGCATCGTCGCGACGATCTGCAGCAGCAGGAGCACCAAGAGCACGAACCGGGTCTGCGGGAAGGTGACGTGCCGCAGCCGCTTCCACATGCCGGCGCCGTCGAGCTCCGCGGCTTCGTAGAGCTCGCCGGGGATGGTGCCGAGCGCGGCCAGGTAGATCAGCGTGGTGCTGCCCATGTTGGCCCAGGTGGAGACGAAGACCAGCGAGAGCATCGCGGTGCTGGAGGAGTCGAGCCACTGGCCGCCGGGCAGGCCGACCGCGCCGAGCGCGGAGTTGAACAGGCCGGGACCCGGGTCGTAGAACCACTTCCACATCAGCGCGGTGACGACCGGCGGCAGCATCACCGGCAGGTAGACGGCGAGCCGGAAGAACGCCTTGGCGTGGCGGAGCTCGTTCAGCAGCACCGCCGTCAGGAACGGGACGGCGAAGCCGAAGACGAGCGCGAGCCCGGTGAACAGCAGGGTGTTGCGCCAGGCGACGCCGAAGAGCGGGTCTTCGAACAGGCGCGTGAAGTTGTCGAACCCGACCCACGTCGGCGGGTTGACGAAGTCGACCTGCTGGAAGCTCAGCAGCACGCCGCGCACGATCGGGTACCAGGAGAACAGCGCGAACACCACGAGCGCGGCGCAGAGCAGGCCGTACGCGGTGAGGTTCTCCCTGATCTTGCGCTTGAGCCGGGTCCGGCGGCGTTCTTCCTGGGACGCGGCCGGGCGCCTGGCCCGCGACGAAGACGTCGCGGGCCAGGCGAGGAGGCTACTTGACCTGGGCGAGGACACTGTTGACCTTCGAGGACGCGGACGACAGCTGCTGGTCGAGGTTCGCGTTCTGGTCCGTCAGCACCGCCTGCATGACGCTGTCGAGCGCGGCGTAGATCTGCTGCGCGTTCGGCGGCTCGATGCTGCCCTTGATCTTGCTGGTCGTGTCCACATAGGACTGGTAGTTCTTCGCGGGAACGTTGGCGTACTTGGCCTTCAGGGCCAGCTGCTGCTCGCGCACCGAGCCGGTCCAGACGTCGGGCGTGGGCTCCGCGGGCAGGCCGACCGGCTGCTTGCCGTCGACGTACTGCTGGATGTGCTTCTCGAAGCGGTCCGGGTTCAGGTACTTCCACTGGATCCACTCGAGGCCGGCCTTGACCTTGTCCGGCGAGGCCTTCGGGTTGATCATGTAGCCCTCACCGCCGAGGAGCGTGCCCTGGCCGCCGGGCATGCCGGCGATGCCGTAGTCCTCGTACTTGCCGTTGAACTGCTTGACGAGCACGGGGACGTTGTCCGGGGCGGCCATGTACATGCCGAGCTGGCCGGCGCCCATCATCCGCTGGACGTCCGTGGCCTCGAGGAGCTGCTTGGCGCCCATGGAGTTGTCGGTCCAGCGCATGTCGTGCAGGTACTGCAGGGCCTGCTTGCCCTTCTCGTTGGCGAAGTCGGCGACCCACTTGTCGCCGTCCTTGCGGGCGATGTCGCCGCCCATCGAGTACATCCAGCCGGTCATGTGCCAGCCGCCCTGGTTGTTCTTGCTGTAGTCGGCGTACCCGACGGTGCCGTTGCCGAGCGCGGCGATCTTCTTCGCGGCGTCACGGACCTCGTCCCAGGTGGCCGGCGGCTTGTCCGGGTCGAGCCCGGCCTTCTGGAACAGCGGACGGCTGTAGAGCAGGCCCATCGTGTAGTTCATCGTCGGGAGGCCGTAAAGCTTGCCGTTGGCGTCCCGGAAGTTGTCCAGCAGTTCCGGCTTGATGTCGTTGATGTGCGGAACGCTCTTCGCGGCTTCCGTGATGTCGGCGGCTTGGTGCCGCGCGATGATCTGCGCCGGGTCGGTGAAGTAGACGTAGTAGACGTCCTCGAGCTGCCCGCCGGCGAGCTTCGCGGAGAACGTCTTCGGGTCCATGAACCCCTCGTGGGGCTCGATCTGGATGTTCGGGTGGGAAGCCTCGAACTCCTTGACGTCGGCGTCGAAGACACCGCGCTCGAACGGCTGGCTGGTCGGCGGCTGGCCGGTGACCGTGATCTTCACCTTGCCACCGGGAGCGGCAGCGGTGTCCCCATCGCCGCAGGCGGCCAGTGAGAGAGCAAGGCCACCTGCGGCGAGCAGGCACAACGTTCGGCGGGAGAAGGATCGGGACCAGGGACTGCTCATCTCAAGCCTCTTCTCGGGGTCGCGACGGCTGTCACGTGATTGCGGTCACCTTAAAGTGTGAGAGCAGATCGACGCAATAACCCGACGAGAAGTTGCAAGTTACGAACAGGCCGCACCCCACCCCAGAGCGCCCCAATGTGGCCTTGGTTGCGTCAGACGCACCGAAGGGCCCCTTGGGTGCGTCTGACGCACCGAAGGCCACATTGGGGCGCTTTAGTCTGGGCGTGCAAAAAGGCGGGACGGCCGGCAGGCCGTCGCGCCCTGAGGGGAGGTTTACGCCGTGCGGCGGGCGGTGGAGCCGCGGACCACCAGCTCCGGAGCGAACAGCAGCTCCTCCGCCGCCACCTCGCCGCCGTTGATGCGTTTCACCAGAAGCTCCACCACCGCGCGCCCCATGGCCTCGATCGGCTGGCGGGTGGTCGTGAGGGGCGGGTCCGTGCAGTTCATCAGGGCCGAGTCGTCGTAGCCGACCACTGAGATGTCGTCGGGGACCGAAAGGCCCTGCCGCCGCGCCGCGCGGACCGCTCCCAGCGCCAGCAGGTCGCTCGCGCACAGCACCGCCGTCGCACCGCGCGGGTACAGCCGCGCCGCTGCCGCGTGGCCGCCCTCGATCGAGAACATTCCGTGCTCGACCAGCTCGTCCAGGACCGGCAGGCCGAGCTTGGCCGCGTACGACTGGAACGCCTCGAGCTTGCGCTTCGACGGCACGTGGTCGGCCGGCCCGAGGACCAGGCCGATCTTCTCGTGCCCCAGCGAGCTGAGGTGCCCGACGACCTGCTCGACGGCCACCGCGTCGTCGCACGAGACCTGGGGGAGGCCGAGGTGGTCGACCGCCGCGTTGATCAGCACCGTCGGCAGTCTGCGCTCCACCAGGTGGTGGTAGTGCGAGTGCACCGCGTCGGACTGCGCGTAGAGCCCGCCGGCGAACACCACGCCCGACACCTGCTGCTGGAGGAGCAGCTCGACGTACTCCGCCTCGGACACCCCGCCCGCGGTGCGCGTGCACAGCACCGGCGTGAAACCCTGCTGGGCGAGGGCGTTGCCCATGATCTCGGCCAGCGCGGGGAAGATGGGGTTCTGCAGCTCCGGCAGCACCAGCCCGACCAGGCGGGCCCGCTCGCCGCGCAGCTGGGTGGGGCGTTCGTAGCCCATCACGTCCAGCGCGGTGAGCACGGCGGCCCGGGTGCTCGCGGACACCCCGGACCGGCCGTTGAGCACCCGGCTGACCGTGGCTTCGCTGACCCCGACCTGGCGGGCGACTTCGGCAAGACGACGCGTCATGAGTGAAACTTTACAGCAACTGGGCGCAAAAGTAAGACAAGCCCGCCCCGGGTGGGGCGGGCTCGTCACTCCCTCAGGCCGCGGCCACTTCGAACTCCGACACCTGGCCGGCGGGCCAGCCGGTGTTGCCGGTGAACGTCAGCCGCACGAAGCGCTGGGACGTCGCCGTGAACGAAGCCGACGCCGTGTTGCCGGAAGCCGGGTCGAACGCGTAACCGCGCGAACCCACCAGCGTCGTGTACGAACCACCGTCCGTGCTGCCGGAGATCGTCACCGTCTGCGTCCGCGCGCCCCACGCCGACGACGGCGGCAGCTTGAGCGTCACCTTGGTGATCGACGCCGCCGCGCCCAGATCCACCGTCAGTGTCTGCGGGAACGCGTTGTTCGCGCTCTCCCAGTACGAGTTGGCGTCCCCGTCCACGGCGTTCGAAGGCGGGAAACCCCCGACGGTCGCCGACGCGCTGATCGCCTTGCCGCGCGCGAGATTGCTCCCGGACGTAGGCGGCTTCGGCGGCCCCGAGTTCGGCGCGGGCCACGTCGAGCAGTCGCCCCAGGTGCCGGTCCAGCCGCTGTTGCCCGACCCGCCGAAGGTCATCTTCGGGATCGACGCCGGGTACGGGCAGTTGTACGTCCCGGTCACCCCGACCCCGGACGCCGACAGGTTGCTGATCGACACCGACCCCTGCGTCTGCGACTGCGCCACGAACGTCCCGGCGCCCTGCACCGAGACGCCGTCGATCGTGATGCCCTGGATCTGCTTGCCCTGGCCGTTGCCGTCGATGAACTGGATCGCCTCGTACGGGCTCTGGACCGCGGTGAACCCGGTGACCCGGATGGTCACTCCGGTGATCGCCTGGTCCCGCGCGTCGAACCACAGCGCGCCGACGCCGAACTGCCAGTTCGGGTCGAGCGCCCCGGCCCGCAGCGCGGTGTTGTTCGACAGCGTCACCGTGCCGCCCAGCGGCACCGAGTTAAACCGGTTCGCCACCAGGTACCCGCCGCCGAGGGCGTTGGTGTCCTGCACCAGGTTCCCGCTCACCGTGTTGTTCGAACCGCCGTACAGCGCGATCCCGTTGGCCAGGTTCGGCTGCACGACTGTGTTGTTCACCAGCGAGTTGCCCGAGTCGGCCTGCCCGTTCGACCAGAGCGCGAGCCCGTCGTCGCCGTTGTTGCGCAGGTAGTTGTTGCGCAACGTCGAGTTCGTGACGGCGCCGTCGAAGTTCACGCCGTCGGCCTGCGTGTCGAGGATGCGGTTGTTCTCGATGGTGAGGTTCGACGACGCGCCGTTCATCAGCCACAGCCCGCACTTCGTGTCCTGGATCCACAGGCCGCTCACGACCGAGCCGGTGCCGAGGACACCGTGGAACGCGTTGTCGGGGCTGCCGTCGTTGCGTTCGGTGACGTCGCCGAACACCGCGAAGTCGTACAGCTTGATGTTCCCGGACGCGCTGCCGTTGTTGAAGATGTTGTTGCCGTGCAACACGGTGTACCACTGTCCCGCGCCGCGGACGGTGGTCTGGTCGATCTGCAGCGCCGAGCCGATCTCGAACCGGCCGGACGGCACGAACAGCTCCTTACCCTGTGACCGGGCGGCCGCCAAACCGTTGCGGAACGCCTGCGAGTCGTCGGAGGAGTCGTTCGCCGTCGCGCCGTAGTCGGTCACCGACAGCGCGTTGGCCGGCTTCGAGCCCGCGCCGCCGACCTGCTCGAAGTCCGCGAGGTCGATGGTCGCTTGCCCGACGTCACCGGAGTTCGCCTGCACCCGGACCTTCGCGCCCGCCGCGAGGTTCTGCCCGAGCAGCAGGCGGGCGTCGTCGAAGAAGTGGTGCGTCTTCGAGCCCGTGATGAAGCCGGTGTCCACATAGGTGTAGCGGGACGTCACGGGCAGCGCGAGCGTGGACCCGTTGACGGACACCGAAAGCCGGCCGGACGAGCCGTCGGGCAGGTTGTAGTGGACGTTGATCGCGTTCGCCGCCGCGGGCAGCGTGAACTCGACGTACTGGCCGGTGGTGATCCGCACGGCCTGCCGCCCGGAGGCCTCCGAAGCGACGCTGCCTTGGGTGTAGTCCGGTCCGACGGCCGAGCCGTTCGTCGCCGAGCACTCGGCCTCGACCGTCCGGAACGGCACGCTCGCGCCGCCGGACGCGGTGGTGGGGCAGGTCGCCGCCGCGGCGGGTGTGCTGCCGGAGAGCACGACCAGGCCGGACGCCGCGAGTGCGGCGGCGAGCAGAGCCGGGATGCGGGACATCGTCATCACCTCTCAGGATGCGTAGGCTTCGAGCTCGGACAGCTGCCCGGCGGGCCAGCCGGTGTTGCCGGTGAAGGTCAGCCGCAGCGTGCGGGCCGACGTCGCCGGGAACGTGATGGTCGCGGTGTTCCCGGACGCGGGGTTGAACGTGTACCCCGCGGCCGCCTTGACGCCGTCCACCGAAATCGTCTGCGTGCGGGTGCCCCACGCGGACGACGGCGGCAGCTTCAGCACCAGCCGCGACACCGACACCGTGCTCCCGAAGTCGACGGTCACCGACTGCGGGAACGCGTTGTTCGCGCTCTCCCAGTAGGAGTTCGCGTCGCCGTCGACCGCGTTCGAAGGCGGGAACCCGCCCTGGGACGCCGACGCGCTGATCGCCTTGTGCAGCGCCAGGTTCCCGGTCGGCTGGGTCGTGGTGGTCGTGGTCGGCGGTGTGGTGGGAGTGGTCGTCGTCGTGCCGCCGTTGTCCGAGCCGTAGACCGGCGTCGGCCACGAGCCGCAGAACGTCGTCGACCAGCCGGAGTTGCCGCCCTGGTCGGCCAGCCCGGCCATCGCGTCCGGGCCCATGCAGTTGTACACGCCGGCCCGCCCGACGCCGGTCGCGACGACGTTCTTCACCGACCCGGTCGGCTTCGCCTGGATCTGCCAGGCGAAGGTGCCCGCCCCGGTGATCCGGACGTTCGTGAAGTGCACGTCGGTGGTGGCGCTGTCGATGAACTGGATGGCCTCGTAGTTGTTGTCCTGCAGGTCGAGGTCGGTGACGTCGACGCGGCCGGTGATCGCCGAGTCGCGGCCGTCGAACCACAGCGCGCCGACGCCGAACTGCCAGTTCGAGTCGAGCACGCCGGTGCGGATCGCGGTGTTGCGCGCGACCGTCGTCGTGCCGGACAGCGGCACCGCGCTGAACCGGTTGGCGATGTGGATGCCACCGCCCTGGTCCTGGTTGTCGGCCACGACGTTGTCGGACACGGTGTTGTCGCGCCCGCCGTAGATCGCGATGTTGTTGGCGAGGATCGGCAGCAGCACGGTGTTGAAGGAGAACGTGTTGTTGTGGTCGGCGTCGTGCTCGGACCACATCGCGAGGCCGTCGTCACCGGTGTTGCGCAGGAAGTTGTTGGTGACGGTGACGTTGCTGATGCCCTGGTGCAGGTTCAGGCCGTCGGCGGTCTGGTCGAGGATCCGGTTGCCGGACACGGTGAGCCCGTCGAACGGGCCGTCGAGCCACAGCCCGACCTTCGTGTGCTGCAGCCACAGGTTCTGCACGACCGAGCCGCCGCCCAGCGCGCCGCCGATGGCGTTGGACTGGTCGCAGTCGACGCGGGCGTCGACCTGGCCGATGATCGCGAAGTCGTACAGCTTGACCGCGCTGCTCGTGCCCGGGACCGCGCCGTTGCCGGGGTAGGTCGACGTGCCGCAGCTCGCCGGCTCACCCTTGCCGAAGATCCCGGCACGCGGCCCGGTCAGCACCGAGTACCACGGGCCGGCGCCGCGGATCGTCACCTGGTCGACCGTGATGTGGTGGCCGAGGGTGAAGGTGCCGGACGGGATCCAGACCTCCTTGCCCTGGCTCTTCGCGGCCGCCACGGCGGAGTCGAACGCGCCCGCGTCGTCACTCGTGTCACCCGCGGTGGCGCCGTAGTCGGTGACCGACACCGAGTTCGCCGGGCGCGCGGCCGCCGCGCCGACCTGCTCGAAGTCGGCGAGGTCGATGGTCGAGGCCGTGGTGTCGCCCGCGTCGACCTGCAGCTTGATCTTGGTGCCGGCCGGGTACGACGTGCCGAGCAGTGCCCGGGTTTCGTCGTAGAAGTGGTGCGCGTGGCCGTCACCCGGGTTGTTCGTGAACGGGTACGAGCCGTAGTACCAGGCGTACTTCGACGTCAGCGCGATGTCCTGCTTGTGGGCGCCGCCCACGTAGAGGGAGATCGTGCCGCTCGTCCCGGTGCCGTTGCCGGAGTCCGGGAGGCTGTAGCGGAAGTCGATCGAGTTCGCCGGTGCGGTGAGCGTGAACTCGACGTACTTCCCCTGGCCGGACAGCGTCACCGCCTTCCGGCCGGACGCTTCGCCGGCGAGCGTGCCGGCGGCCCGGTTCGGGCCGATGACCGAACCGTTCGTCGCGGCGGTTTCCGCTTCCTGTTCGGTGAAGGGGACCGTCGCGCCGCGGCCGGCGGCGAGCGCGTCGGCCGGAACCGCGGCGATGGTGACACCGGCCGCCGCGATCACGGCGAGCGCGAGGGCGCCCAACTGTTTCTTGGGCGCACTGAAGACAGAGCTGGGAGACATGGGCAGCACTGGCCTTTCCGCAGCAAGGTGGGGACCTCTGTGACCGGGATCATACGAATCCTGGACAAGAAATCGCAATAGTTGGACGAACTTACGCAACTTTGCGACAGGAATTGACCGCTGAGCCGGATGCCGGACGCTCTCTTACGCCCGCCGGAGCAACGTCCGGGACGCGCGCCGCCGCTGCTAGTTTTCAGTCATGAGCCAGCGACGTGCGGACGGCAGCGCCGGGGACGCGGACTACGGCGCGATCGGCGGGGTCTACACCGACTACCGCAGGCCGGATCCCCGCATCGGGCAGTACCTCCTCGACGCGCTGGGGGACGCGCGGAGTGTGCTCAACGTCGGCGCGGGCGCGGGTTCCTACGAGCCGGCCGACCGGGAGGTGACAGCGGTCGAGCCGTCGGCGTCGATGCGCGCGCAGCGGCCGGCCGACCTCCCGCCGGCCGTCGACGCGGTCGCGGAGAAGCTGCCGTTCCCGGACCGGGCGTTCGAGGGCGCGATGAGCACGTTCAGCGTCCACCAGTGGAACGACCTGTGGGCCGGGCTGAAGGAGATGCGGCGGGTCACCCGCGGCCCGATCGCGATCCTGACGTGCGACCCCGCGCTGCTGCGGCGGTTCTGGCTGCTCGACTACGCGCCGGAAGTGATCGAGACCGAGGCGCGGCGCTACCCGTCGGTCGACGACATCGCCGACGGGCTGGGCGGCGCCACTTCGATCATCCCCGTGCCCATCCCGATCGACTGCACCGACGGGTTCAACGAGGCCTACTACGGCCGCCCGGAACGCCTCCTCGACCCGGGCGCACGGCTGTCGTGTTCGGCGTGGAGCTTCGTCGACGACCGCGTGCACCACCGCTTCGCCGCGGAACTGCAGCACGACCTCGACGACGGCACGTGGGAACGCCGCTACGGCCGGCTTCGCGAGCAGCCGACGTTCGAAGGCTCACTGGTCCTCGTCGTTTCGGAACCTTCGGCGTGACCCCGCCGCCGTTCGACGCGGAGCTGGCGCCGATCGTCGAGACCCTGCGCGCGCTGCGCCCGCCGCTCGTGTCGCTGCAGGACATCCCGGGCCGCCGGGCGCTGAACGCGGCCGAGCACCGGACCGTCGGGGAGCTGGCCGCGGCGTACCCGGAGCACAAGGTCACCGAGGAGTACGCGGGAGACGTTCCGCTGCTGGTGATGACGCCGGCGTCCAGCGCGGGTGTTCTGTACTACGTGCACGGCGGCGGCACGATCGTCGGCAGCCACCTCGGCTCGGACGTGCCGAACCTGCTGGACTGGGCGGGTTCGCTGAGCTTGACGGTCGTCTCGCCGGGCTACCGGCTCGCGCCCGAGCACCCGTACCCGGCGCCGGTGGAAGACTGTTACGCCGGTCTGCTGTGGACGGCCGAGCAGTTCGCCGGGCCGACGGTGATCGGCGGTGTCAGCGCGGGCGGCGGCCTCGCGGCGGCGACGGCGCTGCTCTCGCGCGACCGCGGCGGGCCGGAGCTCGGCGGGCAGCTGCTGATCTGCCCGATGCTCGACGACCGCAACACCACCCCGTCGGCGGTGGACCTCGACGGCCGCGGGCTGTGGGACCGCACGGCCAACACCGTCGGCTGGACGGCGTACCTCGGTGACCGGTTCGGGACGGAAGACGTGCCCGCCTATGCGGCCCCGGCTCGCGCGGCCGACCTTTCGGGCCTGCCACCGGCGTTCCTGGACGTCGGCACGGCGGAGACGTTCCGCGACGAAGTCGTGGCGTACGCGAGCCGGATCTGGCAGGCGGGCGGCGAAGCCGAGCTGCACGTGTGGCCGGGCGGCTTCCACGGGTTCGATTCGCTGGCCCCGAAGGCCAGGCTCAGCCAGGCGGCGCGGGCCGCCCGGCTGGCCTGGTTGCGCCGCCTACTCGGCCAGTAGCTCCTGCAGCTCGCTGACCGCCTTCGTGAGTTCGTCGGCGAAGCGGTACATCTCCGCCGACACGTGCTTCGGCGTGCTGAGGTAGATGTTCCAGCGATCCGGCAGCAGCACGTACGCGATGCCGATGCATTGCGGGCTCGTTGAGCCGAACCCGAAGTACTGGATGTTGACCGACGGCGCCGAGCTCGTGCTCAGGTAGTCGTCGCGCGTCTTCAGCCAGCCGGGCGAGCTGTACAGCGCCGGTACCTCAGTCTCACCGCGGCGTTTCCCGATCAGCTGCAGCTCCCACAGGTGCTGCTCCGGCGCGTCCCCGGCCTGGCACTCCCTGGCTCGCGCGACGTGCTTCGCCGCGGCCGCGCGCAACGCCTCCCGCTTCTCGCCGTCCGACGCGGCCGGGTCCGTCAGGACGTCGGCGAAACGCACGACCTCCGGCGTCACGACGCGCATCGCCTCGGTGCGGCCGTTCCGGAACTGCCGGGTGGCGATCGACTCGTACGTCGCCCCGGTCAGGCCCTTCGCGCGGCGGTGCGCGAGCTGGTACGCCATCTGCGCGAAGGCGTCCGGGGACATCTTCAGTTCCTTCGCGCGGTTCGCGCCGAAGTCGAACGACACGGTCTGCGTAGCCGTGGCGTCCGCGTACGCCCTGAAGGCCGCTCCGGCCGCTCGAGCGTCTTCGCGGAGCTCGTCGGTCAGCGTGAACTCCACCGCTTCGAAGCCCGGCACACCGTCGGCGGCTTCCCGCGTTGCGCGCGAGCCGCTCAGCAGCACGTCGGTGAAGCCGAGGATCGTGGTGCCGTCGAGCTCGCAGTGCTCGACGTTGATCCCCGCGGTGCCGTCCTCGAACACGACCAACGAAACAGCCTTGTCGTACCAGCGGTTGTCGCCGTACAGCAGTCGGTCGCTCGCCTCCTGCGCGTTCGACGGCGCGAAGTCGTCCAGGCACAGGGAGAACAACGCCGTCTCGATCGTCTCCAGCGCTTCGGCGTTGCCGGCTTCGAGCAGGGCGGCCCGCGAAGCCGCCCACTCCGCGCGAGCCTTCGTCGTGAAGTGTCCCGGCGCCGCGTCGGGCCGAGCGCGGTCGTCCTTGAGGATCGCGCGCAACCCGTCGGCGATCTGCTCCGGCGAGTACGGGTGGCCGTCCTCGGTGATGACGTCCATCCGGAACGGCGTGTCGCGGTGGAAGACCACGATGTGCCGCTCGGGCGACGGGAACCGCGTGCGCGCGGTGTCCAGCAGCTCACCCGGGATGCGCGTCGCCGAGAACAGGTACTTGTGCTGCACCATCGACTGCGGCGTGCCGCGCAGGAGCACCGGCGGCACCTCCTCTTCGTCGAGCCGCAGCTTGTAGTCCACGGCGGACGCGGCCAGCTCGGCCGCCCGTTCCACCTGGCCCAGCTCGGACTCCCGGAACAGGAAGAAGAAGTTGGCGTTGAGCGCGATCCGGTCGCGGCGGCCGAGGTAGCGGTACGGCCAGAACGTGTCGAGCCAGCTGTGCACGCCCGGCGAACGGTCGTACTCCTCGAGCGCGGCCTGCAGCCCGTGCGCGGGACTGCCCGGCGCCAGGAACTCCGCGACCGCCGCCTCCGTCTCCGCCAGCTCGGCCGGGGTCAGCAGCGGTGCGCACCACTCGAGGAAACGGCGGCCGCTGTCCTCCAGCGTGGGGACGGGGACGCGGGGAAGCCGGTCCTCGTTGCCGAAGGTGCGGGTGGACCAGTCCGGACTGCTCACGATCATCCTTCTTCGTCGAAGTTTTCGAGCGCGGTGGCCAGCGCGGCCGCGCCTTCTGGACGGGAAACGTACAGCTGCGCGTACAGCCAGCCGTCGGACTCCACACCGGTCGGGTCGACCCCGGCGGCGTCGAGGGTGTCGAGGATCTGCGTCCGCTCTTCGGCGGAAGCGAACCGCCGCTGCCGGAACACGCCGGGCACCTGCGCGGTCTCGTACCCCAGCCCGGCCAGGCTGTCGGCGACCGGCTCGTAGGAGAACATCCGCAGCACGAAGTGCGCCATCCACGGCCGCGAGCCGCGCGCGATCCGGGTGATCGTCTTCTCGGTGACGTAGCCGACGCAGCCGGTCGAGACCACGAGGTCGACGTCGTCGAGCAGCTTCCGCTGGGTGCTGTCCGGGTCGTCGCTTTCGAAGTCCGCGTGGATCGCCTCGTCGAGAAACCCGGCGGAAAGCGCGTACTCGAGCGCCGGCGCGGCCGCGTCGAGACCGAAGAACTTCGCGCCGCCCGGACCGGTGACGCGGGCGCGGTCGGCCTCGACCAGCTCCGCGTGGCTCAGCGCCAGCACGTCCGGAGCGGTGTAGTGCGCGTAGAGATCGTCCATGGTGGCTTCGCAACGGCGGAGCGCGGCGTTGACACCGTACGAGCAGCCGACGTCGAGCACGGTCGGGGAGCCGGCCGGGTGTTCGCCGATCAGCTTCGCGAAGCACGGCTTCGCGAGCTGAGGGATTTCGTAGCCGACGCGCTGCAACGTCCCGAAGAACGGACGGGGGTCGGGCGCGGTGTAGATGTGGTCGAACGAGATCTTGCCGGTCGAGTCGAAAGGCACGGGCCAGGCTCCTAGATCTAGTCGAGCAGGGCGTCGCCCCGCACGGCGCGATCGGCCAGATGCTGGGGCAGGACCCGGCCGAACAGCTGCCTGGTCCGCTCCGGGCTGCCGATGACGCCGGGGCGCTCGCTGTAGGCGAAGATCGCCGAATGGCGGGCGATCTTCCCCACCACCCTAGTGACCCGATGCAAGGCGAAGCGGCCCTTGAACAGCTGCAGATCGCCCGGACGGAGGCCCAGGCGCTGGACCGGACGGGTGTTTTCCCCGGAAAGCACACCCCGCACACCGGCGAAGTTCTCGTCCTCGGCGGAACGGATGTCGGGGCAGTGTTCGAACGTGCCGCCGTCTTCCGCGGCCTGGGTCAGCATGCTGACGGTGTAGGAGTTCGTGTCGAAGTGCCACGGGTGCGCGCGGCCGGGCGCGATCACGTTGAGGGTCAGCCCGGCCAGCGGGTCGGCCAGCTCGTGCAGCTCCGGCAGGCCGAAGCAGTCGGCGACGAACCGCTGGAACAGCGGGCTGGTGTAGAGCCGGCTGATGATCGACGACGCGGGGACGCGGTCACGCGCGACGAAGGCGTTGCCGCGTTCCATGACCGTCCGGCCCGGGTGGTCTTCGGGCAGCGGGGTGTCGAGCGCGATGTTGTAGGCGTTGACCTGCTCGACCTTGGTGTACGCGTGCGGCTCGAGCGCGGCGCACTCGGCGCGCAGGACCTCGTGCAGCTCGGGCCGGATGAAGTCGGCGAGGACACTGCAGCCGACGTCGGCCAGGTCCGCGCGGGTGCCGGCGACGGTGTTCCGCCAGGCGGCGCTGCCCGGTTCGGTGAGCGGGTAGCGGTCGGTGTCGACCATTTCCAGCGCGGCCACGGAGGTGCTCATCGAAGTCCCTTCGGCAGGTGCAGCTTCGGTGCTTGACCTGGTCGTGAGGGAAAGAGTTAGCACATCTCCGGGTGCGTCAACCGTGGGTTTGTGAGCGGTGACACAAGGTCATCAGTTCCCGATTTCCGTCGCCCACGAGCTGACCGTGACGGTGTCGGTGGTGCCGAGGTCGGTGTCCAGCGGCTGCTTCTGCTCGGGTTCACCGGGGACCGGCACCACGGAGATCGCGGCGCCGCTGCGCTGGTCGCCGTCGGTGACGGTGGCCGACCACGCGAGCACGGCGACGACCTTCTCGCCCGGCTTCAGCGTCACGTTCTGCGGTCCGAGGTCCCGCGCGAAGTACGACGTCCCGTGCTCGACCTTCACCGCGAGCGCCGAGCCGTCGCCCGCGAGGATCTTCAGGTCCGGGTAGCCGGTGACCTGACGCGGCCCGCTGTCCCGGTTGGTCAGCGTGAGGACGCTCGCGCGGTGCCCGAGCCCGGCCTCGACCTGACCGACCGAAAGCGACAGTCCCGCCGATGGCGGCGGCGCGTAAGTCGGGCTCGGCGCGACCGTGGGTGTCGGGGCAGGTGGTGGCGCCGGAGTGCCGCAACCCGCGAGAAGCGCGACGAAGAGAACTGGTGTGAACCGGAAAACCCCCATGGGCCGGAAGAGTAGCGGGCGCCCTGGAGCCCGGGCCCCCGCTACCGCTGTGTCAACCGGGGGCTCCGCCCCGGGGCCGGGGGCTCCGCCACCCGGAACCCCCGTCAAACCGGTTCTTACGGCGTGAGCAGCGGCAGCAACGGCTTGCGCACGGCGGTCGCGACGCCGTCCGACGCCTCCGCGGCGGCCAGCCGCTCGGCCGACGGCCGCCCGTACCCCGTCGTCCGCTGCACCAGCGGCCGGCCCAGCGGCTCGACCATCTCGCGCATGTCGCTGATCGTCTTGTACGAGCCGTTCGACGCGCCGGCCATCCGGCTGATCGTCTCCTCCATCAGCGTGCCGCCGATGTCGTTGACGCCGCCCTGCAGCACCGCGCGGCTGCCCTCGGTGCCGAGCTTCACCCAGGAGCTCTGGATGTTGTCGATCATCCCGTGCAGCAGCAGCCGGGCCAGCGCGTGCACCGCCCGGTTCTCGTTCTGCGTCGCGCCCGGGCGCGCGAGCCCGGCGAGGTAGATCGGCGAGCTCTGGTGGATGAACGGCAGCAGCACGAACTCGCTGAACCCGCGCTTGCCGTGCTTCTCCAGGCCGTCACGCTGCAGCTTCGCGAGCAGCTTGAGGTGCGCGACCCAGTGCGCGGGCGTGTCGACGTGGCCGTACATCATCGTGGACGTCGTCGGCAGGCCGACCTCGTGCGCGGTGGTGACGACCTTGATCCACTCCGACGTCGGCAGCTTGCCCTTGGTGAGCACCCAGCGGACGTCGTCGTCGAGGATCTCCGCGGCCGTGCCCGGCAGCGAGTCCACGCCGGACTCCTTCGCCGCGATCAGCCAGTCCCGCAGCGAAAGGTTGGTCCGCGAAGCGCCGTTGACGACCTCCATCGGACTGTAGCTGTGCAGGTGGATGTCCGGCTGACGGCGTTTCACCTCGGCCGCGAGGTCGAAGTACGCGGTGCCCGGCAGGTCCGGGTGGATGCCGCCCTGCATGCAGATCTCGGTCGCGCCGGCGGCCCACGCCTCGTCGACGCGGTCGCCGACCTGCTCCAGCGAGAGCGTGTACGCGTCGGCGTCGGTGCGTCGCTGGGCGAAGGCGCAGAAGCGGCAACCCGTGTAGCAGACGTTGGTGAAGTTGATGTTCCGCGTGACGACGAAGGTGACGTCGTCGCCGACCGTCTCGCGCCGCAGGTCGTCGGCGAGCTTCGTGAAGGCGTCCAGTTCCTTGCCCTCGGCCGACAACAACGCCAGTGCGGCGTCGTCGGACAGCCCGGCCGGGTCCTTTTCCGCGCTGCGCAAGGCTTCCAGCACGGTGGAGTCGAACTTCTGCGGCCCGGTCTTGATCCGGTCGCCGATCTCCTTCCAGTCCCCGTACACCGAGTCGAAGTCGCTCCGGCGGTCTTCGGTCCGGCCGGTGGTGTCGATCTCGGTGTGCAGGTCGGTGCGCCCGGACTCCTGCCAGCCGCCGTCCGGCTCCTGCCACGGGATGCCGACCGGCATCGCGCCTTCGCGCGCCATCCCCGTCTTGGCGTCGACGAGCGCCGCGACGTGCCGCGTGATCCGCGGGTCCAGCCACGGCTCGCCCGCGTTGACGTACTCCGGGTAGATCGTCAGGCGTTCCTTGAGCTCGAAGCCGGCTTCCTCGGTGCGGCGCGCGAGCTCGTCGATCTGCGGCCACGCGCGTTCCGGGTTGACGTGGTCCGGGGTCAGCGGCGAGACGCCGCCCCAGTCGTCGATCCCGGCGCGGATCATCAGGTCGTACTGGCGGCCGATCAGGTTCGGCGGCGCCTGGATGCGCATCTTCGGGCCGAGCACGAGCCGCGCCACGGCGATGTTCGCGGCGAGCTCTTCGAGGTCGGCGTCCGGGGTCGCGCGCATCTTCGTGTCCGGCTTGGCGCGGAAGTTCTGGACGATGACTTCCTGGATGCCGCCGTAGGTCTTGGCGACCTTGCGGATCTCGAACAGCGCGTCCGCGCGCTCCTCGTGCGTCTCGCCGATGCCGATGAGGACACCGGTGGTGAACGGGACGCTGCTGCGGCCGGCGTCTTCGAGCACGCGCAGCCGGACCGCGGGGTCCTTGTCGGGGGACCCGTAGTGCGGCCCGCCCTTCTCGCTCCACAGCCGGGTCGCGGTCGTCTCCAGCATCATGCCCATCGACGGCGCGACCGGCTTGAGGCGCTGGAAGTCCTGCCAGGTCAGCACGCCCGGGTTGAGGTGCGGCAGCAGGCCGGTCTCCTCGAGGACGCGGATCGCCATCGCGCGGACGTAAGAGAGCGTGTCGTCGTAACCGTGCGCGTCCAGCCACTCGCGGGCGGCCTTCCAGCGGTCCTCGGGGCGGTCGCCGAGCGTGAAAAGGGCCTCCTTGCAGCCCATCTCCGCGCCCTTGCGGGCGATGTCGAGGACCTCGTCCGGGGAGAGGAACGGCGATTCGAGCCGGCCCGGCACCGTGACGAACGTGCAGTAGCCGCAGCGGTCGCGGCACAGCCGGGTCAGCGGGATGAACACCTTGCGGCTGTAGGTGATGATGCCGGCGCGCCCGGCCTCGGCCAGGCCGGCGTCGCGGATGCGGGAGGCGTACTCGGACAGCTTCGCCAGGTCGTCCCCGCGGGCGTGCAGCAGGACGGCCGCCTCGGCTACGTCCAGTGTCTTCCCGTCCCGCGCCCGGGCGAGCGAGCGGCGCATCGCGGAGGCGGTCGGGGTGGTGGCGTCGGGTTCGGGTCCCATTCCGCCCACGCTAGGACCGTCCTCGGGCGACCAGCCAGTGTGCGTTCCGCACCACGTTCACCCGAACGATTCACATGCCCGTCGGCGCAGGTCAGCGCGCTGCCGTGGTTGTCGATCAGCGCACGGAGGTGTATTACCTAAAGGGTGGCATCGGTGGTCGGGAAGAAGATCGGCGGACGGACGTACTACTACCTCGCGGAGTCCGCCCGGGTCGACGGCAAGCCCCGTGTGGTCACCCAGCGTTACCTGGGCACGGCCGACGAGATCGCCCGGGCCGTCCCGGGCGGCGAACCGGCTGCGGCTTCGCACCGGACCTACGGCGACGTCGCCGCGGTCTGGGCGACGCTGTCCCGGCTGGACTTCGTCCGCCGCGTCGACGACGTCGTGCGGTCGAAGCCCTCGCTGGGCCTGAGCCTGGCGGTCGCGGTGCTGCACCGGGCGACCGCGCCGGAGACGCCGATCGGGCTGTGGTGGGCGGCGAGCCCGGCCGCGGACCTGGTCCGGCTGTCCACAGTGGATGGTCTGTGGCGGGCGCTGGAACGCCTGACGCCGGAGCGGATCGCGGGCATCGAGGAGACCGTCGCGGCCGCCGTGCTGGACTCGCTCGACGACCACGAGGCCCTCGCCGTCGACGTCCCGCAGTTCGCCGTGTTCGCCCCCGCGGACTGCACGCTGCCCACGGCCTGCCGGGAGGTGCTCGCCGGCGTGGGGCTGCGCGTCACCCGCGACGGCGCCATCCCGCTGGCCTCGCGGCTGTACCGCCGCGACAATGCCCCGACGTTCGCCGCGCTGACGGGCGCGCTGGGCTCGGCCACGCTGGTCTTCCACGCCGGGCAGGCCGCGCAGCTCGACCTCGGTTCCCGCCGCGGGTTCGTCGGCTCGCTGCCGCTGACCGACCACCCGGAGTTGCTGACGCAGCCCGCGTCCGCCCGCAAGCGCGTCGACCCGGAGCGGTTCGCCGGCCTCACCGCGCTCGACACGCACGCGGTCGTCGACGGGGTCCGCCGCCGGGTGATCCTGACCCACTCGGCGACCCTGCACGCGGCCCAGTCCCGGGCGTTCGCCGACGAGCTGGCCACGACCACCCGCGAGCTGGACGGCCTGGCCGCGGCCTTGGCCGCCGGCACCCACCGCGGCGACCGCGCGCAGGTGCACGCCGAAATCGGCCGGGTCACGCGCGGCCGGCGCATCGAACGCGTCCTCACCGCCGTGCTCACCGGCACCAGGCCCGGTGAGATCCGGGTGGAACGGCGGATCGACTCCGCCGCAGTGGCCCGGCTGGACGACGAGTTCTTCGGCAAGCAGGTGCTGGTCACCGACCGGGACTGGCCGGTCGGCGACGTCGTCACGGCCTACCGCGCCCGCACGCACCTGGAGTCGACGTTCCGCTGGCTGACCGGGCCCGCGCTCACCGGCCCGACTCCGCGCTGGGAGTGGACGCGGGCGCGGATCGCGGCCCACGGCCTGGTGTCGGTGCTGGCGGCGACGGTGACCCACCTGATGCGCCGCGAAGCGGACCGGGCGGGCATGAACCTGTCGGTCCGGGAGCTGCTGGACCAGCTCGCGGGCATCGGCGAGCTGGTCCTGACGTACCCGTCGACGGGCGGGCGGCCGCGGACCAAGCGCCTGCTGACCGGATCGGACCCGGAGCAGCAGGCGCTCTACCAGCTGTTTCAGCTCTCGCGGTAGATCTGCAGCGCCGAGAAGCTCTGCACCACCGGCATCAGCTCGATGACGTTGATGTTGACGTGCTGCGGTTGGTTCGCGGCCCAGAAGACGGACTCGGCGACGTCGTCCGCGGTCAGCGGCGTGGTGCCTTCGTAGACCTTGTCAGCCTTGTCCTGGTCGCCGTCGAAGCGGACCTTCGAGAAGTCCGTGCCGCCGACCATGCCGGGCTCGACGTTCGTCACGCGGACGCCGGTGCCGTGCAGGTCGCTGCGCAGGTTGAGGCTGAACTGGTGGACGAACGCCTTGGTCGCGCCGTAGACGTTGCCGCCGGGGTAGGGGTAGGTGCCGGCGATCGAGCCGATGTTGATGACGTGGCCGCGCCCGCGCTCGACCATGCCGGGCAGCAGCGCGCGGGTGACGTGCGCGAGGCCGCGGACGTTGGTCGCGATCATCTCGTCCCAGTCGCTCAGTTCCGCGCGCTGCGCGGGCTCGAGGCCCTTCGCCAGGCCGGCGTTGTTGACCAGGACGTCGACCGCCTTCCACTCCTCGGGAAGGCCGTCGACCGTCGTCTTGACCGCTTCGGGGTCGCTGACGTCGAGCTGCACCGGGAGGACGGCGTCGCCGAGGTCCCCGGCGAGCTTCTCGAGCTTGTCGTGGCGCCGGGCGACGGCGATCACCCGGGCGCCCTCGGCGACGAACCGCCGCGCGATGGCGTCACCGAAGCCGGCGCTGGCGCCGGTCACGAACACGGTCTTCTGGGTCATGGGGTGAACCTTATTCTGGCTAGGCCGGCGCTACCGACCGCGGGTTTCCTGCCTGCGGCGACCTTCGCGCCGGCCGACGGCTGAATAAGGTTCATCGGCTCCGCTGCTCTTCAGAAAGGTGCTGAGTGCCTCGTCGAACTCGGTCTCGCGCTCCAGGTTAGGCAGGTGGCCCGCGCCGTCGACGACCACCAGGGTGGAACCGGCGATCTTCCGGTGGATCAGCTCGGCGTCGGCGACGGGCGTGAACTCGTCCTCGCTGCCGACGACCACGAGAGTGGGGACGTTGATGTCCTGGAGCGTGCCGGTGTAGTCGGGACGCTCGGCGCGTCCCCTCAGCGCGGCCGCGGCTCCTTGCTGGGGCGCGTTGCGCATCATGCGCCGGACGTGCGCTTCGACGTCCGGCCTGCTCGCGCGGGTGCTCCTCGAGATCATCTTGGGGAGCAGCTCTTCCGCATACCGGTGCATGCCCTCCTCGGTGATCCTCGCGGCGGTGCTGATGCGGGCCTGTTTCGCCGCTGGGGTGTCGAGGCCCGCGAAGGTGTCGGCGAGGAGGACGGCTTCCGCCCGGCCGGGGTGGTCCTTGAGCAGGTGCATGACGATCTGGCCGCCCATGGAGAGGCCGCCGAGGACGAACGTCTCGAGGCCGAGGTGGTCGGCCAGGTCGACGAGGTCGCGGGCGAAGACGTCGAGACCGGTCTTGGTGTCCGTGCTCGGGGAGGAGCCGAAGCCGCGGAGGTCGGGGGTGACGACGCGGTAGCCGCGGGCGGCCAGGTGCTCGGCCTGGGGGCGCCACATCGAGCGGTCGAAGGGGTGGCCGTGGACGAGGAGGACGGGCCGGCCGGTCTTCGGGCCGAGGTCGTCGTGGGCGAGGGTCATGCGGCCGACGCTAGGCGGAGCTTTGTCGCGGTGCAATACGACGCAATGTACTCGGAGCAATGTTCTTTTCTGGCTCTTTCGCTGGCGCTCCGGGGCCGGTGGGTGCAGACTGGGCCGCAGACGAGCTTCGTCGTGGGTTCTGACCTGCGCTGATCTTGTTAAGGGACCCCCCTGTTTCGGGCCCTTTCGGGGCATGTAAAGTTCTCCAAGTCGCCAGGGAAACCGGGCGGCGGGGACACGAACCAAGCTCTCGCTTTACCGCGATTGAGTGGGTGTCCACATAAACTGCTAGGAATAACTCGCTTCGAGTAAGGCCGCTTGACGGCGGCGCGACTCGGGTGTGTTGCTTGAGAACTCAACAGTGTGCTAGTGAACTAAGCCAGTAGAGCTTATGTATTGAACCTCGTATGAGGTTCCTTTGAGAGCATTAACTTGCCTCGATTAAACTGTTCATTGTTGGAGAGTTTGATCCTGGCTCAGGACGAACGCTGGCGGCGTGCTTAACACATGCAAGTCGAACGCTGAAC
>NZ_JBVJNO010000003.1:0-38375 GCF_055583645.1 Amycolatopsis sp. NPDC104587
AGGAGGGGCCTTTGCGCTGCGGTTGTTTGCGATCGCTGGGGCGGGCGCGACACAACACCGCGGGAACAACCCCACCCCCTCCGGGACCAGGGGGGGGAGGGGGGGAAAACCCCCCCCCCCCCCCCCCACGGCTGTCAGGCGTGCACCCCGGTCAGCGCGAAGAACTCCTGCCGGGTCTTCGGCTGTTCGCGCAGCAGGCCGTGCAGCGACGAAGTGACGGTGAGCGCGCCGGTCGCGCGCACCCCGCGCAGCGACATGCACATGTGCTCGGCTTCGATCACCACGCCGACGCCCTTCGGCGCCAGGTGTTCCTGCAGCCAGTCGGCGACCTGCTTGGTCAGCCGCTCCTGCACCTGCAGGTCGCGCGCGAAGAGCTCGACCACGCGGGCGAGCTTCGAGAGGCCGAGGATGCGCTCGCCGGGCAGGTAGCCGACGTGCGCGACCCCGCGGAAGGGCAGCAGGTGGTGCTCGCACAGCGACTGCACCGGGATGCTCTTGGCCAGCACGAGCTCGTCGTAGCCTTCGTCGTTGGGGAACGTCGTGAGCTGGAAGTCGCGTGGCTGCAGCATTTCCGCGTAGGCCTTGGCCACCCGCCGCGGGGTGTCGCCGAGGTGCTCCGACGACGGGTCCTTGCCCAGGGCGCGCAGCAGGTCGGCGACCGCGCGTTCCGCGGCGGCCAGGTCCACGGCGTCCCGGTTGTGCACGACACCGAGGTGCCGCAGCGGCACCGGTTCGCTGACGGGGTCGACGGTCAAGGCAGCCTCCTTCCGAAACCAGGACGAGCTGACGGTAGAAGCCCGCCCGGGTTTTCGTCAACGTTCATTTGTTTTAGAGTGCGCTGATGCACACTCCCGAGGCCGGCGCGGTGAGCGCGGTCGCGGCGCTCGACGAGCCGACCCGGCGCCGGTTGTACGACCACGTCGCCCGCCAGCCGGAGCCGGTGAGCCGTGACGACGTCGCGGCGGCCCTCAGCCTGCCCCGGGCGACGGTGGCTTTCCACCTCGACCGCCTGGTGGACCACGGGCTGCTGGCGGTCGGGCACGAGCGCCGGACCGGCCGCAGCGGGCCGGGGGCGGGCCGGCCGGCCAAGCTGTACCGGCGCGCGGACCGGCAGGTGAGCGTCTCCCTGCCCGAACGGCAGTACGAACTCGCTGGTGAGCTGCTCGCGGCGGCGGTGGAGGAGGCCGACGAGACGGGCGTCTCGCCCCGGGAGGTCCTCGGGCGGCGAGCCCGCGAACGCGGGGCCGAGCTCGCCGCCGGCGCCGCGGAGATCATCGGCACGCTCGAAGAACACGGCTTCGAGCCCCGCGTGGACGGCCGCGAGGTGCTGCTGGGCAACTGCCCGTTCCAGCGGCTCGCCCGGACGCACGCCCGCCTCGTCTGCGAGATGAACCTCGGCCTCGTCGAAGGCATGCTCACCGGCGCGGGCGAGCACGGGCGGCGTGCCCTGCTGGTGGCGAAGCCGGGCTACTGCTGCGTCCGGGTGGTGACCGCCTAGCCGCGGCGGGCTGTCGCCCGCGGCTGCGCGGCGAGCTCCAGCCCGGCCCGGACGTACCCGAGGCAGCTGTGCGCGGTCATGCCGCAGATGGTTGGCCGCGCGCCCGGTGGGTCGTCGCGCTTGAGCGGCAGGCGCGGGCCGAGCCGGGTGGCTGGGTCCACGGGGTTCTCCCTGCTAGCGCGGGAGGAACCGCAGCACGAAGAGGAAGCCGCCGAACACGACCAGGGCCGCGGAAGCGACGCGGTGCAGGTGCTGCCCGTGCAGCCGCCGGGCCAGCCGGGTGCCGAGGAACGCGCCGGCGCCCGCCAGCACGCCGAGGACGCTGCCGAGTCCGAAGTGGACGTTGCCGTGCGCCGCGTAGCCGATCGTCGCGAAGCCGACGAGCGGGAGCTGGATCAGCTGCCCGGCCGCGATCGTCGTCAACGCCGGCACGCCGAGCGCCAGCAGCACGGGGACCAGCAGGACCGGGCCGCCGGTGCCGGTCAGCGCCGAGCCGAACCCGACCACCGCGCCGACCACGACCGCCGCGGGCGCCGGCAGCTCCCGGGTCTCCGTGGGCTTGGCCCAGAGGTTGTAGGCGCCGGAGCCGGCCGTCACGACGGCCAGGACGAGCCAGAGCGCCGTGGCCGGGACGACGCCGTTGACGAGGGCGCCGGCCGCCGCCGCCGGCGCGGCGCCGAGGGTGAGCAGGCCGCCGAAGCGCCAGGGCATCGCCTGGTGCCAGGCGTAGCCGGCGGTGCCGACGATCCCGGTGATGAGGAAGCACCAGCTGCTCGTGCCGGCGGCCGCGTGGATGTCGAGCCCGCCGAGCCAGGTCAGCGCGGGCGGCAGCAGGACCCCGCCGATGCCGACGGTCCCGATGAAGACCCCCACCGGGAACGCGAGAACCAGGACGGCTAACACGACCCGAAGTGCTCCCGGAGCCGCCGCAGCTGCGACGGCGGCAGCCCGGCGCAGGCGGCGGCATTGTCCACAGCGGACAGCAGGTGACGGCGCGACACGGCGGCCGCGGTGCCGGCGTCACCGCGGGCGAGGGCGTCGACGATCTCGCGGTGGTCGGCGGTCCAGGCGTGGGCCTGACGCGCCCCGGTGGCCTGGGTCTCCCGCCAGACCGGCCCGGACGCGCGTTCCAGCAGCGCGCCGAGCTGCTCGCGCAGGTCCGGGTTCCGGCAGACCCCGGCGACCGCGGTGTGCAGCCGGTGGTCGGTGTCGGCGGGCAGGGTGTCGCCGCCGGTCACCGGAGCCGTGCCCGCGACGGCGTCGTGGGCACGGTCGAGCGCCGCCGGATCCGGGTCGGCCGCGGCGAGGGCCAGCACGGCGGGTTCGAGGACGAGCCGCGCTTCGAGCAGGTCGACGACGTCGGTGAACGACTGCGCCGCACGGACGTGCCGCGGGGCGGTGGGCACCGGCGAGCCGCCGAGCACAACGGTGCCGCGCCGCCGCCGCGGTTCGACGTACCCGGCGAACTGGAGCGCGCTGAGGGCTTCGCGCACCGACGGCCGGCTGACCTCGAACTCGCGGGCCGGCTCCAGCTCGGTCGGCAGGACGGTGCCCGCAGGCCACCGGCCGCCGTCGATGCGGGCCCGCACCTCGATGGCGATCTGCAGCCCGGCGGAGGCTTCCACGGGCCGACCGTACCGCGGATATGTCAGAAACATCCGCGGTGATGTCGGACAAACCCGCCGGGCTACCGGGCCGGGGCCACGCCGAGCCGGTCGGCGACCCCCGTCGTGATCGCGCTCGAGCCGAGGTCCGTGCCCGGCTTGATCCAGGACTGGTCCGGCTCGGCGCCCGCGACCGTGCGCTCGCCGATGAACTGGCCCGTCACCGGGTCGACGATGAGCTGGCGGATCTCGTGGCGGTCGTCCAGGCCGAGGGCGACGCCGGTGCGGCCGTCGAGGTTGGTTTCGGCGGCCAGCACCGTGATGCCCGGGATCTTCGCCAGCGCGCGGTACCACTGGGCGCGCAGCTCGGCGGGCATCAGCCCGGCGCGCAGGATCTCGATGCCGAAGTGGAACATCACCGTCGGCGTCGAGCCGCGGCCCTTGGTCAGGTTCTGCAGCTTCGCGTAGAGCTGGGCCGGGTCGTGCGGCAGCGTCGCGTAGTACGCCGGGCTGTCCCAGTCGGTCGGGTCGTCGCACTTCTTGGCCGGCTTGGCCTTCGGGAAGAAGTCGCCGCAGCGGCCCTGCCACTGTCCTTGGTCGGTGTCGGTGATCTCCGGCTCGGGCGCCTGGGCCCGCGGCACCGAGCCGCCCAGGAACTTCCCGGTGCTGAGGATCTTGCGGTTCTCCTGCCAGACGTCGTGCGTGTCGGCCGGGATCCAGCGCTCGAGCCGCTGCTCCCACAGGTAGGTGTAGCCGGTCGTCTCGCCGGTGTTGACCCCGCGCCCGACCCACGTGTGCTCGTCGACGTACCGGAACTGCCCGGGCCCGACGGGCTGGTCGACCGCGCCGACGCTGAGGTCGGCCGCGCGGTTGAGCACCTGCGCCGCCGACATCAGCTTGATGTCCGGCCAGTGCGCCGTCGGGTTCGTGCTGGACGCGGGGGCGGCGGCCGCCGGCCCCGCGGCGGGCCCGGGCGAACCGGTCTGCGTCACGACGACCGTCACCGCGACCACCCCGGCGACGGCGGCGGCGATCGGCAGGGCGAACCGGCGGGCCCGCTTCGGCCGCAACGGGATCACGGTGGCTTCGGGTGCGAGCTCCGCCATCAGCCGGGCGCGGGCCGCGGACAGGTCGGCCGGGGCCGTGCGCGCGTCGCGGTGGAGCAGCTCGAGGGTCTCGTCGAGCTCATTCATGGGTGTTCTCCTCGATGGGGACGAGCAGGGCCTGGAGGCGGTGGCGCACGCGGTGCAGCCGCGAGCGCACCGTGCTGGCGGGGACGCCGAGCGCCTCGGCGACTTCGGCCGGTTCGAGACCGGCCCAGGAGGTGAGCAGCAGGACGTCGCGGTCCTGTTCGGACAGCCCGGAGAGCTCGCCGGCGAGCAGACGCAGGCGGGCGGCCGCGTCGACCCGCCCGGCCACCGCGGTGTCGTGGCTCTCGGCCGGGCGGTCCTCGGTGCCGGCCTTCGCGGTCAGCTGGAACCCGCGGACCTCCTGCCGCACGTGGTTGCGGAGCAGGTTGGTGGCGATCCCGTAGAGCCAGCCGCGGATGGGCGCCTTGGCGGGGTCGTAGCTGGCGCGTCTTCGCAGCGCGACGACGAAGGTCTCCGCCACGAGGTCGTCGGCCACGTGCACGCCCACGCGGCCCGCGAGGTATCCGCGCAGGGGGTGGGCGTACTCGTCGAAGAGCCGCGCGAAGACCTCTTTCGGATCCCGCGCGGCGAGGTCGGGCCGATCGAGCCGTTCGACGATTCTGGTCACGGTACTGGTTGTCGCGAGTCCGCACCCGCGTCCCCGATCACCCGGCCGGATGAGACACAGGCCACATTTCGGCTCGTCCGGCCGAACAGTCGCGACGGCTGCGGACAAGAGCCGGTATGCACCGAGGGAACGTGATGCTGGCCGGCTCGTGCGCCGGAGCGGTGGTGGCGATGCTGGTCGTCGCCGCGGCGATGCGGGCGCCGGGACCCGCCGTCGCGGCCGGGCCGGTGCTGGAAACCGGGCCGCCGCTGACCACGAGCGTGGCGACCACGGCGACGTCGGCGCCGCCGGAAAGCTTGGCCTCGGCGCCGGCGAAGCCGCACCTGCCGGCCGGGGCCGACCTCGCCGCGCTCGTGCCCGGCAAGGTGAGCGCGCTCGTCCACGACCGCAAGAACGACCAGGACCTCATGTCCTACCGGCCGGACGCGACCTACACGTCGGCGTCGCTGGTCAAGCTGCTCATCGCGCTCGAAGCGCTGAAGCGGGGCGAGCCGGCCAGTGAGGTCTCGGAGATGCTCTCGCGCAGCGACGACGACGTCGCGAGCCGGCTCTGGTCACAGCTGGGCGGGCCGGCGATCGTCACGTCCTGGGCGAAGCGGGCCGGCATGACCTCGACCCGGCCGCCCGCCGACGCCAACCACTGGGGCGGGACGCTGGTCACGGCCACCGACCTGGTCCGCTTCTACGACTACCTGATGGACGACGCGCCCGAAGCCGGCCGTCAGGTGATCCTGCGCGCCCTCGACGGCGCCACCGAGCACGGCGCCGACGGCTTCGACCAGTTCTTCGGCATCCCGGGTGCGGTCACCGCGACCGACTGGGCCGTCAAGCAGGGCTGGTCCTGCTGCGACCCGGGCCGCAACCTGCACACCAGCGGGCTCGTCGGCGGCCGCCGGTACGTGGTCGTCGTGCTCAGCGCCCAGCCGGCCGCCACGAGCTGGGGGAAGGCCTCGCAGAACGTCACGGCCGTCGTGAAAGCGCTCTCCGGCCCGCTCGGCTGGGGCTGACGCCTCGTGCGCGGCGCGGGACGACCGGTGCGCGGCGGTTCGGCGGTACCGTCTCCCAGGTGGCGAAGCGCGAGGTGGAGGGGGCCAGGGTGGCGGACCGGGCGAAGCCGGGGGAGCAGGCCAGGACGTCGTTCCCCGGGCCGCGGCAGCCGAGCCTGGCCGACGTCGCCGGCATGGCCGGGGTCTCGCACATGACCGTCTCGCGCGTGGTCAACGAGAGCGGGCCGGTGCGCCCGGAAACCCGCGAACGGGTCCTCGCCGCCGTCCGGAAGCTCGGGTACCGGCCCAACTCCGCCGCGCGGACGCTGGTCACCGGCCGCTCCGGCACCCTGGGCGTGGTCGCGCTGGAGTCGAACCTCTACGGCCCGGCGAGCACGCTCTACGGCATCGAGAACGCCGCGCGCGAGGCCGGCTACGGGATCGCGATCTGCAGTGTCACGCGGCCGGGGCGCTCGTCGATCGGCGACGCGGTGGAGAGCCTGCGGCGGCAGGCCGTCGAAGGCATCGTCGTGATCGCCCCGCACGTGACGGCCGGACGCGCGCTCGACGCGGCCCCGTCGGACATTCCGCTGGTGGCCGTCGGCGGCGGGGAGGCCGCGCCGGTGCCGGTGATCTCGGTGGACCAGTACGACGGCGCCCGCCGGGCCACCGAGCACCTGCTGGCGCTCGGTCACCGGACGGTCTGGCACGTCGCCGGCCCCGAGGACTGGCTCGAGGCCCGGGACCGCGAATGCGGCTGGCGGGAGACCCTCGAACGGCGGGGCCTGCGGGTGCCCGCGGTCGTGCGCGGCGACTGGAGCCCGCGGTCGGGGTACGAAGCCGGCCGCGCGCTCGCCGGCAAGCGCGGGTTGAAGGCGGTCTTCTCGGCCAACGACCAGATGGCGCTGGGCCTGCTGCGGGCGTTCACCGAGGCCGGCATCCGGGTGCCGGAGGACGTCCACGTCGCGGGGTTCGACGACGTGCCCGAGGCCGCGTACTTCACCCCGCCGCTGACCACGGTGCGCCAGGACTTCATCGAGGTCGGCCGCCGCACGTTCGGGCTCCTGGAGGACCGGATGGCGGGCGGCGACGTCGGCGCGCGGCACCTCGTGCCGGCGGAGCTGATCGTGCGGGAGAGCACCGGACCGCGCTGATGTCCTGTGCCTGGCTCGTTCGAGACACCGGCACCGGACAGTTAGCGTTAACACGACGTCGGCACTGATCCATCTCGGTGTTGCATCTTGACCGCTTCTGTGCGGTTGCCAAAGGATCGTGTGCGGTTCAGTGCCGTTCCAGGAGGTCCCCGCATGCGTGCTTCGTTCCGGGCCCTGCTCGTCGCCTTGCTCGCCCTGGTCGGCGTGGTCGTCCCCCAGGCCGCCGCGGCGCCACCGAAAGCGGCCCACACCGTCACCTACGACGGCTACTCCTTCCTGGTCGACGGCAACCGCACCTACCTCTGGTCCGGCGAGGTCCACTCCTACCGCCTGCCGAGCCCCGACCTCTGGCTCGACATCTTCCAGAAGATGAAGGCCGCGGGCTTCAACTCGACGTCGCTCTACTTCGACTGGGGTTACCACTCGCCGCGCCAGGGTGTGTACGACTTCAGCGGCGTCCGCGACCTGGACAAGCTGCTCGACGTCGCGCAGCAGGCCGGGCTCTACGTCATCGCGCGGCCCGGCCCGTACATCAACGCCGAGGTCGACGGCGGCGGCTTCCCGACCTGGCTGTCCACCACCCCCGGCTACACGCGCAGCGCCGATCCGGTCTACCTGAAGTACTCCGACGAGTGGCAGACGCAGATCGACCGGATCATCGCGCGCCACCAGCTCACCAACGGCACCGGCAGCGTGCTGGCCTACCAGGTCGAGAACGAGTACTACAACGGCAACGCCGACGGCCGTGCCTACATGAAGCACCTCGAGGACAAGGCCCGCGCCGACGGCATCACCGTTCCCTTGGTGGGCAACAACAACGGCACGTTCAACGCCGGCGAGGCCGCGCTCGACGTCGACGCCGCCGACTCCTACCCGCAGGGCTTCGACTGCTCGAACCCCACGCGGTGGAACGGCGTGCCGGACATCAGCTACGACCACGTCCCCGGCAAGCCGCTGATCACCGCCGAGTTCCAGGGCGGCGCGTTCGACCCGTGGGGCGGCCCGGGCTACGAGAAGTGCGCGCAGCTGATCAACGACCAGTTCGCGAACGTCTTCTACAAGCAGAACATCGCGGTCGGCGCGACCGGCCAGAGCTTCTACATGCTGCACGGCGGCACGTCGTGGGGCTGGAGCGCGATCCCGCAGAACTACACTTCCTACGACTACGGCGCCGCGATCACCGAGGGCCGCCAGTTCGACCCGAAGTACAACGAAGACAAGCTGATCGGCTACTTCACGCAGTCCGTCGCGCCGCTGACCAAGACCGACGGGCTGGCGGGCGCGCCGCTCACCGGCCCGGCGCTGACCGACACCGCGCGGATCAACCCCGACACCCGCACGCAGTTCCACACCCTGCGCCACACCGACTCGACGTCCACCGCCACGAACACCACGAGCCTCGCGCTCGACCTCGCGGCGCACGCCGGTTACACCTACGACGACCGCGCGACCGAGGTCGGTTACACCGGCACGTGGACCCACGCCGGCCCGGAGGTGGACTACACCGGGGGTGACTACCAGCACACCGAGTCGTTCTCGGAGGTCACCGGCGACAGCGTGAGCATTCCCTTCACCGGAACCGGAGTCCGCTGGGTGACGTCGAGGGACCCGAGCCACGGAGTCGCGGACGTCTACGTCGACGGGGCCAAAGTGGACACCGTCGACCTCTACGCGGCGAGCAAGCAGAACCAGGTCACCGGGTACGAGGCGCGGGGCCTGACCGCCGGGGCGCACACGCTGAAGGTCGTCGTCACCGGGCAGAAGAACCCGAAGGCGACCGGGCCGTTCGTCGTGGTCGACGCCGTCGACCTGCTGTCCGACAGCGCCGACTACTACCCGGTCGTGCCGCAGCAGCCCGGCACCGGGATCACCCTGAACGGCCGCCAGTCGAAGATCGTCGTCGCCGGGTACGACCTCGGGCAGACCCGGCTGCAGTACTCGACGTCGGAGATCATGACGAACGCGACCATCGGCGGCCGCGACATCGCGGTCCTCTACGGGGACAAGGGCGGACCCGGCGAGACCGTCCTGCGGTTCGCGAAACAGCCGTCGGTGCAGGTCCTCGGCGGTGCCGCGACGTCCACTTGGGACGCCGCCCGCGGCGACCTGCGGCTGAACTACACCCACGACGGCCTGGCCCGCGTGCTCGTCACCGCACCCGGTCAGCGGCCGCTGCTCCTGCTGCTCGCGGACAGGGCGACGGCGGCGACCTTCTGGCGTCAGGACACCGCGACGGGCCCGGTGCTGGTCCGCGGCACGCACCTGGTGCGGACCGCGGCCGACGACCACGGCACCCTGAACCTGACCGGCGACACCGGCGCCGACGGCGCGTTCGAGGTCTTCGCGGCCGAGAAGTCGGTGTCCTGGAACGGCTCCCGCGTCGCTACCCAGCCGACGTCCAGCGGCAGCCTCACCGCCGCCGCGCCGACCGCGAAGGCCGTCACGCTGCCCGCCTTGAACGGCTGGAAGCACCAGCAGGAGTCGCCGGAAAGCCAGCCCGCCTTCGACGATTCGGCGTGGCCGGTGGCCGACAAGGACACCTCCACCAGCTCGACCGCGCTCGGCGCCAAACCGGTGCTCTTCGCCGACGACTACGGCTTCCACACCGGCAACACCTGGTACCGCGGCCACTTCACCGGCGACGGCAAGCAGACCGGGATCACGCTGTCGAGCCAGAGCGGCGGCCCGGCGGGCGCGTTCTCGGCGTGGCTCAACGGGGTCTTCCTCGGCAGCTCGAAGGACCCGCAGCACACGTTCACCTTCCCGGCGGGCACCCTGCGCGCGGGGGACAACGAGATCTCCGTGCTGACCGTGAACATGGGGCACGAGGAGGACTACGGCGCGAACAACGGCAACAAGGCCGCGCGCGGGCTCACCGCCGCCCGGCTGACCGGCGCGCCGCTGACGTCGGTGACCTGGCGGCTGCAGGGTGTCCGTGGCGGCGAGACCGGACTCGACCCGGTCCGCGGCCCGCTCAACACCGGCGGTCTCTACGGCGAGCGCGCGGGCTGGTCGCTGCCCGGCTTCCCGGACCAGCGCTGGGCCCCGGCGACGCTCCCGGCGAAGGACACGACTCCCGGCGTCTCGTGGTACCGCACGACCGCGGACCTCGACCTGCCACGCGGCCAGGACACCTCGCTCGGCCTCACGATCACCGACGACCCGGCCCGGCAGTACCGGGCGCTGCTGTTCGTCAACGGCTGGCAGCTCGGCCAGTACGTCAACTACCTCGGCCCCCAGCACAGCTTCCCGATCCCGAACGGCGTGCTGAACCCCAACGGGCACAACACCATCGCCGTCGCGGTGTGGAACCTCGATGGCAGCACCGGCGGCCTCGGCAAGCTCGCCTGGACGAACTACGGCAGCTACCGCTCGCCGCTGACCGTGCGGCAGAACGCGTCGCCCGGTTACGACCCAGCGCGGTACACGATGCCGCCGGCGCCGACCGCCGCGGTGTCGCTGACCGCGCCGGACACCGCGTCGGGCGGACAGCGCTTCACCGCCTCCGCGACGGTGAGGGTGCCCGCGGGCGCGGCCCCGGCCTTCGACGTGAAACCGGTGCTCACCGCGCCCGCCGGGTGGACGGTCGGGCCGGCGTCCCCGCCTTCGGTGGCGCGGATCGACGGCGGGCGTTCGGCGACGTTCTCCTGGCCGGTGACCGCTCCCTCCGCAGTGGACACCGCCGCGCTGAAGGTGGCGGTGGCCTACCGGCAGGCCGGGCGGCCGGGGTCGGTGTCCGGCGAACGGATCGTCGGCGCGGTGCCGCCGGCGCCACCCGCGGGCCAGGTCGCGGTGAGCTCGCTGCCGTTCCTGACCGCCACGAACGGCTGGGGCCCGGTCGAGCGCGACACGAGCAACGGCGAGGCGAGCGCGGGGGACGGCAAGCCGATGACCATCGGGGGAGTGGCGTACCCGAAGGGCCTCGGTGTCCACGCGGCGAGCGACGTCCAGCTCTACCTGGCCGGCGCCTGCACCCGGCTGACGGCGTCCGCGGGTGTCGACGGCGAGACCGGCACCGGCGGCAGCGTCGCCTTCGGCGTCTCGGTGGACGGCGCGACCCGCGTCACGACCCCGGTGCTGCGCGGCGGCCAGGCGGCGGTCCCGATCGACGTCGACGTCACCGGGGCCCAGGTCCTGGACCTGCTGGTGAACGACGGCGGGGACGGCAACGGCAACGACCACGCGGACTGGGCGCTGCCGACGCTGACCTGCGCTACGCCGCCTGCCGGGTGAGCTCGGGCAGCGGGCGGACGAGGAACGTGGCGCGGATTTCCCGGCGTTCCTTCCACAGCTGGTAGAGCGCCAGGCCGAAGATGATCGACCCCATGACGTTGGCGATGAAGTGCCACCAGACGCGGTAGGTGGTGAGGCCCGGGCCGGCGTCGATGAGGCCGAAGAACGTCGAGACGCCGATGGCGCGCGACCCGAACGCGACCGAGAGGGTGAGGACGAGGTGCTCGAGCCCGTGCAGGCCCTGCATCCAGACGCCCATCTTCCCCCAGCGGCGGGTGCGGGTGCCGGTGGCGCGGCGGGTGATCACCATGACCCCGGCGAGCCCGGCCAGGAAGATGAAGTTGCCGGTGAGGTGCAGCAGCTCCATGCCGAACGTCGGCCGGTTCGGCAGGACCATCTGCAGCCCGTTCGCCAGGCCGGTGCCCCACGGGGTCATCCACGCCGGGGCGTTCGGGTGGCCGAGCCAGTACCCGACCTGCGCGATGTGCTCCTGGACGTGCCCGAGCTGCCCGAGGACCCCGATGCCGATCACCGCGAGCGAGCCGCGGTACACCCAGGGCCGCACCGGCCCGCGGTTCGCGTAGGCCAGGATCCCGACCGCCGCCCACATCGCGAGCGCCCACAGCACGATCAGCACCGCGCCGGCGGTGTCCCAGCCGGACATCGACGTCATCGGCATGTTCATGATCGCCTCCCGTGTCGTCCCATCGACCCTAAACCCGGACCGGGGGCCGCACTTCTCCCGTCGTGCGGCCGGAAATCGGGACAAACCGTTAAGGGACAACGGGTTTCCGGTCAAGAGAGGACAAGTCGGACGGCCAGGGCGGTGATCACCGCACTCGACACGAGCGCCGTCACCAGCCGGCCGCGAGCTCTGGTGAGCAGCCGCCCGAGCAGCGCGCCACCGCCCGCGAGGAGGGCTTGCCAGCTGGCGGAGGCGGCGAACGCGGCGAGCACGAAGACCGTTTGGTCCGGCACCGCGACGGCGGCGCCGGCCCGGTCGCCGACGACCAGCGCGGTGAAGTAGACGACGGTGGTCGGGTTCACCAGCGTGACCCCGAGCAGCGTGACGTAGGCACGGCCGGGTGCGAGCGGCGTCACGGACCGGGTGACGGTGTGCCGGTGCTCGCGCAGTGCCGAGACAGCACCGCGGAGGGCCACCAGGACGAGGACACCGGCCGAGGCGTACCGCAGGGGTTCGGCGACCGGCGTCAGGACCCCGGCGACCGCGGCCCCGCCGAGCACGGCGACCAGCGCGTACACGCCGTCGGCGCTCGCGACGCCGAGCGCAGCGGCCAGGCCGGTTTTGAGGGAGGTGCGGGCGGTGAGGGCGACGAGGTAGGTCGAGACGGCCCCGACGGGGATCGCGATGCCGTAGCCGGCCAGCAGCCCGGCGACCAGCGCGGTGATCACGACGCGGTGGTGCTCGGCCCCCGCGATCGGCCCGGCTGCTGCGTGACCGGCGCGAGGGTCGCGGCGACGGTCGGCAGGAGCGGGGTGCGGTGCGTGGTCATGCGCCGATGGTGTCGGTGCGGTGCGCGTGGCGGCAACCGGATTTCCGGGATCGGCTCAGCCGGTGCGTCCCGGTCACCTGTGCTTGAATCGGCGCCGGAGCACCGGCCGACGCGAGAAAGGGCTTTCACGATGCGGGTCGACCTGAGCGGGAAGACGGCGCTGGTCACCGGGTCCACCCAGGGCATCGGCTCGGCGATCGCGGCGGGGCTCGCCGCCGCCGGGGCACGGGTCGCGATCAACGGCCGGAGCGAGACGGGCGTCGCGAAAGCCATCGCGCGGCTCAAGGAAGACCTGCCGGACGCCGACCTGGTGCCCGCCCCGGGCGACGTCTCGGAGGAGGCCGGCGCGGCGCAGGTCGTCGAAGAGGTGCCCGACGCCGACATCCTCGTCAACAACCTCGGCATCTTCGGCGCGCAGGAGCCGCTGGAGATCACCGACGCCGACTGGCGGCGCTACTTCGAGGTCAACGTCCTGGCCGCGGTGCGGCTCACGCGCGCCTACCTGCCCGGCATGACCGGACGCGGCTGGGGCCGGATCCAGTACATCGCCAGCGACTCCGCGGTCGTGATCCCGGCCGAGATGATCCACTATGGAGTGTCGAAGACGGCGCTGCTCGGTGTGTCCCGCGGGTTCGCCAAGCACGCGGCCGGGACCGGGGTCACGGTCAACGCCGTGATCGCCGGGCCGACGCACACCGGTGGTGTCGAGGACTTCGTCTACGAGCTGGTGGACAAGGACCTGCCGTGGGACGAGGCGCAGCGCGAGTTCATGAAGAAGCACCGGCCGCAGTCGCTGCTGCGGCGGCTCATCGAGCCGGAGGAGATCGCGAACCTGGTGGTGTACCTCAGTTCGCCGTTCGCTTCGGCGACCACCGGCGCGGCCGTGCGCGTCGACGGCGGGTACGTCGACTCGATCGTCCCCTGAGGTCCCGCTCCCGCCCGGAAGCACGGGGGAACCTCTGGCGGGAACGGGAGTGGGGGTGGCGGGCTTCGCCTCGCCGACACCTGTAAGAACGCTGGTGTTCACCTGGAGTTCCCGCACCGGGGAGTGACGTGCGTCGCCGGGGTACCCCGCGCAGGGGTCGCCCGACCGGGCGCGCCGGGTGTCGGGATCGGCGCGCGTGGTTCATGATCGACTTCATGGACCACATCGAGACACCGGCGAAACCGGCCCGAGGCCTCCGGCGAGTCCTCCTCGCGGCGGCGACGGGCGCAGTGCTCGCCGCCGCCGCGTGGGTGGCCCTGTGGCTGGCCATGCACCTCTGACTACGGCGTGACGGGGATGTTCGTCAGCCCGGACTTGGCGTTCGTGACCGTGTTGGACGCGTACACCACGTTCGGGTTGGCCGCGCACTTCGAGACCGAGCTGATCTTGATCGCGTAGTCGCCGACGCCGCCGAGGTCGGACTTGTTGCCGCGCCACACGTTGCCGCAGCCGTTGTCGAACGACGGCGACGTGCTCGTGTTGTGGTTCTCGTAGCCGTTCGCGAACACCCCGGGCGAGGCGAACGTGCCCGTGTTGTTCTCGATCGTGTAGCCGATGCCCTTGACGTCGATCCAGGAGTCGGCCGAGTTCTCGCCGGAGATGCCGCGGCCGTCGAACGTGTTGCCGCGGATCAGGCCGTTGAACGTGCCTTCCTTGACGTCGATCGGCTCCGCCGCGATGAACGGGCCGATGTGGTTGTCCAGCACCTGGATCCGGTCGCCGCGGTCGACGCCGCCGGAGTTGCCGTGGCAGGCCCAGTTCGAGTTGGCCGAGCCGAGGTAGACGCCTTCGCCGTAGCCCGGCTGGACCAGGCCGGTGTAGGTGATCGTCGAGTTCTTCAGCACGCTGTCGGCCGACGAGCGGCGGAAGTGGACCGCCTCCTCGTCGACGTGGTTGACGTTCACGCCGTCGATCACCGTGTGCGGGGAGTTGTCGGCGACGATGCCCTTCTTCGACTCCTGCACCGTGAAGCCGGTCAGGTTCCAGTACGGCGCGTCCGAGAGCCACAGGCCGTACCCCGAGTCCCAGCCCGCCGTCGGCGCCGGGCAGTCCGGCGCGTCACCCGACGGGCCGTCGTTGATCAGGACCGCGTTCGACGGCCCCGAAAGCGTGATCGGCTTCGCCGCCGTCCCGGCTTTCGTCGTGACGAACGAGCCGCGGTAGGTGCCCGCGGCGAGCTTGATCGCCTGGCCCGGGGCCGCGTTGGCCAGCGCCGCCTGCAGCTGGGCGGCCGTCGAGACGGTCATCGTGTCCCCGGCGGGCGGGGGAGTCGTGGTGGTCGTCGGGGGCGGAGTCGTGGTGGTCGTCGGCGTGGTCGGTGTCGTGGTGACCGGGCCGCCGCCGGCGCACGGGAGGCCGTTCACCGTGCAGCCCGCGGGCAGCCCGGACCCGGCCACGTTGAACCCGAAGTTCGCGGTGGCGCCCGGCTTGACCGTGCCGTTGAACCCGGCGTTCGTGAACTTGTAGTGCTGCCCGGACTGCGTCTTCACCGAGCTCCACGAGCTGCTCACCGAAGTCCCGGCGGGCAGGTCGAACTCGACGGTCCAGCCGGTGGCGGTGGCGTCGCCGCGGTTGGTGATCGTGTACCCGGCCCCGTACCCGCCGGTCCAGACCGACGTCTGCGCGAACGCGGCGGACAGGTTCGCCGCCGCGGCCTGGGCGGTGACGGCGCCGGTCAGCGCGAGGGCGGCGGAAACGGTGGCGGCGCCCAGCAGGACGGCACGGCGGAGCGGACTTCGTCGGAACACCCGAGACCTCCGGGAAGGGGGACTGCAGCGGAGGTGTTGCGGCGTGACACCCGGACGCCCCTTTATAGGTCACACTCGTGACACGCGTCAACGAACTGAACGCTGGTCACATATGTGAAAGATCAGCCCGTGACGCTCGGCGCGCCGGTCTCGACGTGGCCGCTGAACCGGCGCAGGAACTTCGGGTCGGCGTCGAGCGTCGCCGAGAGGTCGTACCAGCCGGAGCCGTAGGAGACGGGGTTCCAGTCGTCGGTGATCGTCTGGCCCGCCGCCAGCGGGTACGTCCACGGCCCGTCGGTGCGGTAGTGGTTCGCGGTCACCGTGACCTTGACCGCCGTCGTGCCGCCGTTGCGCATCGTCAGCCGCAGCTTGTTCTCGGTCGTGTACCCGGCCGTGACGTCGACCGCCGCGCCGGCGCTGTTCGCGTCGCCGGCGAAGACCCAGCGGAACCGGTTGGGCCCGTGCACCGCGACGCCGTACTTCCCGCCCCCGAAGAGCTGCACCCGCCAGGTGTCGGCGACCTGCGCGCCCGGGGCGACGTCGTAGGGCCACGGCCCGTCGGTCTGCCCGTCGTTGCGGTAGGCCATCAGCTGGACCGCCGCACTGCCCTGGTTGGCGAACGTCGTGGTGAGGATCTGGCGGTCGGCGCTCAGCGACGTCGTCACCAGCGGCCGGTAGGGCAGCGGCCGGGCGGGCCGGGTGCCCGCCTCCTGCGCCGGAACCTGCTGCTTCCCGGTTGCGGGCGGCGCCGGCTTCGGCAGCTTCCGCTGGGTGTCGTCCGCCTGCTTCCGCAGCGCCGCGGTGTCCGGCAGCAGCGGGATCCGGACGTTCGCGGCGCCGAAGTCGAAGCAGCTCATCAGGTCACCGCAGAGCGCGCGGCGCCAGGCGCTGATGTTCGGTTCGGCGACCCCGGTCCAGCGTTCGAGGAACCGGATCACCGACGTGTGGTCGGTGACCTCGGAGCTGACCCAGCCGCCGCGGCTCCACGGCGAGATCACCGTCATCGGCACCCGCGCGCCGAGCCCGATCGGCTTGCCGCCGATGTACTCGCCCGCGGTGCCGGACGGGGCGATCGGCGGGGCGACGTGGTCGAAGAAGCCGTCGTTCTCGTCGTAGTTGATGAGGACCACAGTGGACTCCCAGAGCTTCGGGTTGGCCCACAACGCGTTCAGCACGGTCTGGGTGTACGCGGCGCCGTCGACCGGGCGGGCTTCCGGGTGCTCGCAGTAACCGTAGGGCGCGACGATCCAGGACACCTTCGGCAGCGAACCGCTCGCGCAGTCGGCGGTGAACTCGGCGAGGACGTGGTTGACGTCCTTGCCCTTCCCCGAATCCGGGCCCCAGGTCTTGAAGACGCCGGCGCGCTTCGAAAGGTCGCTCGAGTAGTCCTGGTGGTAGGCCTTGAACAGCCAGAGCGGGTTGTCGCCGTAGTCGCCGACGAACGAGCCGCCCGCGTCGCCGACCTCCTTGTTGGCGTACACCTTCCACGAAACCCCGTGCTGCTGCAGGCGTTCCGGGTAGGTGGTCCAGCCGAAGACCGGCTTGTAGTCGGCCGGGTTGTAGTTCGCCGGGCCGCCCGCCTGGCCCGCGGCGTCGATCGTGCCGGTGAACAGGTAGAGCCGGTTGGGCGTGGTCGGGCCCTGCACCGAGCAGAAGTAGTGGTCGCACACCGTGAACGCGTCGGCGAGCGCGCGGTGGAACGGGATGTCGCCCTGGCCGAAGTACCCCATGGTCATCTCACCCTTGGCGGGTACCCACGCGTTGTTCGCGCCGCTCGCGATCGCCTGGTGCTGGTCGGCCCAGCCGTGGCCGAGGTCGCCGAGGTCCTGACCGTCCACTCGGGTGGTGTCCACGCGGAACGGCAGCAGGTACTTGCCGTCGCTGCGGCCGGAGTCGGGCTGGTGGAAGACGTCCTGGCCGTTCGGCTGCACGATCGCCGACCGGTCGCCGAACCCGCGGACACCCTTCATGGTGCCGTAGTAGTGGTCGAACGACCGGTTCTCCTGCATCAGGACGACCACGTGCTGGACGTCGGACAGGCTGCCGGAAACCCGGGGTTCGGCGAGGGCTTCGGCCATTCCCGGCGGCAGGGCGCCGAGGGCGCCGGCGGCGGCGACCCCGCCGAGGAAGCTGCGGCGGGTGAGTCGGTTCGGATCGGCCATCACGGGAGCCTCCAGGGGGACCTCGGGCGGGCAGCGATCAGCCTAGGTGATCGAAGCTGTTCGTAACTACCGACGTTCGGACGTAATCGAGCAACAACTGTTCATGCGCTGTTCGATCCCCGGTCCCGTCGTGTGACACTTTCCGGTGACGCGGAGCTGAACGGGCGGACGGCGGGGAACTCCTCCCTGCACAAACCCCTGGGAGACCGGGGATTCCGGGAGGAGAGCACCATGAAGACCCGCATCGCCGCGCTCGCGGCCGCGCTCACCCTCGCTTCGGCCGTCGTCACGGCGGCCCCCGCGTCGGCGGACCCGGTGCCGGGCAACCCGAACCAGTTCTACGCCTACTGCGCGGTCGACTTGCTCGGCGTGCCGGTGGGCTGCACGGAGACCGACGCGGAGCACGCGTCGCACCTCTGCCAGTACGTCGCCACCGGTGTCGGGCTCGGGCTCGACTGCATCCAGCGCTGAGCCGTTGCCCGAAAGTACCCGGTGGTCCGGACCATCGGGTACTCGTCGGAAAATGTCCGACCGGATAGTCTTGTTCTTCGCCACCGGCCCGTTCATACTTTGTTGCGACGCACAACAAATAGGGTGCCGGTGATCCGCCAGCCCGTCGCCCGCGGAACGGAAGAGGCGACAATGATGTCGACCAGGAACTCCGCCCGGTGGTGGCGGACGGCCCGGCTGCTGGCCGCGCCCGCCGCCCTGCTCGTGCTCGGCGCCGCGGTGGCCGCCCCGCAGAGCCAGGCCGCGCCCGCCGCGCCCCTCGCGAGCTTCAGCGACGACTTCGACGGCCCCGCCGGCGCGGGCGTCGACGGCTCGAAGTGGGGGCACGAGACCGGTGACAACGTGAACAACCACGAGCGCCAGTGGTACACCGACGGCACCGCCAACGCGGCGCTCGACGGCCAGGGCCACCTCGTGATCACCGCGAAGAAGGAGAACAGCGGCAACAACTGCTGGTACGGCCCGTGTGAGTACACCTCGGCGCGGCTCAACACCTCCGGCAAGTTCACCGCGTCGTCCGGCCACATCGAGGCCCGGATGAAGCTGCCGCGCGGGCAGGGCATGTGGCCCGCGTTCTGGATGCTGGGCTCCGACATCGGCAACGTCGGCTGGCCGCAGTGCGGTGAGATCGACATCATGGAGAACGTCGGCTTCGAGCCGAACACCGTGCACGGCACCATCCACGGCCCGGGCTATTCGGGCTCCGGCGGCATCGGCGCGGCCTACAACGGGCCGAACTTCTCCGACGACTTCCACACCTACGCGATCGACTGGTCGACCGACCGGATCGTCTGGTCGGTCGACGGCAACGCCTACCAGACCCGCACGCCGGCCGACGTCGGCGGCAACCAGTGGGTGTTCAACCACGACTTCTTCGTGATCCTCAACCTGGCGGTCGGCGGCTACTGGCCCGGCGACCCCGACGGCAGCACCCAGTTCCCGCAGCAGCTCGTGGTCGACTACGTCCACGTGAGCTGAGGGGTCCAGACCAGCGGGACCGGTTCTCCTCCGCGCGCGGCGGAGGGGGGCCGGTCCCGCGCCATGTCCCGGCCCAGGCGGCTTTTGGTACAGAACCGCGACATTTCTGGTTCAGACCTGTCGAACAACCCCGACGGACCGGCGATCTTCCCCGGACAGAGTGACGGCGTGCGCTCGACCAGCGCACCTCGGCACCCGGAGGAGAACCATGGCCCGTACCCGCATCCCACCCCTCGCCGGCGGGCTGGCCGCCGCCGCGGCGGTGGCGCTCGCCGCGGCCGTCTGGGTCGTCTTCCCGCCCGAGGTCGCCGGACGGGCCGCCGCCGCGCGGCCGGACGTCGACCTGCCGCTGCCGTGGCCCGCGGAAGGCCAGGCGAGTGCCGAGGTCCAGGGGCTCGGCTCGCTCGGCAGCCGGGGTGAGCGGCAGCCGGTGCCGATCGCCAGCGTCACCAAGGTGATGACCGCCTACGTCGTGCTGAAGGACCACCCGCTCGCCGAGGGGGACGCGGGCCCGGAGATCACCGTCGACGACCAGGCCGAGGCGGAGTCCACCGCCGCCGACGAGTCGACCGCGCCGGTCCGCGCGGGCCGCCGGATCAGCGAGCGGGACCTGCTGGCCCTGATGCTCGTCCCGTCCGGCAACAACGTCGCCCGCCTGCTCGCGCGCTGGGACGCGGGCAGCCAAGACGCCTTCGTCGAGAAGATGAACCGCGAAGCCGGCGCGCTCGGGATGACCAGCACGACCTACACCGGCGCCAGCGGGGTCGAGGACTCGACCACCAGCACCGCCACCGACCAGCTCCGGCTGGCTCGCGAGGTGATGAAGAACCCCGTCGTCCGCGCGATCGTCGGCACCCCGAGCCTGCGCGTCGACGGTGTGCCGGGCGCTGTCGTCAACACGAACACCCTGCTCGGCCGCGACGGCGTGATCGGGCTCAAGACCGGGTCGTCGACCGCGGCCGGCGGCGCCCTGATGTGGGCGGCGCAGAGCCGGGGCGGGGCGCTGATCCTCGGGGTCGTGCTGCACCAGAGCCCGGGCGGGAGCCCCGCGGCCGGGCTGCGCGCGGTGCTGGAGAACAGCGCGAAGCTGATCTCCGCGATCCAGCGGGAGCTGCCGGCGGCGACCCGATGACCGCGGTCACCGAGCCGATCACCGTGCCGAAGCCCGCCCGCCCCCGGGCACGCCGCGGCCGCGTCGTCGCCGTGTTCTCGGTGCTGACGGCGGTGCTGCTGCTCGCGCATTCCCTGGTGCCCAACTGGATCGGCAACGCGGGCAGCCTGCTCGAGACGGTCCTGCCGTGGACCGGGCTCCTGCTCGTCCCGCTGCTCGTCGCGGCGCTGGTCCGGCGTTCGGCGCTCGCTCTCGTCTCGCTGCTGCTCCCGGGCCTGGTCTGGGCCGGCTTCTTCGGCGGGCGGGTGTTCGACAAGACCGAGGCGGGCGGCGACCTCACGATCGTCTCGCACAACGTCAACGACGAGAACCCGGACCCGGCCGGCACCGCCCGCGCGCTGGCCGCCTCGGGCGCGCAGGTGATCGCGTTGGAGGAGCTGAAGAGGTCCGAGATCCCGAAGTACGAGGACGCGCTCGCCGCGCGCTACCCGCACCACTCGGTGCAGGGGACGGTCGGTGTCTGGAGCACCTACCCGCTCGGCGACACGCGGCCGGTGGCGATCATGCCGTGGACCCGCGCGCTGCGGACCACAGTGGACACTCCGAAGGGGCCGGTCGCGCTGTTCGTGGCGCACCTGCCGTCGGTGCGCGTGCGGCTCGGCTCCGGGTTCACCGCCAACGGCCGGGACACCGCGATCGGCCTGCTCGCCGACGCCGTCGAAGCGGAGTCCGCGCCGCACAAGGTGCTGGTCGGCGATTTCAACGGCACCACCGACGACCGCGCGCTCACCCGGGTCACCGACCGGATGCGGGTCGCGCAGGACGAAGCCGGTGACGGATTCGGCTTCAGCTGGCCGGCTTCGCTGCCGTTGGCGCGCATCGACCAGATCTTCACCGCTGGGCTGCGGCCGACGGCGGCCTGGACGTTGCCCGCGACCGGCAGCGACCACCTCCCGGTCGCGGCCTCCCTCGCGCTCTGACGCCCGGCCCGCGTGACGAGACCGTTACGCGGGCCGGGTTGACCGCACGGGTGTTATCGCTAACACTGACTCCTCGCCGTCACCGGAACGGGTGACGGGCGCCACGTCGGAGCGGACGGAAGGGGACGCCGGTGGTCGAACGATCCCGGGCCGGTGGTCCCGTCAAGGTGACCGCGGCCGGCACCCGGCAGCCCAGCCTGACCGACGTCGCCGGGGTCGCCGGGGTGTCCCACATGACCGTGTCCCGGGTGATCAACGGGACCGGCCCGGTGCGGCCGGAGACCCGCGCCCGCGTGCTCGCCGCGATCGAAGAACTGGGCTACCGCCCCAACTCCGCGGCCCGCGCACTCGTCACCGGGCGGACCGACACGCTCGGCGTCGTGGCCCTCGAGTCCAACTTGTACGGTCCGGCGAGCACGCTCCACGGCATCGAGAACGCCGCCCGCGAAGCCGGCTACGCGATCACGATCTCCAGCGTGAGCCGCCCGGGCCGGTCCTCGATCGCCGACGCGGTGGAGAACCTCCGCCGCCAGGCCGTCGAAGGTGTCATCGTCATCGCCCCGCACGTGACCGCCGGCCGGGCCCTGGAGGCCGCGCCCGCGGACTTCCCGGTGGTCGCCGTCGGCGGCGGGGAGACCGCGCCGGTCCCGGTGATCTCCGTCGACCAGCGCGACGGCGCCCGCCGCGCCACCGAACACCTGCTGGCGCTGGGCCACCGGACCGTGTGGCACATCGCCGGCCCGGAGGACTGGCTGGAGGCCCGCGACCGCGAGCTCGGCTGGAGGGAAACCCTGGAACGCCACGGTGTTCCGGCCCCGCGCGTGGTCCGCTGCGACTGGAGTTCGCGCTCCGGCTACGAGGCGGGGCGATCCCTCGCCGGGGAGCGCGACCTCGACGCCGTCTTCGCCGGCAACGACCAGATGGCGCTCGGCCTGCTCCGCGCGTTCGCCGAGGCGGGCATCTCGGTGCCGCGGGACGTGCGCGTCGCGGGCTTCGACGACGTGCCCGAGGCGGCGTACTTCACGCCGCCGCTGACCACGGTGCGCCAGGACTTCATCGAGGTCGGCCGGCGCACGTTCGGCCTGCTGACCGAGCGGCTGGGCGGGGGCGACCGGCACGCCCGGGCCCTGGTCGTGCCCGAGCTGATCGTCCGCGAAAGCACCGGGCCGCGCTAGCACCGGGCCGCGCTAGCGCGGTCGCCTGCGGCGGAGGCCGTGAACCACCGCCGAATGTTAACGCTAACTGAGGCTCAGTCGTCCCGGAAGGACCCAGCAGTGTCAGCAGAACCCCTCGTCGTCGGTGTCGACTTCGGCACGCTCTCCGGGCGCGCGGTCGTCGTGCGGGTGGCGGACGGCGCCGAGCTGGGCAGCGCGGTCTTCGAGTACCCGCACGGCGTGCTCGACGAGACGCTGCCCGCCACCGGCCGCGCGCTGCCACCGGACTGGGCGCTGCAGGTGCCCGCGGACTACGTCGGCGTGCTCCGGACCGCCGTCCCGGCCGCGCTGCGGGACGCGGGCGCCGACCCCGCCGACGTCGTCGGCATCGGCACCGACTTCACCGCGTGCACCATGGTCCCGACGACCGCCGACGGCACGCCGCTGTGCGAGCTGCCCGAGTTCGAAAGCAATCCGCACGCCTACGTCAAGCTGTGGAAGCACCACTCGGCCCAGCCGCAGGCGGACCGGATCAACAACCTCGCCCGCACCCGCGGCGAGAAGTGGCTGCCGCGGTACGGCGGCCTGATCTCCTCGGAGTGGGAGTTCGCCAAGGGACTCGAGCTGTTCGAAGAGGCCCCGGCCGTCTACGCGGCGATGCGACACTGGGTCGAGGCGGCCGACTGGATCGTCTGGCAGCTGACCGGGGTGTACGTCCGCAACGCGTGCACGGCGGGGTACAAGGGGATCCTGCAGGACGGCCAGTACCCGAGCCGCGACTTTCTTCACGAGTTGGCGCCGGGCTTCGAGTCCTTCGTCGCCGACAAGCTCGAACATCCGTTGGGGCAGCTGGGTTCCCGCGCGGGCTCGCTGTCGGCCGAGGCCGCCGCGTGGACCGGGTTGCCCGAGGGCGTCGCGGTCGCCGTGTGCAACGTCGACGCGCACGTGACCGCGCCCGCGGCGAACGCCGTCGAGCCCGGCCAGATGGTCGCCATCATGGGCACCTCGACGTGTCACGTCATGAACGGCGCCGAACTGCGTGAGGTCCCCGGCATGTGCGGGGTCGTCGACGGCGGGATCGTCCCCGGGCTCTGGGGCTACGAAGCCGGGCAGAGCGGTGTCGGCGACATCTTCGGCTGGTTCACCGAGCACTTCGCGCACGAGGGGCACGAGCAGCTCACCCGGCTCGCGCAGCAGCAGGAGATCGGCGAGCACGGCCTGGTCGCGCTCGACTGGCACAGCGGCAACCGCTCGGTGCTCGTCGACCACGAGCTGTCCGGCGTGCTCGTCGGGCAGACCCTCGCCACCCGCGCCGAGGACGTCTACCGCGCGCTGCTGGAAGCCACGGCCTTCGGCACCCGCAAGATCATCGAGACGTTCGGGGAGGCCGGGGTCCCGGTCACCGAGCTGATCATCGCCGGCGGCCTGATGAAGAACACGCTGCTCATGCAGATCTACGCCGACGTCACGAACCTCCCGCTGTCGGTCATCGGCTCCGAACAGGGACCGGCGCTCGGCTCGGCCATCCACGCGGCCGTCGCCGCCGGGTCCTATCCGGACATCCGCGCGGCCGCCGCGGCCATGGGCTCGGTCGAGCGAGCCGTTTACCAGCCGATCCCGGCGCACGTCGCCGCCTACAACGAGCTGTACGCCGAGTACACGACGCTGCACGACTACTTCGGCCGTGGCGGCAACGATGTCATGCACCGCCTGGCCGCCCGCCGTCGCGAGATCGCGAAAGGACGGTCCTGATGTCGCTGACCGGCGAAGTCCTCGACACCGTCGCCGAACTGCGGGAGACCGTGGCGAACCTGCACGGCGAGCTGACCCGCAACGCACTGGTGATCTGGACCGCGGGCAACATCTCGGCCCGGGTCCCCGGCCGTGAGCTGATGGTCATCAAACCCTCGGGCGTGTCCTACGACGAGCTGTCCGCCGACACGATGGTCGTCACCGACCTGCACGGCGAACTGGTGCACGGCGAGCTCGCGCCGTCGTCCGACACCGCCGCGCACGCCTACGTCTACCGGCATCTGCCCGAGATCGGCGGCGTCGTGCACACGCACTCGACGTACGCGACGGCGTGGGCCGCGCGCGGTGAGCCGATCCCGTGTGTGCTCACGATGATCGCCGACGAGTTCGGCGGGGAGGTGCCGGTCGGGCCGTTCGCGCTGATCGGCGACGACTCCATCGGCCGCGGCATCGTCGAGACCCTCCGCACCAGCCGCTCCAAGGCCGTGCTGATGCGCAACCACGGCCCGTTCACCGTCGGCCGGACCGCCCGCGACGCGGTCAAGGCCGCCGTGCTGGTCGAAGACGTCGCCCGCACCGTGCACAAGGCCTTCGAGCTGGGCACCCCCGAACCCCTCCCACCCGACGACGTCGACCGGCTCTACGCCCGGTACCAGAACGTCTACGGCCAGCACTGAAAACGCTTCGAGGAGAACGATGACCCGCGCGTCGAAACCCCAGCTCTGGTTCCTCACCGGGAGCCAGGCCCTCTACGGCGAGGAGACCCTCGAACAGGTCGCCGGCCAGTCACTGCGGATCCAGCAGCTCCTGCCCGCCGCCGGCGGGCTCCCGGCCGAGATCGTCGGCAAGCCGGTGCTCACCGAAGGCGCGTCGATCCGCCGGGTGCTGCAGGAGGCCAACGCCGACGCGGCGTGTGTCGGCGTGATCGCGTGGATGCACACCTTCTCGCCCGCGAAGATGTGGATCACCGGCCTGGACGCGCTGCGCAAGCCGCTGCTGCACCTGCACACCCAGCTCAACGAAGCCCTGCCGTGGTCGACCATCGACATGGACTTCATGAACCTCAACCAGGCCGCGCACGGCGACCGCGAGTTCGGGTTCGTCCAAACGCGGCTCGGCGTGCCGCGCAAGACGGTCGCCGGGCACGTGTCGGACCCGGTTGTCGTCGCGCGGATCGACGCGTGGGCGCGTGCCGCCATCGGCGCCGACCACCTGCGCAACCTCCGGCTGGCCCGCTTCGGGGACAACATGCGCGACGTCGCGGTCACCGAGGGGGACAAGGTCGAGGCCGAGCTGCGGTTCGGCGTCTCGGTCAACACCTACGGTGTCAACGACCTGGTCGAGCTCGTCGACCAGGTGTCCGATGTGGACTCGCTCATCGCGCAGTACGCCGAGGACTACGACGTCGTCCCGGACCTGGCGGCCGGGGGAGCGCGGCACGAGTCGCTGCGGTACGCGGCCAAGATCGAGGCCGGGATGCGGAAGTTCCTCACCGACGGTGGCTTCGGGGCGTTCACCACGAACTTCGAGGACCTCGGCGGCCTGCGCCAGCTGCCGGGCCTCGCGGTCCAACGGCTGATGGCCGACGGTTACGGCTTCGGCGGCGAAGGCGACTGGAAGACGTCGGCGCTGCTCGCGGCGGTGAAGGCGATGGGCGCCGGCCTGGACCGCGGCACGTCGTTCATGGAGGACTACACCTACCACTTCGGCCCGGGCACGCCGAAGATCCTCGGCGCGCACATGCTGGAGGTCTGCCCGAGCATCGCCGCCGCCCAGCCGTCGTGCGAGATCCACCCGCTGGGCATCGGCGGTCGCGAAGACCCGGTCCGGCTCGTGTTCGACGCGGCGCCCGGCCCCGGCGTCACCCTCGGCCTGGTCGACCTCGGCGACCGGTTCCGCCTGGTGGCCAACGAGATCGAGGTCGTCGCACCGGACGAGCCGCTGCCGAATCTGCCCGTCGCGCGGGCGGTGTGGGAGCCGGCGCCGTCGCTGTCGACGTCCGCGGAGTCGTGGATCACCGCGGGCGGCCCGCACCACACCGTGCTCACCCAGGCGGTCGGCACCGAGACCTTGCGCGACTTCGCGAACCTCCTCGGCGTCGAGCTGCTGGTCATCGACTCCGACACGACGCCGCACGGCTTCACCGACCGCATCCGCTGGAACCAGGCCTACCACCGGCTCGCTCAGGGTTTCTGAGAAAGGAAGAAGGAACAATGAAGTTCACCAGAGGAATCGCGGCTTTCGCGGCCGCGGGACTCGTGCTGACGCTCTCCGCGTGCGGTTCGAGCGAGAAGACGGCCGACCAGGCGGCGGCGTCGAGCGCGAGCGCGGCGGGCGGCCTCGTCGGCGTCACCATGCCGACCAAGTCGTCGGAACGCTGGATCCACGACGGCGACAACATCAAGTCGGCGCTGGAGAAGCTCGGCTACCAGGTCGACCTGCAGTACGCCGAGAACGACATCCCCACCCAGGTGAACCAGATCGAGAACCAGATCACCAAGGGCGCGAAGCTCCTGGTGATCGCCTCGATCGACGGCACCGCCATCACCACGCAGCTGCAGGAGGCGGCCGACCGCAAGATCCCGGTCATCGCCTACGACCGGCTGATCCGCAACTCGCCGAACGTCGACTACTACGCGACCTTCGACAACTTCAAGGTCGGCGTCGAGCAGGCGAACTCGCTGGTCAAGGGTCTAGGTGACGGCGCGGGTCCGTTCAACATCGAGCTGTTCGCCGGCTCGCCCGACGACAACAACGCGACCTTCTTCTTCAACGGGGCGATGTCCGTGCTCAAGCCCCTGATGGACAGCGGCAAGCTGGTCGTCAAGAGCACCCAGACCGACTTCGCCCGCGCGGCGATCCTGCGCTGGGACCCGGCCACCGCGCAGCGGCGGATGGAAGACCTGCTCACCAAGACCTACACCGGTGGCGCCAAGGTCGCCGGCGTGCTTTCGCCGTACGACGGCCTGTCGATCGGCATCCTCTCGGCGCTGAAGAGCAACGGCTACGGCACCGCCGGCCAGCCGTACCCGGTCGTGACCGGGCAGGACGCCGAGGTCGCGTCGGTCAAGTCCATCATCGCCGGCGAGCAGTACTCGACGATCTTCAAGGACACCCGCATCCTCGCCGACACCACGGTGAAGATGGCCGACGCCGTGCTCAAGGGCGGCAAGCCGGAGGTCAACAACACCAAGGACTACGACAACGGCAAGAAGGTCGTCCCGTCGTTCCTGCTGCAGCCGGTCACCGTGGACAAGGCCAACTACCAGAAGGAGCTCGTCGACTCCGGCTACTACACGGCGGGTCAGCTGAAATGACCGAACTGCTCGGCATGCGCGGGATCACCAAGACCTTCCCCGGGGTCAAGGCGCTGTCGGACGTCACCCTTTCCGTGCACAGCGGCGAGATCCACGCGATCTGCGGGGAGAACGGCGCCGGGAAGTCCACCTTGATGAAGGTGCTTTCCGGCGTCTACCCGCACGGGACGTACGACGGTGAAATCCACTTCGACGGGCAGCGGTGCGAGTTCGGTTCGGTGCGCGACAGCGAGCGGCGCGGAATCGTGATCATCCACCAGGAGCTCGCGCTGTGCGGGCAGCTTTCGATCGCCGAGAACATCTTCCTCGGCAACGAACAGGCAAAACGCGGCTGGATCGACTGGAACCGCACCAACCACGAGGCCGGCGCGCTGCTGCGGCGCGTCGGCCTCGCCGAAAACCCGGTGACGCCGGTGCAGGAGCTCGGCGTCGGCAAGCAGCAGCTGGTCGAGATCGCCAAGGCGCTGTCCAAGGAGGTCCGGCTGCTGATCCTCGACGAGCCCACCGCGGCCCTCAACGACGAGGACTCGGCCCACCTGCTGGAGCTGCTGCGCGAGCTGCGGTCCGACGGCGTGACCTGCGTGATCATCTCGCACAAGCTCGGCGAGGTGACCGCGATCGCCGACACCGTCACGATCCTGCGGGACGGCCGGACGATCGAGACGCTCGACGCGGCCGGACTGACCGAGGAGCGGATCATCACCGGCATGGTCGGGCGCGACCTCGAGCACCGGTTCCCGCCCCGGGAGCCGGACATCGGGGAAGAGGTGCTGCGGATCGAGGACTGGACGGTGCACAGCGCGACCCAGGCCGGCCGGGTCGTCGTCGACCACGCGTCGCTTTCGCTGCGGCGCGGGGAGATCGTCGGCCTGGCCGGGCTGATGGGCGCGGGCCGGACCGAGCTCGCGATGAGCGTGTTCGGCCGGTCCTACGGTAAGGACATCTCCGGGCGGATCCTCAAGCACGGCGAGGAGATCGACGTCCGGTCGGTGCGCGACGCCGTCCGCCACGGCATCGCCTACGCCACCGAGGACCGGAAGCGCTACGGGCTCAACCTGATCGAGGACATCCAGCGCAACGTGTCCGCGGCCGGGCTGGGCAAACTGGCGAAGCGGGGCTGGGTCGACGAGAACGCCGAGCACGACACGGCCGCCCGCTTCCGGCGTGACCTGCGGATCAAGGCGCCGACCGTGCGCAGCGTGACCGGGAAGCTCTCCGGCGGCAACCAGCAGAAGGTCGTGCTGGCCAAGTGGATCTTCACCGACCCGGACGTGCTGATCCTCGACGAGCCGACCCGCGGCATCGACGTCGGCGCGAAGTTCGAGATCTACACGATCATCAACGCCCTCGCCGCGCAGGGGAAGGCCGTGCTGGTCATCTCCTCCGAGCTGCCGGAGCTGCTCGGGCTCTGCGACCGGATCTACGCGCTGTCGGCCGGGCGGATCACCGGCCAGGCGACCCGCGAGGAAGCCACCCAGGAACTGCTCATGCAGTACATGACGAAGGAACGGGAATGACCACGACCGAAGCGCGGCCCGCCGCGCCCCCGGTTGAGCGCTCCAAGCGGAGGATCTCGATCAACCCGCGCCAGAGCGGCATCTACGTCGCTTTCGCACTGATCGTGGTGCTGTTCGAGGTGCTCACCGGCGGCGCACTGCTGGAACCGCAGAACATCTCCAACATCATCGTGCAGAACAGCTACGTGCTGATCCTCGCGATCGGGATGATCCTGGTGATCATCTCCGGGCACATCGACCTCTCCGCCGGGTCGGTCGTGGCGATGACCGGCGCGGTGTCGGCGGTGCTGATGGTGAACTGGCACCTGCCGTGGTTCTGGGCGGTGCTGGTCACCCTCGTCGTCGGCGCGGTGATCGGCGCGTGGCAGGGCTACTGGGTCGCCTACTTCGGGATACCGGCGTTCATCGTGACGCTCGCCGGGATGCTGGCGTTCCGCGCCCTGACCCTCACGGTGCTGGGCAACCAGGGCATCGGGCCGTTCCCGGACGCGATCCGCACGCTGTCCAACGGCTTCACCGACGGCTACCTGGGCAACATCGGCCTCGGCCCGCTCGGTGGCGCCGACCTGGTGTCGCTGCTCGCGGGTGTCGCCGCGGTGGCCGGGATCGCGTTCACCCAGTGGCGGAAGCGCTCGGCGCGGCTGGGGTACGGCCAGGACGTCGACCCGTTCCCGATGTTCGTGCTCAAGATCGCCGGGGTCGCGGTGGTGGTCCTCGCGCTGGTCGTGCAGCTGGCGCGGTTCAAGAACCTGCCGTGGGTGCTGATCCTGCTGGCCGTCCTGGTGCTGGGGTACTCCCTGGTGGCCGGGAAGTCGGTGTTCGGGCGGCACATCTACGCCGTCGGCGGCAACCTGCAGGCGGCGACGCTGTCCGGCGTCAAGGTCAAGTCGGTGACGTTCTGGATCTTCGTCAACATGGGTGTGCTCGCGGCGCTGGCCGGGATCATCTTCGCGGGCCGGCTCAACCAGGCGGGCCCGACGGCGGGTGTCAACTTCGAGCTGGACGCGATCGCGGCGGCGTTCATCGGCGGCGCGGCGGTGCAGGGCGGCGTCGGCAAGGTGGTCGGCGCGATCACCGGCGGCCTGATCATGGCGGTGATCAACAACGGGATGTCGCTGATCGGCGCGCCCAGCGAGCGGGTGATGCTGGTGAAGGGCGTCGTCCTGCTGGCAGCGGTGGCCTACGACATCTGGACGAAACGCCGGGCGGCTTCCTGAGGGCCCGGAGCCCGTGAATGGCACATCGAGGGGCGCTGAGTCCTTCGATGTGCCATTAGGATGCCGGGGTGGCGGATCCGGTGGACGAGGAATGCGAAACCCTCGAATTCCTCAACGACGAAGTGGCGGCGAGAACCACCCGGCAGGACCAGGCCGCCGCACGGCTGGAAACCAAGGCGACGGTTCTGCTCGGATTTTCGGCGACGGCCGCCAGTTCCTCGCCACCCGAACGGCGCAACCGGTGCTCACCTGGGTCGCGTTCGTCTTCTGCCTGGGATCCTTCTGCTGACATGAGCGAACCCACACCGTCCGAGGAGGACAAGTCCTTCGTCGGCAAGTTCGCGAAGAAGATCGTCGAGATGACGGAAGATCGCGCGAACGGCCCGTCCGGGAAATAGCCCGCCCTCAGAGGGTCAGCCGGTCACCCAACGCGCGGATGTGGTCGGCGTTGCCGCAGCCGAGGGCCAGCTGGCGGCGGCGCTCCGCCACGAACGCCCGGCCGAGGCCCGTGCGGTCCGAAGTGGACATCGTGCGGCGCAGGTCGTTCAGCAGCTCGCGCTCTTCCCCGCGGACATGCGCGTCGACGACGTTCTCCAGGCGCAGCAACGCCTTTTCGGAGTCCGACGCCTCCAGGACCGCCAGGAGGTCGTCGGCGAAGGACAGCTCGGGGGAGTCCGGGCGCACGATCCGCTCGGTCGCCGTCGCGTGGGCGACCAGGAGGCCCGCCAGCTCCGCGACCAGCGCCGGGCGGTCGGCCTCGGTGTTGCGCAGGTCGCGGAACAGCTGCTCGAACCGACGGTGGTCGGCCAGCAGCACCTCGACCAGGTCCGAGCCGGGCGCGACCGCGGCCGGGCCCGGGCGCATCCAGCCGAACGTCAGCTCCACGGCCTGGCGCCAGTGCCCGTACTCGCTGTCGCGGCGCGCCGGGTCCATCGCCGGCAGCCACTGCCCGGCGCGGTGCCAGTTGCGCCGCAACCCTTCCAGGTCCGGCCAGTAGCCGACGGACAGCCCCGCCGCGTAGGCCGCGCCGAGGGACACCGTCTCCGCCACCATCGGGCGGACCACCGGCACGTCGAGCACGTCCGCGACGAACTGCATCAGCAGGTTGTCGGCGGTCATCCCGCCGTCGACCTTCAACGTGGACAGCGCCAGGCCCGAGTCGGCGTTCATCGCGTCGACCACCTCGCGGGTCTGCCAGCCGGTCGCCTCCAGCACCGCCCGCGCGAGGTGGCCCTTCGTGATGTACGACGTCAGCCCGGCGATCACCCCGCGCGCCTCGCTGTGCCAGTGCGGCGCGAACAGCCCGGAGAACGCCGGGACGATGTAACAGCCGCCGTTGTCCTCGACCGTCTTGGCCAGGGTCTCGATCTCGGGGGCGCTGCCGATCAGCTCGAGGCCGTCGCGGAACCACTGCACCAGCGACCCGGTGACCGCGATCGACCCTTCCAGGGCGTACACCGCGGGCTCGTCGCCGATCTTGAACCCGACCGTGGTGAGCATGCCGTGGGTGGACAGCACCGGCGTCGGGCCGGTGTTGAGCAGCAGGAAGCTGCCGGTGCCGTACGTGCACTTCGCCTCGCCGGGCGCGAAGCAGGTCTGGCCGAACAGCGCGGCCTGCTGGTCACCGAGGGCCGCGGCGATCCGGATCCCGGGCACCACCCGCGACGTCGTCCCGTACACCTCGGTCGAGGACCGGATCTCCGGCAGCATCGCGCGCGGGACGTCGAAGAAGTCGAGCAGCTCCTTGTCCCAGGCGAGGGTGCGCAGGTTCATCAGCATGGTGCGCGAGGCGTTGGTGACGTCGGTGACGTGCACCCCGCCCTCGGCCCCGCCGGTGAGGTTCCAGATCAACCAGCTCTCGATGGTGCCGAAAAGGACGTCGCCGCGCTCGGCGCGCTCGCGCAGGCCCGGGGTCCGGTCGAGCAGCCAGCGGATCCGCGGCGCCGAGAAGTACGTCGCCAGCGGCAGGCCGCACAGCTGCCGCACCCGGTCGGCGCCCGGCTCACGGGCGAGCTGTTCGAGCATCGCGTCGGTGCGGGTGTCCTGCCAGACGATCGCGCGGCCGACCGGGTTGCCGGTGTGCCGGTCCCACAGCACGGTGGTCTCCCGCTGGTTGGCGATCCCGAGCCCGACCACCTGCTCGGCGGTCGCGCCGGCGTCGGCGAGGGCCTGCGGGACGATCCGCGCGAGGTTCCGCCAGATCTCGGTCGCGTCGTGCTCGACCCAGCCGGGCCGCGGGAAGTGCTGCTGGTGCTCCCGCTGCACGACGGAGACGAGCCGGCCGCGCGCGTCGAACAGGATGCACCGGGTCGAGGTCGTGCCCTGGTCGACTGACATCACGTACCGCTGGACCACCCGGGCACCTCCTTCACCATCGGGACGCGCCCAGGTCACGGGACACCGCGCGCGCCGCGTCGCGGACGTGGCCGAGCAGCCGGGGGCTCGGCGCGCCGTCCGGCTCGCAGATCCGCTCCACGGCGCCCGACACCCCGATCGCGCCCACGATGATGCCGCCGTGGCCGCGGATGGGGGCCGCGATGCCGGCCTCGCCCGAGATCATTTCGCCGTTTTCGACCGCCCAGCCCGCTTCGCGGACCTTGGCGCAGGCCCGCTTGATCGCGGTCTGCGTGGTCAGCGTACGGCGCGTGTACAGCTCCGGTGTCGCCTTCAGCGTGGTGTCGTAGGCCAGCAGGACCTTCCCGAGCGCGGTCGCGTGCAGCGGCAGCAGCGAGCCGACGTCGAGGGTCTGCAGGCTGTCGTCGGGCCGGAACACGTGGTGCACCACCAGCACCCGGCCCTCCAGCGGCGCGCCGATCCGGACGGCCTCGCCGCTGCGCGCGGCCAGCGCGTCCGCCCAGTTGATGGCCCGGGACCGCAGCTCGTTGACGTCCAGGTAGCTCGTCCCGAGGTGCAGCAGCGCCGCGCCGAGCTGGTACTTGCCCGTGTCGCGGTCCTGTTCGACGAACCCGACCCCCTGCAGGGTGCGCAGGATCCCGTGGGCGGTGCCTTTCGCCAGTTCGAGGGACTCGGCGATCTCGCCGACGCCGAGCCGGCCCGAGCCGCGCGCCAGCAACCGCAGGATCGCGGCGGCGCGTTCGATGGACTGGATCGGACCGGGCACCCCCCGACCGTAACCTGACCGGCCCTGATTCGACAATGTCGAACATCCACTTCGGCCGTTCGACAATGCTGACCGGTGTCCGTTGACCGTCCGGAAACCCGAACTTAACTTTCACTCACCGGGGGGAACGAACGGTCCTTTGTGGAGGAAGCAATGGTGCGAAACCTCAAGGCCCACGGGCTCGGCGGCGAGATGGCCGCGGAGTTCGTGGGAACGATGATCCTCATCCTCTTCGGGTGCGGGGTGGTGGCGCAGGTCGCCGCCGCGGGCATCGGGGACCACGACAGCATCGCCTGGGCCTGGGGGCTCGGCGTCACGCTCGGTGTCTACGTCGCTTCGCGGATCAGCGGCGCGCACCTGAACCCGGCCGTGACCATCGCGCTCGCGGTGTTCAAGGGCTTCTCCTGGCGCAAGGTCGCCCCGTACGCCCTCGCGCAGACGGCCGGCGCGTTCGTCGCCGCCCTGCTCGTGCGCTGGAACTACACCGAGGTGCTCACCGCCAAGGATCCCGGCCTGACGATCAAGACCCAAGGGGTGTTCTCCACCCTGCCGGGTAACGGCACGTTGCCCGTGGGTGACTGGGGCGCCTTCCGCGACCAGGTCATCGGCACCGCGATCCTGCTGATCGTCCTCTTCGCGATCACCGACCTCCGCAACACCTCGCCGGGCGCGAACCTGGCTCCGGTCGTCGTCGGCTTCCTCGTCGTCGCGATCGGCATGGCCTGGGGCACGAACGCCGGTTACGCGATCAACCCCGCCCGCGACTTCGGCCCGCGCCTGGCCTCCTGGCTGACCGGCTACGACACGGCGTGGTCCGACCAGTACGGCTTCCCCTACTGGTGGATCCCGATCGTGGCCCCGGTGCTCGGCGCCCTCGTCGGCGGCGCGATCTACAAGTTCCTCATCGAGCGCTTCCTCCCCACGGGAGAACCGCTGGACGCCATGCCCGCCAAGGACCTCGAGCCCGCCCACTGACTGAGGAGAACCCCCATGCCTGACTACGTAGGCGCGGTTGACCAGGGCACCACCAGCACCCGGTTCATGATCTTCGACCACGGCGGCAACGAAGTCGCCCGCCACCAGCTCGAACACGAGCAGATCCTGCCGAAGCCCGGCTGGGTCGAGCACGACGCGACCGAGATCTGGGAACGCACCCGCTCGGTCATCGCCACCGCGCTCAACAAGGCCAACCTGACCTATCGCGACCTGGCCGCGCTCGGCATCACCAACCAGCGCGAGACCACCGTCGTGTGGAACCGCCGCACCGGCCGCCCCTACCACAACGCGATCGTCTGGCAGGACACCCGCACCGACCGGATCGCCTCGGCGCTGGAGCGCGAGGGCAAGGGCGACGTCATCCGCCGCAAGGCCGGGCTCCCGCCCGCGACGTACTTCTCCGGCGGCAAGCTGCAGTGGATCCTCGAAAACGTCGACGGCGTGCGCGAGGACGCGGAAAAGGGTGACGCCCTCTTCGGCACCACCGACTCCTGGCTCATCTGGAACCTGACCGGCGGCCCGGACGGCGGGGTGCACGTCACCGACCCGACCAACGCCTCGCGCACCATGCTGATGGACCTCGAAACCCTCGACTGGGACGACGAGCTGCTGTCCTTCTTCGACGTCCCGAAGCGGATGCTCCCGGCGATCCGGCCGTCGTCGAACCCCGGCTTCTTCGGCGTCACCCGCGCGGACGGCCCGCTCGGCGGCGAGGTCGCGCTCACCGGCGTCCTCGGCGACCAGCAGGCGGCGACCGTCGGCCAGGTCTGCTTCCGGCCCGGCGAGGCCAAGAACACCTACGGCACCGGCAACTTCCTGCTGCTCAACACCGGCCACGAGCTGGTCCGCTCGAAGCACGGCCTGCTCACGACGCTGTGCTACCAGTTCGGCGACGAGAAGCCGGTCTACGCGCTGGAAGGCTCGATCGCCGTCACCGGGTCGGCCGTGCAGTGGCTGCGCGACCAGCTGGGCATCATCAGCGGCGCGTCGCAGAGCGAAAGCCTGGCCCGCCAGGTCGAGGACAACGGCGGCGTCTACTTCGTCCCGGCCTTCTCCGGCCTGTTCGCACCGTACTGGCGCTCGGACGCCCGCGGCGCGATCGTCGGGCTCACTCGCGCCACGACCAACGCTCATCTCGCGCGGGCCACCCTGGAGGCGATCTGCTACCAGACCCGCGACGTCGTCGAGGCCATGCAGAACGACTCCGGTGTCACGCTCGACGTGGTGCGTGTGGACGGAGGGGTGACCGCGAACGAGCTGTGCATGCAGCTGCAGGCCGACATCCTCGGCGTCCCGGTGTCGAAGCCGGTCGTCGCCGAGACCACCGCGCTCGGCGCCGCGTACGCGGCCGGCCTGGCCGTCGGGTTCTGGCGCTCGACCGACGAGCTGGAGCAGAACTGGAACGAGGACAAGCGCTGGGCGCCGTCGTGGACCGGCGAACAGCGCGCCGAGGGCTACGCGGGCTGGCAGAAGGCCGTCGGCCGCACGCTCGACTGGGTCGACGTGCAGTGACCATGAGGAGGAACACCGTGACACCGCTTTCCCCGGCCTACCGGGCCGAGACACTGCGCAAGCTCGCTCGCGAAGAGGTCGACGTCCTGGTCGTCGGCGGGGGAGTGACCGGCGCCGGCGTCGCGCTCGACGCGGCGTCCCGCGGGCTGTCGACCGCGCTGGTCGAAGCCCGCGACTTCGCCGCCGGGACGTCCAGCCGCTCGTCCAAGCTGATCCACGGCGGTCTGCGGTACCTGGAGCAGCTGGACTTCAAGCTGGTGCGCGAGGCGCTCAAGGAACGCGGCCTGCTGCTGCAGACCCTCGCGCCGCACCTGGTGCGGCCGGTGAAGTTCCTGGTCCCGCTGACGCACCGGGTGTGGGAGCGCGGGTACATCGGCGCCGGCGTCACGCTGTACGACACGCTCGGCGGCGCCCGCGCCCTGCCGCGGCACCGGCACCTGTCCAAGCGCGGCGCGGCGAAGGTCGCGCCAGCGCTGGCCGACGACGCGCTGATCGGCGCGATCCAGTACTACGACGCCCAGGTCGACGACGCCCGCCACACGATGACCATCGCGCGGACGGCGGCCGAGCAGGGTGCTTCGGTGCTGACGCGCGCTCGCGTGACGTCGTTGCTGCGCGAGGGTTCCCGGGTGGTCGGCGCGAAGGTCGTCGACCGCGAGAGCGGGGTCGAGTTCGAGATCCGCGCCCGCTCGGTCATCGCGGCCACCGGTGTGTGGAGCGACGACATGGCGGAGGCGGCCGGTATTCCCGCGCCGTTCACCGTGCGCGCGTCGAAGGGCATCCACCTGGTGGTGCCGCGGGAGAAGATCGACCTCGACACCGGGCTGATCCTGCGCACCGAGAAGAGCGTGCTGTTCGTCATCCCGTGGGGCAAGCACTGGCTCGTCGGCACGACGGACACCGAGTGGTCCCTCGACCGCGAGCACCCGGCGGCGAGCCGCGCGGACGTCGACTACGTGCTGGAGCACCTCAACAAGGTGCTGCGCACGCCGGTGACGCGCGACGACATCGAAGGTGTGTACGCGGGACTTCGCCCGTTGCTGGCGGCGAAGGCGGCCGCGACGACGAAGCTGTCGCGAGAGCACGCGGTGGCGCATCCGGTGCCGGGCCTGGTGATCGTGGCCGGCGGCAAATACACGACATACCGGGTGATGGCCGCGGACGCGGTCGACGTCGCGGTCGAAGAGGTGGGCAAGCCGACCCCGCCGTCGTGGACCGACCGGCTGCCGATCGCCGGCGCCGAGGGGTACCACGAGCTGTGGGCGGACCGGTACTCGGTCGCTTCCCGGACCGGGTTGCCGGTGGCGCGCGTCGAGCACCTGCTGCAGCGGTACGGGACGCGGATCTGGAACCTCGTCTCCCTGATGGAGGAGGACCCTTCGCTGGCTTCGCCGATCACGGAGACCTCCGAGTACCTTCGTGTGGAAGCGGTGTACGCGGTTTCGCACGAAGGCGCGTTGCACCTCGAGGACGTTCTCACCCGGCGGACGCGCATCTCGATCGAGGAGCGCGACCGCGGCGTCGCGGCGGCTCCGGTGGTCGCGGAGCTGATGGCTCCGCTGCTGGGCTGGGACGCGCACCGGACCGAGCGTGAGGTGACGAACTACCTCGCGCGGGTCGAGGCGGAGCGCTCGGCGCAGGAGGCCCCGGACGACGAGGCCGCCAACGCCACCCGGCTGACGGCCCCGGCGCTGCTGCCGGGCTGACTCAACCGGCGGTGCTGACGGCGCTGACCGCGGTCCCGGCGGGTGCGGACGAGCCGGGCGGTCCGGTCGACCTGGGCACGCTGCCCGGCGGGCCGAGCAGCGCGGGGCTGCAGGTGACCAACTCGGGAACGGTGTTCGGCTCGGCGACCGACAAGGCGTTCGACCAGCACGGCGCCCGATGGGACGCGGCGGGCCGGATCACCGAGCTGCCGCCGATCGCCGGCTCCCCGGACTACGCGTACTCCAGCGTGGCCGCGGTCAACGCCCACGGCGTTGCCCGGGCCCGGACACCGCCGTGAAGTGGGACACCACCCGGGGGACGGTCACGTTCCTCGGCTACGGGTACCCGCGCCTGATCAACGACGCTTCACGACGGGCTGCGGTACTGGAACCCGGCGGGCGAGGTCGTCGTGCTGGAAGGCGGTGGCTCGGTCACCGACCTCGACGAAGCGGGCACGGTCGTCGGTCGCATGGCACGAACGCCGCGAAGTGGGAAGCACAGCCACGCCGAGAAGATCGGCGCGGACGGGACGATCTACGGCGAGGTCGGGAACGGTGCCGGCCTGAGCCGCCCGGCGCGCTGGGACGCCGACGGCCGGCTCACCGTGTTCCCGGTTCCGGACGGCGACCGCGGCAGGTTCGTCGAGGCCGACGAGACTTCTTGCCTGGTGAACGACCTGAACGACCTGAACGACCGCGGCAGCGTCACCGGCACGTGTTACCTCCCCGGGAAGAACTACCGAACCCCGGGGGGGGGGGGCGGGCGGGGGGGGGGGGGGGAAACCAGACTGGTCGACACTGCATGGGCGTGTCTGACCGCTCCCATGTTTTAGGGGGTTCCTTCCCCTTTCGTCCGGTGGTT